>CAUZIZ010000081.1:0-23140 GCA_963579905.1 Acidobacteria bacterium UBA6911 | reverse complement strand
GCGGGAGTTCGAGGCCCAGCTTGCGAACCCTCCTCTAAAACGCAGGGCAGTCACTGTCCGACACCCTGCATTGTCCAGGAAACCGCTGATGGAGCCCGAAAAAACGGGGGTTCCCGGATGAGAACTAACTAAGCACACCGTTTCATAAATACGATCACGTTTGCAGATGGGGCTTGTGAGGCGAGATCAAGGCAGGAGGAGGAAGACGATGCCTTGCCATCTTCGACGACGACCAACGCAGAGATCGTCCACAACCCCCATCTACCCTCCGGGTGACGACGGGACGGCCCGATGGCTTTGTCGCTCCTCCTCTACGATACCGAGCATCGCCTCGTCCTCGCTTTGCGCCCTCGACACCGACGCGCTCGCCACAAACGTGACCGTATTTATGAAACGCTGTACTAAGTTGGTCTCTCATGCGCGTGTAAATTCTCATCTCGATTCGATTCGATATCTGATAAAATCCGAAACCGACGATCATGGACAGCTCAACGCCTCCTTCCCTTGAGAGGACTTCCTCGGACCGGCCCGCAGGAGGAGGGGAAGCCACAGCTGGTCCACGCCGTCGGAGCTGGTTCCCTGTCCTGTTTCTTGCCGTGAGTGCCGCCGGCTTCGCTTTTCTCTTCTGGAAACTCTATCTTACCCCGGAAGCGCCCCCGGTTCCCAAGGCAGACTCGGTCCAGGCCACGCCGGTGCGAGCGGCGCCGGTGATACAGGGCCTGCTCCAACTTTTTTCACAATACCCTGGCGAGCTGGACGCCGACACCAGCGATCTAGCTTCTAAGATCAGCGGTCGTCTCAACACGGTTGAAGTCCGAATTGGAGACACCCTTGCGGGAGGCGAAGTAGTCGCGATCGTGGACGATAGCGACCTTCAGAACCAGCTGAAGGTGGCCCAGGTCCAGGTCGAGGTCGTAGAGGCAAACAGTCAGCGCGTGGTGGCGCGGTTGCGGGTGGCGGAAGGGGAACTGGAGCGTATGGAGCGCCTGTTTCGAGAACTGCTGATCAGCGCCCAGCAAATCGAATCTGATCGATCTTCGGTCCGGGCGCTAAAGGCCGAGCTCAAAGCCATGGCTGCTCAGAAGCGGCAAGCGGAGGCTCGGGTCGATCTCCTTTCACAGCAGATCCAGGAAACCAAGGTCCGCGCGCCTTTCGCAGGAACCGTCGGTGAGCGCTATCTGGACCCGGGGACCTTCGTCCAGCCCGGAACTCCCATTATACGGCTCGTCAAGAGCGGCCCTTTGAGGATTCGATTCTGGGTTCCGGAGGGGCAGCTATCTCTGGTCGAGCTTGGGCTTTCCTTCCAGCTAACCACCCAGATCACGGAATCCCGTACCTTCACCGGAGCCGTGAAGAGGGTGTCGAGCGAAGTCAACCGAAGCAATCGAACCGTGGCCGTCGAGGGCGTCATGGGCGAGAGCACTCTCTCCCTTCGTCCGGGGATGTACGCTCAAGTCCGTGTCGCTGGAGGAACGATCGACGGAACCATCGTGCCTGGCGCTGCCGTTCTAAAGCGGGTCAACACTCGAGGGATTGAGACCCAGGGCGTGTTTATAGCGGCGAAGGATGTGGCTCGCTGGATCCCACTGGACCTCCTCGGGCGACAGGACGATCGCGTGGCTGTCAAAGGAAAACTTTCGGCGGGGGATTTGGTCCTGGTGTTCGGACATCAGGACCTGGGCGATGGGGCCCGGGTTGCCGTGGCCACCTTCGGCGCAGAGTAGGGAGTCCAAGGGAGTCAAACCATGAGTCTAGCTCGCATCGCAGTCGCCCGACCCGTTGGCACCGGCATGCTCTTTCTGTCGGTCATCGTCCTCGGTTATATCTCGGTACAGCGTCTGTCCGTAGATCTGATGCCCTCGGTGGACTTTCCCCGCATCTCCATCACGACCCGTTATGAGGGGGTAGCTCCACAAGAAATGGAGAACCTGATCACGCGTCCGGTGGAGCAGGCCGTGTCTACCATCGAGGGCCTTGAGAGAATTGAGGCGGTCTCCTCCGAGGGGCTGAGCCGGGTATCGCTTCGCTTCATGTGGGGGGTCAATCTAGACCAGGTGCTGAACGATGTGCGAACCATGCTGGATCGCATCCGAAATCGGCTCCCGGAGGAGGCAGAGGCCCCGACGGTCTGGAAGTTCAACCTGTCCGATTATCCGGTGGCGTATCTGGGACTGAGCGGTGGAGGCGACATCCGCCGACTGCGCTATCTGGCCGAGGAGACGCTGGGGCGCCGGCTGGAACGAGTAAAGGGGGTGGCGGCGGTCGAGGTCCGAGGGGGACGGATTCGAGAGATCCAGGTGCGGCTGGATGCCAGACGCCTGGCGTCGCTGGGCATTAGCGCACAGGACGTGAGCCGGGCTCTGGCTCGAGAGAATCGGGATGTCTCCGCCGGAGATATGCTGGATGATCAGCGAGAGGTCATCATTCGGGCTTCGGGTGAGTTCAAGAATCTCGACGACCTGGCCGGTACCGTCGTGACCTACCGTCAAGGCCGACCCATCTACGTCGGCGACCTGGCGGAGGTCGTGGATTCTTTTCAACAAGTCCGGAGTGAGCTCTGGATCGATGGGGAAGGCGGAATCCGTTTGCGGATAGCGAAACAATCCAATGCCAACACTATTGAAGTTGTCGCCGCACTTCGGGAGGAGGTCGAACGGATCAATGAAGAATTCGCAGGCCGCCTCCATCTCTCCGTGATCATGGACAGCGCTGACTTCATCAAGAAGTCGGTGTCCAACGTCCAGTCGGGTGCCCTTTTAGGAGCCCTGTTGGCGGTGATCATTCTCATGATCTTCCTCCGCGACTGGCGCTCGACTCTGATCATCTCGACCGCCATCCCCATCAGTGTCCTGGCCACCTTTTCCCTCATGTATTTCTACGGATTCACGCTGAACGTGATCTCCTTCGGAGGGCTGGCTCTAGGCATCGGAATGCTGGTGGACAATTCGATCGTGGTCTTGGAGAACATCTACCGCAAGCGAGAGCTGCAGATGGAGCTCAACGAGTCGGCGGTGCAGGGGAGCCGCGAAGTCGCCGCCGCCGTCGTGGCTGGAACCGTCACCACTTTGGCCGTCTTTTTCCCGGTGGTCTTCGTTCCCGGATTTGCGGGAATCTTCTTCAAGGAGATGGCAGTTATCGTCTGCTTTGCACTTTTCTGCTCCCTGACCGTCGCCCTTACCTTGGTCCCCATGCTTACGGCGCGAGTGTTCAAGGGACGGCCCGGCGGGAAAAGCGGCTGGACTCGACACCTGTATGACCTGGGCGAGCGCAGTCTGGGCGGGCTCGAAAATCTCTACGGGGGAATGGTTCGCAGGGCTCTCTTCCATCCCTGGGTGACCATCGCGTTCTCAATACTGCTGCTGGCAAGTGCTCTTCTTCTGGTCCCCTCAATCGGATACGAGTTGATGCCCGAGGCTGACGAGGGACGGGTGGATGTTTCGGTGGAGCTCCCCATAGGTACTCCGCTCGAGACGACGAAGCAGGTGGTGCTGGAGATGGAGCGGCGTATCAAGGGCATTCTACAGCCCGGCGAAGTCGAGCACATCATGACCGTAGCAGGACCCGATCGCAGCTGGAGAGCCGGCACCTCTAATCAGGGATCTTTGCGGATCACGCTGGTACCCGTCGGAGCTCGGGAGCGGCCCATCAAGGAGATTGCTGCCGCCGTGCGCAAGTCGATCGCTGGCATGCCTGGTTCTAAGCATCGGGTTCGTCTCGGCAGCGGCAACATCCTGGTGCGCGTCATGCGGGGAGGCGAGGACCGGCTCAGCGTGGATATTCGCGGACACGACATGGAAACAGCGGATGCGCTGGCGATGGAAGCAGCTCGCATGATGAGAAAGATCCCTGGGGTTGCTGACGCCACCATTGACCGGGAACCGGGGAAGATGGAGCGCGTGGTTTATGCCGATCGAGAGCGCCTGGCCCAGCTGGGTCTGGGAGGAGCGGACGTGGCTGAGGCAGTGGAACACTACATACTGGGAAAGGTGACTACCCGCTTTCGAGAGGGTGGCTACGAGTACGATATCCGCGTCCAATTGCGTCCCGATGACCGGGTTCACATCCAGCAGCTACCTCAACTTCCCATTGTCGCCTCAAACGGTGAGCTGGTGCTTCTTTCATCGGTGGCTCAGATCGTTCCGACCGAGGGGCCAACCTCTATTTCACGAGAGAATCAGGAGAGAATCGTCAAGGTCAACGCCGGGCTCGGCGACCGGCCCTTGGGGGATGTGGTGGCCGATCTGCAGGAGGGGCTCAAGAGCATCGCCGTGCCCGAGGGTTTCACTCTGGCTATCGGTGGAGAGTATGAGGAGCAGCAGAGGATATTCTGGGATCTTCTGATAGGTCTTCTGATCGCCGTCTTCCTGGTCTATGCCGTCATGGCTATTCAGTTCGAGTCCTTTCTGCATCCACTGGTGATCATGACGGCGGTACCTTTCGGTTTCATCGGCGTGGCTCTTTCCCTCTACCTCACCGGAACCACCCTGAACATGAATTCCTTCCTGGGTTCCATCGTCCTGGTAGGCGTCATGGTCAACAACTCGATCGTTCTGGTGGACTACGTCAACTTGCTGCGCCGTGAGCACGGATTCGGGCTCCGCGAGGCCCTGCTGGAAGGATCCCGGCGCAGACTGCGCCCGGTCATCATGACGACGACGACCACGATTTTCGCCATGCTTCCCCTGGCCATGGGAGTGGGAGAAGGGGCTGAGCTTCAGGCGCCTTTGGCACGGGTCATCGTCGGTGGGCTCACTACCTCCACCCTGATCACTCTGGCCTTCGTCCCCTGTCTCTATTTCGTCGTCGAACGAAGGCGTCAGGCTCACCGAGTGACTGAGCTAGATGCGATTCCCCTGGGGGCAGCGACGGCGGATTGACGTTCCAAGTAGCGACCGGTCGACAGCATATTTTCCCCGCACTCAGCCAAAGCTTCCGGCCGTAGCGGTGGCCTCCAGGCCGAAGTTCTTCCTGTCGAGCCTTTGGCTCGACCACCGGCGGAATGGAGCCCACCGCTACTTCAGCGCGATCTTGCTTGTGTTGGTGGCGTCCTTTTCCGCCGTTGTGACCGCAGGGGGTGGTCAGGACAAAGACGCTGGCTTCAAAGCTCCTGAGCGTGCGGCCATCTACTCCTACGGATACCATGGACGGGCCTACCGGCTCGATCCAGGTTCTCACCTCCTGGTGGACTAGCGCTACGTCAATCCAGGTCACACCAGCTATACCTACAAGGGAAAGCGTATTCAGCGAGACCGACCTGAGGCCTATTCATCGGACATCAACTCGAATATCGAGGTTACCCCGGTGGATGTCCCATCGGGAATTCGACTTGAGTTGGTTCGAGCTACCAAGCTGGGTCCGGTGATCAGAAACGACAAGCCCTGGGAGTTCTTTACCCCCTATGTCAACCTCATCCGCTATCAGGGAAAGTACCTCCTCTTCTATAACACCACCACCTTTCGCCGAGGCCGGAGCTCCGAGGGCTACATGGTGTGTTACGCGGAGTCCGCTAATGGGGTGAACTACACCAAGCCATCTCTAGGCCAGATCGAGTTCGGTGGCAGCAAGGCCAACAACATCGTCCTGGGACCCGGAGTCTGCAAATATGGGATCCACGGCCCCGCGATCTTCGTCGATCCCCAAGCGCCCCCGGCCGAGCGCTTCAAGGCCTTGTACCAGTCCGCAACTGACAAGGAGACAGTGGACAGACTTCGTGCCCTTCGCCCGGAGTCCGTTACAGTCGCTGCTAGCGACGGGACCGGGATCATGGCAGCGGTTTCCCCCGACGGAATTCGCTGGCGCGAGCTGGACGAGCCGGTGATGGGCCACGTCAGCGACACCGGGACTACGGCCTACTGGGATGAGAGTTTGCAGCGCTATGTGGGTTAGTTCCGCATGGGTGTGATGGGACGTCGCATGATCGGCCGGGCCGAGACCCCCGATTTTCGGCGCTGGCCGCATCCGGAGATGATCATGCTCCCAAATGCTGGGGATCCCCCCTGGGTCGACTACTACACCAACGGAAGGTCGATCTACCCAGGCACCCGCACCATGCACCTGATGTTCCCCATGATTTACCATCGGAACACCGACACCAGTGTCATGCGAGTCGCCAGTAGCATGGAAGGCCGCGTCTGGAATTTCCTTCCGGGTGGTGCGGTTCTGGAGCCCGGCCTCGAAGGTGAGTTCGATGGCGGCTGCATCTTCCCAGGGGCTGGGCTGTCGGAGATTTCGGGTGATCGAGTCGTCCTTCCGTACAGTGGGTTTTCCGTTCCCCACAAATTCCCCCGGCTCGGACCCCTGGGCGAAATCGCCTTTGCAGTCTGGAAGAAACAACGTCGAGGTGCACTTGTGGCCGACGAAGAGGGGAGGTTTATAACCCACTCGCTGATCAGCGAGGGAGATCGCCTCTGGCTTAACTTCGAAACCGGTCGCACCGGATCGATTGGTGTCGAAGTCGAAGGAATCGAGGGACGAACTCTCGGAGAGTGCGATCCGCTTTTCGGCGATCAGCTGATGCAGCAGGTCACCTGGAACGGGCAGGCGACCCTGGGAATGAAATCCAACAAACCGTTCCGCTTGCGGTTCCGTCTCAGGAGCGCGAAGCTCTACTCTTTTGAAATCCAGAAATCGTCCCAATCCCCTTAGGGTCTGCGCAAAAATAACTTGGTATTTTGGCATCTCATCTTCACACCATCTTCGGCCGCTCCTCAATCGCGAAATCCTCAACGTAGACCCCGCTACGCCTGCGGTTTCGCTCAATCGTCCGCGGCCAAATCTGGTGCAAATCTGAGCGCCAATTCTACCAAGTTATTCTTGCGCAGATTCTTAGAGTCGGTCTCTGAGGTAGCTTTGGCTTCCAGGCCGAAGTATATCGGGCTAGCTCTGGGCTAGCTCGACGGACGGCGGCCTGGAGCCCACCGCTACGCCGAAGGTCAGCATGCGACGTCCTCTTTCAGATCCAGCTCCTTGGGGTAGGGATAAAAAAAGGTCTGGCTCGCCAGGTAATCGTTGCGGAAGCGAGCAATCCAGGTTTCTAGAAGTGCAGCAACCCTGCCCAGAGGAATTCGTTTCTCTCTGTACGACTCTAGCGCGCTCAGGAAAGACGACTTTTCACGGCTCGACAGATGATCCGAGAAGTAGCCGAAACCGTGCATCAAGACATCGATGTTCGAGGTATGCCGTGGTGCTCGGCTTAGCGCGGCTCCTAGTTGGTCACCATAGTCCTCCAACGTGGTCAGCAGCTTCTCCTCATCGCAGCGTCCCAGTATTTGTCCCATGAGTCTCATTTTGGTCTGGCTGTAGGCCATGAGCAGGAGCTTGTTCTCGGCCTGAAACTGGATCAGCCGCCGGATCGTCGGGGCTTCACGCACGAGTCGGAAGCGAGCCCGGACAAAGAGCTGGGTCAGAAAATGCTCTCGACTTCGAGGATTGGTCAGTCGCCCCTCATCCTCGATGGCGGCGTAGGGGAAGCGTTCCAGCACGGCCTGGGCGAAGAGCCCCGATCCCCTGCCAGCAACGTCCTTCTTCTCCGTTGACAGGTGGATCTTGGCGTCCCTTATCGCGCAGCTGGGGGATCGGCTCTTCAGTATGAAGCCGTCAACGGCTGACAGAGAATCCAGATAGTCCTGGCCAAAGCTCTCCATCCCTTGAGTCAGATCCCGTCCCGTGGTTGGCTGGATCAGGCGCCGGCCTCCCTCACCGGCAACGATGCGGATAGGATCTCGCGGAGTGCCCAAGCCGATCTCGACCTCGGGACAAACGGTAAGGAAACGGACGTGGTCGGCTAGCTTCTGGACAAAGGGGGCTTCGACAATGTCTCCGTTGTAGCGACAGGAATCGAAGCCGAGGCATCTACTGGTGACCACGATGGGTTTTACCGGCATTGCGTGATCCGCTGGTCTTGAAAGGTCCCTGAGACTGCTCGTTGGTCGAGAAGGACGAGAATCCTCAGCTCGTTACCCAACTGGAAAAATACTCTGGCGCCCACCTGCGGGCGAGGTACATGATCTTGTTGGAGTAGGCACCGTGGGGTGGCAGGATCTCCCCGTCGATCCAGGCTTCGGCGCCGGCCAGGTCAGGAAATTCCATCACCCAGGCTCGATGCCAGTCCGGCTGAGGATCGATGAGTTGGAAGGCCTCCAATCGCATCATCCGATGTTCTCGGGCTATCCCCTTCATCAGATCGATGTGTTCCTGGTCGCCTCGGACGCTCGGATCGACTGCGTCCGATCCTGACAGCGATCGTCCAAACAGCAGCACCACGATGCCGCTGAGGTCGACCTCAAGAGACGGAATCTGGTGGGGATCCGCCACCGTCTTTGAAGAGGAAGTAAGACGAGGATGTGTCACCCAGGTGGAGAACTCATCGGGACGGAAGGGCCGCGATAGGTAGTATTCGTAAAATCCGTAGAGACCATAGGGAGGAGCCATCTCAGCCTCGATCCAGGCTTCGGCTCCCTCCAGGCTGGGGAACTCGATGATCCAGAATCGCTCCCACCGCTCCTGCGGCGCAATCAAACGGAACCCTTCCATGCTCTTCATTCGATGTTGGCGCGCAACGGAAAGCATCAGGTCCACATGCTCCTGCTCGTACTCTCGGCGCTGGGAAGGAGCGAGGCGATGCCAGGCAGGCAGTCGGCCTCCCCTGAAGAGAACAACTATGCTTGATACCGCAGCGTGATTTAGGGTCATGTCGTTTGTCTAGGGAATCGATTGCGGAGGCAGGGGCGCCACTGGATTCGTAGAGAATTGATTGGGTCGGGTCTGAATGACGGTGGCAGCGATCCGTCTATCTCCCTGAACCCTGAAGCGCTGCCCCAGAGGATGCTGGAGCGACCGCTGATGGAGGCGTTGATCATGTCGAGAAAACCGTCCCGATCCAGGTCTGCCAGGGTCGGATGAACAGTCGCCTCGGGCAACGGGAACTCCTTTCGGGGCTCAGCGTCGAAGCCTTCGGCACTACCCCAGTAGATGACTCCGGAATCATCCTGACCGGGTCTTCGTTTGGAGCAAAGTAAATCAAGGTAACCGTCCCGGTTCAGGTCGGCTGTCCGGCTCCCCAACAGGGTTCTTCCGGTTGCCAACTGCGTACGCCGCTTCTCGTCGAAGCCTTCCGGACCACCCCAGCAGATCACCGACATGAAGACCAGGTCGGGATATCCGTCATCGTTCAGATCCGCATTTGTAACCTGACCATCCCCGACATTTCTGAGTCCCGTCATGGAAGCAGCCGAGTAGTGTCCGTGTCGGTTCCCCCAGAAGATCTGTGCTGTCAGAGGATCTGGGTATTTCCCGCTGAGGTGATTGAGAAGGGCAATGTCAGGCCTTCCGTCGTTGTCCACATCGCCGGCTGCCACTGAGAGAGGGCCAAACCCTTGGATCTCGGATCGCAGATAGGGCGCGTACCCTTCCGGACTCCCCCAATAAATGTAAGAGGGAACGTCGTGACCCTGATCGTCCTGGTGGTTGGCGAAGACGATGTCCGTTGCTCCTCCATCGGCGTCGAAGTCCTCCAAGGCCAGTCCGACGGCTCTCAGCGTCGGCAAACTGGTAGACTGGTCGCGAGAGAAACCTGCTGGCGATCCCCAGAAGACAATCGAAGTCGTCTCGGTACTTGCCACTACCAAATCGACTACTCCGTCGCCATTCAGGTCAGCAGCTGCCGCGTCTTGGGCTCCGGCAACAGGCAGACGGATGGCGTCCTCAAGTGAAGGCTCTTCTCTCCGTCCGCCGGGTAGAACCAGAGAGTACTGCCCTTCCAGGGCCAGGAACAGCTCGGCCGCTTTATCTCCGTTCAGTTCGAGGGTGCGCAGGCCTATGGCGCCTTCTTGGGTAAGGGTTACCCTTTTTTCGAGTGGAAATTCGCCGGCTTGACCATAGTAGATAGAGAGGCTGGAGCTCTGGTTGCGAGGAGCGTTGATGAAGGCGAGGTCGGCGGATCCGTCACCGTCGAAGTCGCCGCTCGCAATGTCCAGGGCATTGTGTGTCCGAATCGACTGGCGTCGCTTGGGACTGAAACCTGTCGCTCCTCCCCAGTAGATGTAGGACTCCCGATTGTCTCGGGGGCCGAAGCGGGGCTCCCACTCGTAGTCTCCCCGATTGGCGAAAACCAGATCGAGATAGCCGTCGACATTGAGGTCGGCGACATCCAGTCCATGGGCGAAGGAAGTAGGCAGCTCTGTGCGCCGGCTCTGACTAAAGCCGGGACCACCCCAGTAAATGTAGGCATTCAGCTTATGGCTGTAGTTGTGGATCAGATTCACGAAAACCAGATCCAACCAGCCATCTCGATTCAGGTCTGCCAATCGGCTTTTCCCCCCTCCCAGGGTAGGGAGTCTCTGGACCTGCTTCTCATCGCGGAGGATTCCGTCCAATAGTGAGAACCGAGGATGGTCCTGCCACAGCGGGGGGAACAGCGAGGCAAACTTTCCCCGATCGTTCCGATAGACGAAGGCGTCGGGAGTCTCGGAGCGAGAGTGTTCGTCCTGGGTGAAGACCAGATCCGGGAATCCGTCCCGATTCAGGTCCCAACGATGAATCATCTGGACGCGACCAGCAGCCGAGACGTAGGTGTTCCGGCCGCTGTCACCAAAGGTGCCCTTGGAGAAGTCCGCAAACCCAGAATGGCGGATCCAAACCGTGGGTTCGGCAGAAAAGAGATCCTGGTGGAGACCGGAGATTGCTGCCCAGACTGTAACGAAACAAAGTAGTCTGCTGCACATGGAAGAGTGTTTCAATATCATCATGTCGTCCTTTCGCTCTGTTTTTCTTATCACAGAGACACCCCAAAGGCGACTGCCCGAGTGGGCTCCTACCTCGCTCCCTCAGTGGCTTTTGCTTTTTCTGACGGAGATGGATAGCATCTCGACGACATCAGGCTGTGTTGCGCCCTTGATCCTAGACGAGCTTCAAGCTTGGACCAACCGAATGGAGGAGTCGAGATGACCTGCCGAAGCACACCGCGATGGATGCTACCTATATGTGGCGTCCTGCTCGTAACAATCACGCCAATCTGCTAGGCCCAGAACAATGTCTCGCCGGATGCGCTGGTCTGGCCACAATTCGTCGTTGGACAGCTTGTCGACGGAACCACTTACGAGGTTGATTTTCTGATTGCGAACACGAATCCCGATCAAGGTTGGTCAGGCGAGATTCTTCTGGCCAACCAGGCTTTTTTCCCCGCCAACGACGTCGAGGTGATAGATCTGGATGAGGATGGAGCACAGAGCGTCACTCTCAAGCGACGCAGCCTGAGGAGGAAGGTGACGCTCAACGACCCCGTCTCCGATGGTATTATCGAAAAAACAACGGATTTTGAGGTTTTCGGCCAACAGGCGTTCTTTCCTTGGGAGAAGATCCTTGATTTACCCGAGCAGTACCTATCCGGGCAGGTCGAATTATTGGGCTTGGGCGGAAAGGTAATCGCCGTGACCGCCCTGGACGTGGTTTCTCCGCCCCTTGGTGCGAACGTACAGATTTCGGGGATCGAAGTGAAGCAGGTCGACGGACCTTTCTCGGTGGACGGCCAGTGAGCTGGAACGTAGCGGTAGTCTCCGCGCGCTCGGCGATCTTGAGAATTGAGTTCTTGGAGCCTTTGTACTAAAGTGGATTTTTCTTAGAGGAGGGGACATTATGCTTGAAGAGCTTCGCGGAAAGGTTCAGACCGTCACCGGGCCCATCGAACCAGACGAGTTGGGCGTAACCCTGATTCACGAGCACTTGTATTTCGATCTGACCTGCTATTACCAGGAGCCTCAGGATGAAAAGGGTAAGCGCCTCACAAAAGAGGAACTGACCCTATCCAATCTATTCTGGGTGAAGCAGAACACCATGAACTCCTGGACCAATCTCCGATCCTACGACGACGATATCATCGCCTCGGAAGTGGAGATCTACCGAGACCTGGGAGGACTGTCCATCGTCGACTGCACCATCAACGGTATCGCCCCCAATCCGGTCGGCCTGAAGAGGATGTCCGAACGCACCGGGGCCAACGTTATCGCCGGAAGCGGCTACTACATATACCCTTCCCACCCACCTGATATGGATTCCAAGTCAATCAAGGACATCGAGGAAGAAATCGTCCAGAATGTAACTGAGGGTATCGACGGAGTCCGATCAGGACTCATCGGTGAAATCGGAGCTTCCTGGCCGCTGCATCCCAACGAGGAGAAGACATTCAGGGCTGCTGCCCGAGCTCACTTGAGGACCGGGGCTCCTATCTCGATCCATCCCGGCCACGATCATGACTCGCCCCTCTCGCTGGTGGAGTTCATGAAAGAGGAGGGCGTTGATCCGAACCGAATCATCATGAGCCACATCGAGAACCGGTACCGCGAAAGTAGGGATTCCTACAAGAAGTTGGCGGACACCGGCTGCATGCTGGGATTCGACACCTTCGGCCGCGACATGTACTTCGCCGGTGCCGGTCGTCAGCATCCCCCTGACGAGTTAAGGATCGACATCATCTCGGGATTGGTGGCCGACGGCTATGCCAGTTCCGTGACCGTGGCTCAGGACTGCTGTTTCCAGTGCGATCTGGTCCACTACGGCGGCTACGGCTACGGCCATATCCTGGAGAACATTCTCCCCAGACTCAAGAACAGGGGCGTCAGCAACGAGGCGATCCAGCAGATCCTGGTAGAGAATCCGAAGCGAGTTCTTCCCTTCAAAGATCCTCGTTAATCTCGCCCCCAGAGGCCCTGGCCGCTCGCACGCCTGCAATCTTAGAAGCGCCTGGGGGTATGATCCCTGTCGGGCCCGCTCCCTGACAGTCACGGCTCTGTTACCTGGCGAAGGCTGCTTTCGCCTCCTCGTGGTTGATATTTCAGCTTAGTCCCACCCCAAGGGAGCCCTGGCCCCATTGGAGAAGGAAACTTCGAATGATCCAGAATAGAGGCTGTAGCAAAAGCCCCTGTAGGTTGGAAGGGTCAAGCTCCCGCCTCGCTGTTGCTTCGGCGTGCGTACAGAGCCGTGACCGTGAGGGAGCGGGCCCCGATCACCGATCGGGACAGGTGGCGAGTCCATGAAAAGAGGGTCCTCGGGCGCGAATGTCTGAGCGTCTGAAAAATCATGGTTTTCTTGACAACGCCCATTTTCGGTCCTTTCGAAGACCCGGGATCAGGCAGCCTGATCCGGATCCAAGCAGAGATCGAAGTTGAAGTCGATGCGAGCCCTCGACGCCGTCGCGCTCGCCATGAACATCATCGTAGGAACCACAAGATGAACCGTCCCGGGGCATGCTCCTTCCACATCTGGGAGGCAACGATTACGGCACCGCTGACCATGGCGAGATTGCGAACTTCGTCTGAGCGAACCAAAGCGACGACTGCCCAGCAGCAACCCGGGAAGAGCACCATGACACTGGCAGGCTGTTCTCACCGATTTCCCACAGAGGATAGGGATTCACAAAGGTCAGGAGGATCCCGAAGGCTGTAAAGAAGTAGATTCCGTTCCGCAGCACCCGCTCACTCAGGATCGGCACCAGGGAAGGCTGGCTTTTGCTCTTTGCCAGCAGCAGCAGCCGTGGCAGAAGGTAGAGCAGCGGCAAGTAGCCCGTGAACGTGGTGACCTCGAGGTCGCCGTATTCGTAGTAGCCCAATGGGACCCAGGCGAAGAGCATCAGAAGATCCAGATTCCGCCACGAAAGCAGGTCCCTGCGGTCGTAGAAGATCCAGACAACCCAAGCAGCCAGCAGAATGAAAAGAATGAGGTTGTCAGTGACCGGAAAGAATAGGCGCACGCTATCGCTTCTCTATAATCGACAAGATCGCAGTTTGCGGCGCTACTTGAAAACTGTGTTGGATCTCAGGCAGTGCCTACCGGAACCGCAGAGAGAACAGGTCGGCGTCCTTCATAATGAACCGCAGCCTTACTGGCTTGCCCGCCAGGCGGCGCAGCGGTTTATCGGAAGTGGTTTTGGCGTGGCTCCTGCTCCAGACCACCTGGTGTTCGATCTCGTCTCCCCAGATCAGGGGGGACTCCTCAAGCGCAAATCCCGGAATGGGATTTCCGTCGGCATCCTGTATCTCCAGCCGAATGCTGCCGGCTGCGGAGGTAGCGAGGTTGAGCACCAGATTGTCGCCTTCGAAGGTGAGCGGCTTGCTGATCCATTCGCCGCCCGAGTATCCAGCGTGGAGGGACACGAAGCCATCGGTGCGGATCACCATCCTTTCCATGTAGTTGGAGGGGAAGGTGTAATCGCGCTGAATAAAGAGAGAGATTTCATCAGGCTGGGTAGCCAGTAGACCCCAGGCGGGGGTGTTGGTGCGGTGGGCCCAGTTGCGCACGCCTATTCCGGGACGGATGAAGGCTTCCAGAAAGCGGGTCCAGTGAACTGCGTCACGGCTGGACATGAAGATGGCGTCGGAGCATCCGCTAATAGAGCCCTGGTCGAAAGGCTTCATGGTCTTCCAGGGAAGGAAACGTCGGGGGAAGGCCAGGTAGATGTGGGGGGCCCGGAAGTAGGGCCAGGTCGCATTGGTGTACAGATGCTCCAGCGGAGCCTCGCCGAAATCCCCCCATTGACCCGTCGTCCAGTTTCTGAAATCGGTGGAGGTAGATGTTCTGATAGTGCGCACTCCATTGGCGAAGTCCCGGTAGACACAGACGTAGTGTTCTTCGACGGTATCCCAGAAAGCCAGGTTGGGAGAGTCGAAGGCTCCGTCGGTGAGGATGGGCTCCTCCTGCATCTGCTTCCAGTGGATTCCATCAGGCGAAGTGAAGGCGAAAAGCCCTCCCTTGTCCGGGCCCACTGCTTTGTAGCGTTCCTGATCTGGCGCCGCAGGATTGACGTCCTTGACGACCATGAAGGACGCCGATCCGGTTCCCATCCAGACGATGTTATTCTCCTTGGATCCCTCGAATTCAATGAGCCCCAGGCTGGGCCGGGCCCAGTGGATTCCATCCCGACTCTCGGCGTAGCAGGCGGTGTGAGGGTGTTCGGGGACGACCACCTCGCCTGGCTCCAGGATCGACTCCAGGGCATACCCAGCATGTGAGCTGCCCCTGTAGTACATCCGGTAGAGATCGCCATCCTGGAAGACTACGGCCTCACTGCCGCTCGTAACTCCCTCCCAGGGTTTGTCGAATACCATCGCCTTTCCAGCGGACTCCGGGGTGTGGAGCTTCAACTCCAGCCCCTCCATCGAATCGGTGAGGTAGTCGTCGACGAATAGCTCCAATCTGGAACCGAGTTCCAAAGTCGAAGCAGAGGACTCTTCATCATGATGCTCGAGAGTGGTGGCAGCGATGGAGATCAGGGCGAGGGAGATCAAGGGGATCAAGCGTTTCATAGTGTCGAGTTCCTCGAGTCGGATTCAGGGGCCATCGGAGACATCAGCCACAATCAGATGAAACCTCGCTCGGATTGGGTCCGGCTTCTGATTCTTGTGAAATAGAACCGAAATCCTATTCTGGCTATCGAGACGATACATGCGCAGGGTAGCGTCCCAGCGGCGGGTTTCTTCCTGGTACTGGGGTAGACCGGTCTTGCTGTGATGGCGCTCCGCGTCGGTGCCCACGGGATTGGAGGTGGAACGCAGGTGGATGGTCCCAACCAATGGATATCCGATCTCCTCCTCCCCAGGGGGGCCCTCTTCTCGCTCTCCTGCGGTGACGGCCTTCATGCCCTCGGCCGAGATGAAGTGGAGGGAATAGCTCCCACCCTCGGCTCGCAACTCAAGGTCGAATGGGCCCTTCTCCAGACGGCTTCCTTCGGAAGTCTTCAGGCTCAGGGGCAGGTCAACCTTACCCACATAGGGTGGGACGCTTTTGGGTTTCGGATCCTCGGCCCAAGCCGGAGTCAGGAGCAAAAGCAGAAGGGCAGTAAGGGAAACCTGCTCACGCGGGTATCGCAAGCGAGCCTCCAGTCAATCTCCGAGCCAGATCCGGACCTCGCTCGCCGCCTTCTCCGACTCCGCTGAGGCGCTTTTCCAGGCCCTGGGAGAAGTAGGTCAGTTTGCGATGATCCAGTCCCAGCAAGGTCAGCATGCAGGCGTGTAGGTCGTTGACATGAATCTTGTCGTCGACGGCGACGAATCCGAAATCGTCAGTGGCTCCGATGGCCTGGCCGCCTTGGATGCCGCCTCCAGCCATCCAGGCGCTGAAGCCAAAGGGATTGTGATCGCGGCCGTTCTTGCCCTGCATCACCGGAGTACGCCCGAACTCCCCTACCGAGACCACCAGGGTGCTCTCGAGCATCCCTCGCTGCTTGAGATCTTCAAGCAGAGCGGCGATGGGCTTGTCGGCTTTCCCCGAGTTTTTGAGGTGGTTCTTGTCACATTCGCCATGGGCGTCCCAGCCATCGCTGTAGAGTTGAACGAAGCGGACACCCCGCTCAACCATGCGGCGCGCCAGCAGGCACATGCGGCCGAACTTCTGGGTCTTCTCTTCCTCGAGTCCGTACGTTCTCTTGAGGTGCTGAGGCTCCTGGGAAAGGTCGATCAGCTCTGGCGCTGCCATCTGCATGCGGAAGGCCAGTTCGTAGTTCTCGATCCGAGCCTCCAGGCGGCTGTCCCCGGGACGAGATTGGAGATGGTTTCGGTTCCAGCCCTTGACTCGATCCAGGAGTGCCCGCTGTCGTTGAGGGCCGATCTGGTTCGGCGGACTCAGGTTCTGGAAGGGCTTCCCCTCGGTGTTGATCAGCGTTCCCTGGTAGATGGCTGGCAAGAATCCGGTACCAAACAGGGAGGTGCTGGATCGGAGGACATCGTCAGTCATCACGATATAGGAAGGCAGGTTATCGGTCTCGCTGCCGAGCCCGTATAGGACCCAGGAGCCCATGCTGGGGCCGCCCAGTAGAAGGGTTCCGGTGTTCAGATAAGTCAGGGCCGGGCCGTGGATGAATGACTCGTGATAACAGGACCGTAAGATTGCCAGATCATCGGCATGTCCGGCCAGATTTTCGAAGAGATCTGAAATCTCTATTCCTGATTTCCCCCGCCTCTTGAAAATGCGACGGCTAGCCATGAGCTTGGACTCATAGGGGTGGATCTGGGCCAGTTCCAGATCGGTTCGGAAGCTGGGTGGAAGAGGCTGTCCATGATACTTCTTCAGGGCTGGCTTGGGATCGAAGCTGTCGACCTGGCTTAGCCCCCCCTGCATGAAGATAAATATCACACTCTTGGCCTTGGCAGGGAAGTGGGATGGGCTGGGGGCCAAAGGGTTTGTCAGAGATCTGCTGACGGCTCCCATGAGGGGCTCGTTCTGGAGGAGGTTCCCCAGGGCCAGCGACCCGAATCCGAAAGACGAAGTTCGCAAAAAGTCACGCCTGGAGGTGACTTCGAGCTGCCCCCGACAAGATGTGTTCTTCATCCTTCGCCTCTCTTGGTGATCAGTCCACGAAGAGGAATTCGTTCAAATTGAAGACCGCCAGGCAAAGTTCGGTCAAGCCCTGAGCTTGCGCCCGATCGATGTTCTCGAGTTCGGCGGGGCTCCCTTTTGGCAGTTCGCTCCAGCCCTTTCCATCAGCGCTGGCGATCGCCTTCAGAGACTCCCGTAATTCGTCAGCGCTGGGGCCTCGACCCAGAGCTGTCTCCCAAGCGTGGCGTACCCATTTTGGGGGGTCGTCTCCACCTTTCCGAATCAGACGGCCCGCAAAGATCAAAGCCTGCCGGAAGACAGCCTGGTTGTTCAGCAACCAGGGGGACTGAGGGGCCACTGTCGTCACGGAACGCTCCGGACAGCTGACGGCCGGGTCGGGGGTATCGAATTTCTGGAACATGGGGAAGGTGAAGTTTCTCCGTGACAGGATATAGATCCCCCGGCGGGTGTGCTCTGCTGGGTCGGCGGGGACGGTCCAGGCCCACTTGAGCCGAAATCCCGCCAACTCATTCTCTGACAGCGGGGGCGCCACCGGACGGCCGTACATCTTCGGATTCAGGTTCCCGGCGACCGAGTGGATGCTGTCCCACAAAGTTTCCGCCTCCAACCGTCTGCGATTGGCGCGCCACAGATAGGCATTGTCGGGGTCAGCGAGGGCGTTTCCCTCACGATGGAAGAGACTGGTCATGCGGTAGGTGGAGGAGTGAAGGATGAGCCGGTGCATGGACGTGAGGCTCCAACCCTGGCGAACGAACTCGGTGGCTAGCCAATCGAGGAGTTGAGGATGCGAAGGAAGTTGTCCTTGACTGCCAAAATCGTTAGGAGTCGACACGATGCCCCTGCCGAAATGCCATTGCCAGATCCGATTGACCATGACTCGCGCCGTCAAGGGGTGGTCGGGGCGGGTCAGCCAAAGGGCTAGCTTCTTGCGGTAGCGTGGGCCGTAGGGGTTCTCTTCATCGAACTTGACCCCGCTTGCCAAGCTGCTAGGCAGACCGGGGCCAACTTTCTCGCGGGGGCGATCCAGATCACCCCTTTCCAGAACCCTGACCTCGGGAATCAACTCGGTCTGGATATGTCTCAAGACCGTCGCCGATGGATTGTCATAGAAGCCGTCGAAGCGGACTCTGTGAGAAGGGTCCACTAGCGGCAGTTCCAAGACCTTCTCGGCGATGGCCATCATCAGCTGGGTCCGCTCCTCCATCTCTTCGGGAGTCAGGTGTTCGTGCCATTTGAAGTCTGTGCCAGGGGCGAGCTTGCCGAGCTCCTGTTCCAGCGGAGCCGCTAGTTTCTTCTGCTCCTCCGTCCGCTCCTTCTCGGGCACCTCATAGGCTCGAAGCACCTCCGGGGGGAACTCGGCCTTCATCGTCTCGGTCAGACGCTTTTCCACCTTGGCCTGGAACAGCTCGTGTGCATGCCGACGCTCGTCCAGGGCGATGTACTTGGGGTAGTGCTCGTTGGGGTAGTGCTCGTTGCGGTGGAACATACTCATCTTGGTCACGACCGGAACCTTCACCGGGTGCGAGGGCGCGAAGATGGCCTGCATCCGGTAATAGTCCTTTTGGGAGAGGGGATCGAACTTGTGATCGTGGCAGCGCGCGCAGCCCAGGGTCAGGCCCAGGAACGCCGAGGCGGTGGTATCCACCGAATCTGTCAGGCGCTCGTAGCGGAGCTTGGGCGCGTCCAGGGCGGATTCGCCGATAGAGGGCCCGAAACCGAAGAGGCTGGTGCCTACTAGCGCCTCCATGTGTTCCACTTTCTCCGGTCGGATGCCGTAGCTGGTCTCGTATAGGTCCAGGTTGTCGGGCCACAGTTCGTCGGCGGCAATCTGCTCCTGAACGAAGCGGTCATAGGGCTTGTCTTCATTGAACGACTTGATCACGTAGTCCCGATAGCGCCAAGCGTTGGGATAGTACTCGTCGGTCTCGAAGCCTCCGCTGTCGGCATAGCGGACGGTGTCAAGCCAATGCCGGGCCCAGCGCTCACCGTATTGCGGCGAATCGAGCAGGCGGTCGACAAGCTTCGCATACGCTCGGGGAGAAGCGTCGTGCACAAATTCATCGACCCCTTCGGGTTTGGGAGGAAGACCGATGAGATCGACATACATCCTTCGTACCAGCTCCGGTTTGCTGGCCTCGGGAGCTGGTGCCAGGTTCTCGGCCTTCAGTCGGGCAAAGACAAAGCTATCAATGGGATTTCGAACTCGATTGGAGTACTTGGGGTTCTCAGGAACGGGAGGCCGCTGCGGTTTGCGAAAGGACCACCAGCGTGTATCCGCTCCGTTTGTCTCTGCCAAGGCATCAGGCCAGGAGGCTCCCTGGTCTACCCAATCCTTGAGAACTCCCAGGTCTGCATCTGATAGCCGCGTTTCACCCGGCGGCATCTTGAGATTTCCTAGATGTGTGAGTGCCTGGTAAAGAAGGCTTGAGTCAGAATCTCCAGGAACGAGCGCCGGGCCCCGGCTGCCACCTTTGAGGACAGATTCTCGGGTTCGCAGATCCAGGCCTGCCATCTGAGCAGCACCGTGACAAGTCCAGCAACTCTGTTCCAAAATACCCAGGGCCCGATCGTTCAGGCTGGATGAGCCATCGAAAGTAGATTTCTTTGGGGTCGCGGAAATCGCAGTCAGAAAAAGAGCCGAGGTCAGGAACACCGGGCACAGCCTGAACCAACATCTCCGGAAGTCACCAATTTTGGGAGATTTATTCACCACTTGTGGCACCGATCGTACTGGGCTCAGGTTAGCCGTCCGACGAAGACTTATCAACGTATCACTCGTGTGAGCGAGGTCTTCTGAAGTGGCTGAAGCCCCTATTCGAGAAGCCCGCTGAAGCGGGTTTAGGTCGCTCTAGCGGCCTGGCGCGAAGCGTAATAGACCGGTCCTTTTAGGGTCGGGATCAGAGTCAAGCCCGCTTCAGCGGGCTTCTCGAATGAAGGCTTTAGCCATGATCCGGTCCTGTGTTACCACGACTAATCGATGAGACTCAGACTGTGCACCTTTAGTAGACAGGTTACTTCCAAACCGATGGCGAGCTCGAGGTCAGAGGCCGCCTCAGGGGTGACTACTGCCCAGAGAATCTGGCCCACATCCACTGCGACGAAGACGTCTCCGGATATCTGGATGAGTTGCCGAACCTGGCCGGTCAGGTGATTTCTGGAGCTCAGATCCTTAACATCGTTGCGGCTGAGGACGACTGCTGCCGGGGAAAACTGGATGAAAAGGGGACTACGGTGGGATAGTGGACCAGCTGGAAGTTGAATCCTGTGCCCACCAACTCGTGCGATGGCAAGTCCCGCTTGTTCCTCGATCTCCTCGACTCGGAGCAGGTTGACGGGCCCAGCCGAATCAGTCCATCCCAACGGTTCCGGACGGGTCAATACTTCTTCCGGTATCCCATCTGCCAAGAGCCGACCGTTCTCGATCAGGACGACCCAGTCTGCCGCCCGTCGTACCTCGGCTTGAGCGTGGGTCACGAACAGCGTGGGAATGCCCCACTCGGACACGACCCGCTCCAGGTAGGCGAGTACTCTAGCCTTGAGAGGCGCATCCAGTGAGGCCAAGGGTTCATCCATCAACAGCAACTCGGGACCACTAAGGAGGGCTCGACCCAGGCCCACGCGCTGTTGCTCCCCACCTGAGAGGCCTTCAGGATAGCGGTCTAACAGGGCAGCGATCTCGAGAACATCGATCACTCGTGCAAAGTCGAGAGCGCGGCGTTTGTGCTTTCTCCAGCGCTCACCGTAGCGCAGATTGGACTCGACCGTCAGGTGCGGGAAGAGCAGCGAATCCTGAAAGACCACGCCTACATTGCGGGCCTCGGGTGGGAGACAGCGACCCGCCGCAGTATCTAGAAGGGTCTGACCTGCCACGCAGATCCTGCCTTCCTTAGGACTTGTCAGGCCAGCGATCATCGAAAGGATGCTGCTTTTCCCGCTTCCGGAAGGACCGAACAGAGCTGCGAAGTGAGCTTCCAGGTTCAACCTCAAGTCCAAGCTGAACCCGTCAGGGTAGAGGTGCTGGCACTCGAATTCCAAAAGACTCATCGTCTGGGAAATCTCCCCTGCAACCTATCTAACGCTGGTGCACTGCGTGGCGGCGTTCCAGTAGTTCGCTGACTCCCAGAGCGAGACAGGCCAGCAGGATCGACAGCAGAACCAGCCGCCACGCCTGATCCATTCCCTCTGCCCGGTTGGCCAACGAGAAGACGGCTAGAGGCATGGTCCGAGTTTGACCACTGATGTTGCCGGCTACCATGATGGTCGCACCGAACTCCCCCAGGCTGCGAGCAAAGGCCAGCAACCAGCCCGCTATCAGCCCGCGTTTGGCCAGGGGTAGGGCGATCGTGAGGAACGCGGTCAGCGGCCCTGCTCCCAAGCTACGAGCAGCTGATTCGAGGCGAGGGTCTGTCTGCTGGAAGGCCAACCGAATCGCTCGCACCATCAGGGGAAAGCTGACAACGGCAGCCGCCAGGACCGCTCCGGTCCAGGCGAAGACAATCTTGACTCCAAACCAGGACGCCAGGAGGCCGCCCACCGGGCTCCGGGGAGAAAAGCAGATCAGCAACAGGTACCCAGTGACCACCGGAGGCATCACCAGCGGGAGGTTGACCAATGCATCCACCATCCACTTTATCGGCGAGCGGCTGCGTGCCAGCCAGTACGCTGTCAACACCGCGATTGGTAGTCCTGCCGAGGCCGCGCACAGGGCTACCTGAAAGCTCAAGCTCAGTGCCGCCCATTCCTCGGCGGACAGGAGGGGGATGTTGGGTGTCATGGAGAGTCGCCCGCCGGAGAATGGATAGTGAATCCGAACCTTCTAAAGAGCGCAGCAGCGTCGGCGGACTGAAGGTATCGGTAGAGCGCTTGAGCATCCGAACTGCTCTGGGCCGCCTTAAGCAATACCAGAGGATAGGTGATGAGATCATGGGATTCCACCGGGACCTCGAAGAGGACTCTTGCGCCTGCGCTGATGTTGGCATCGGTTGCGTAGACGATCCCTACTTCCGCCGCACCTCGCTCTACGTAGGCCAGCACCTGACGCACATCGGCGCCGGTCACGACTTTCGTTTCGAGTGCCGACCAGAGGCCCAGGTTGACCAGGGCCTGCCGGGCGTAGATCCCAGCCGGGGCGGCGCTGGGATCGGCCAGTGCCAGATGGTCAAAGGGTAGCGCTGCCAGTTCTTCAATCGTCCTCACGCCCAATTTGGAATCGGATGCGACGATGACCACCAGGCGGTTCCCCAACAGATCCACACGACCCGCAACCAGACCCTGCTTCTCCAGAGCGCCGACCCACTCGACATTTGCCGACAGGAAGACGCCCGCATCGGCACCGTAAATGATTTGCTGAGCCAGTGCTGAGGAAGAGGCAAAGTTGGTGCGTATTCGGGTCCCGTTGTTGGCCTGAAAAGTCTGGCTCAGCTCTTCCACCGCGTCGGTGGTGCTCGCAGCTGCGAACAGCAAAAGGGGCTGGGGCGATGGATTCCCACAGCCGACAGCGACAAGCAATGCCCAGAGAAGGAGCGCCGGTAGACTGTTCGAATTTGCTCCTTTAGATGCTCCTTTCATGGATCTGATGGATAGTACAACAACTTGGACTTCGGTACGCTCACCAGGTTCGGTGCTGCGCTGGATTATTCAGGGGAGGCGACTTCAAGGGGACATCCCCTACGCCGAAGGCGTTATTGCGTGTAGCCCAGACATCTGAGGTTTGAAGTCAAGTCTTTTTTCACTATTTTGTCTCTGGATCAGCTGGTTGCGTTTTTTTCTACAGCTTGATTGCTCTCTACAAGAAGGCCAGCAAAGGGGCGTTGTTCGC
>CAUZIZ010000080.1:0-23382 GCA_963579905.1 Acidobacteria bacterium UBA6911 | reverse complement strand
TCGGGAGCCAATCCCGAAAATTCACGTCCGCTGCCATCATCCCGGAGGTTGTGAGGATAGGAACCAGGCTGAGAATGCTCAGTAGTTTCCACGCTCTGTTCATCTGCAAATCCTCCTTAATACTGTTGAACAACTTGAAGGCACGCTAAAGCCCCAAACTCGAAAATACAAGTAATCAAGAGAACGAAAATTCTTCCAAATTCCCAGGCATATCCAAGGTACACATACCAGCGACCCGCAGAATGGGCGCTCTTGCCCGTTGAGGACAGCGACGGGCAGGAGTGCCCGTCCTACAGGCGTCACGTAGCTGAGCTAGAGATGACGGAAGTTTCTTTCTCGAAAGATCGGTACAGCCGGAGGCTGGAGACCTTGCCCAGAGGGCCTGATCTCCTCCGAGGAACTGCGCTTCAACTCTCGCTGGTGAGCCGCTCTCCCAGGGCGCGGATCGAGGCAGCAGCGGTCTCCACGTCTGCACGGCTGATGCCCAGATGGGGCACTACACGGATCGAAGCAGGGGAGGGTACACTTACACGGACACCCTCTTCCTGGAGCAGTCGATCGGCATAATCGTAGGCCGTCAGTCCCGGATAGTCCACGTTGAACCGGACAATATTGGTCTCCACGACACCCGGATCAATTCCGATGCCTGGAGCTCCGGCGATGCCCTGAGCCAGTCGCTTCGCATTCTCATGGTCCTCGGCCAGGCGCTCGATCTGGTGTCTCAATCCATAAATGCCAGCCGCAGCGATGATTCCAGCCTGACGCATGGCCCCGCCCAGGCGCTGTTTCCACTGCCAGGCCTGAGTGATGAATTCGTTGGTCCCAGCCAGGACAGCTCCTACCGGAGCACCCACGCCTTTACTGAGATCAATCCAGACCGAATCCAGAGTTTGGGCATAGTCGGCCACGCTGATCCCTGTTGCCACCGAGGCATTCAACAGCCGCGCTCCATCCATGTGGGTGCTCAAACCGCGGTCCTTCGCGGTCGCACAGACCTCCCAAATCCTTTCCAGGGGCCAGACGAGGCCTCCAGGCAGGTTGACGGTTTGCTCGATCGAGAGCAGCCGAGCCGGGGGACGGTAGCGGCTCGGGGGAAAGAGCACCTCCTCCAGTTGCCGAACGCTGAACATCCCTCGCTCCCCATCCAGCGGGAAGAACACCACACCTCCGACCACGCTGGCGGCTCCACCTTCCGCGATGAAGGGGTGGGCCGTACGGTCCAGCAGCACCACCTCGCCGGCCCTACAGTGCACGACGAACGAAATCACGTTGCACATGGTGCCCGAGGGCAGGAAGAGGGCGGCTTCTTTTCCCAGCATTTCAGCCACCATATCCTGCAGCACATTGACCGAGGGGTCCTCGCCCCTTTGCTCGTCGCCGACTTCGGCCGAGAGCGCGAACTCACGCATCTCTTTGGTCGGCTTGGTCAAAGTGTCGCTATAGAGATCGATTCGGATTTCCGGCATGTTTCCTGTCTCCGAGAAAAGGGCGGAAAACGCATAGAGCCGTGGGTGAAACCGGCACAGGAATATAGCACTGCGCCGGACTCGGGGCAACAGAAACTCTCGGCTTGAGACCACCGAGAGAAGAAGGGTCCCAGCTTGCACACTCTAGCTATTCTGGTAAGATAGGCAGGCTTTTGAGTGAGGGTTGATTTTCGCATGAAAACCTCGCAGATACAGAATCGTTGGAGGCTCGCCACGGGCTACCTTACCGGCCAGTCCGACCTACAAGCCTATCCCATTACACTCATCATCGAGAACACCGGAAAGTGTAACCTCAAGTGCCCCATGTGTCCTCGCGAGCTGGGGTACTATCCGCCCCAGGATTTCGACTTTCAGCTGTTCAAAGACATCATCGACGAAGTGAGCAGCAAGACCGAGCTGGTCTTCCCCTGGGGTGGGGGTGAACCGCTGATGAATCCCGACCTGTGTCGAATGGTCCGATACTGCAGCAACGCAGACATCTATACCGTAGTGTCCACCAATGCCACCTTGCTCAACGAAAAGCGCGGACGCGAGTTGCTGGAATCGGGACTCGATAACCTGATCATCGCCTTCGACGGGACCACGCCCGAGGTCTACGAGAAGTACCGCAAGGGAGCCAAGTTCGAGAAGGTTCGCAAAAACATTCTGCGCTTCCTGGAGCTCAAGAAGCGAATGAAGTCGGACCTGTTCGTGGTGATGCAGATGGTGCGCCTGCCAGAAAACAACCACCAGGTGCGAGACTTCCAGAAGATCTGGGCGATCGAAGGCGTGGACGAGGTCCGGATCAAGGAAGACGAGATCGTTATTCCCGAGGTCGCCCTGGACGAGCGCATCCACCACGAACGTCGTCGACATCCCTGCTACCAGCTCTGGCAAGGGCCGCCTACTGTCAACTACAAGGGCGATTTCTTTCCCTGCTGCCATACCTGGCAGTCCGAGCCCATTGGCAACGTGAGTGAGCAGTCCATCTTCGACCTCTGGAACTCCGACAAGATGCAGAAAATGCGGCAGGCCCATCTGAGTGGAGATCTGAGTGACTATCCGGAGTGCCAGGATTGCCATGCTCCGAATCCGAGGCTGCCCATCATTCTAGGAAGCTTTGTAGTGGATATGTTCAAGATCCGGAAGTGGATCCCGAAGATGGAAAAGATGGCCATGTTTTACAAAATTCCGGTTTTTCGCGATCGATAGGCCAGCTGTTGGCCTGGGCCGTTGACGGTTCAGGCTCAAGGTAGAACCGAAAATGAATATTCTGCTCATCCGAGGAAAACCAACTTTCATGGACATGGTCGTGGGCATCCCCATCGGCCTGGTCTACATTGCCCCCATCGCCGAAAAGAAGGGTCACTACGTCGAGGTGATAGACCTCGCTCTGGAACAGGATCCTGAACCGGTCCTCGAGCAAAAGCTGAAGG
The DNA here is from genome assembly GCA_963579905.1 of Acidobacteria bacterium UBA6911. Lineage (GTDB taxonomy): Bacteria > Acidobacteriota > UBA6911 > RPQK01 > JAJDTT01 > CAUZIZ01. The sequence continues at coordinate 20,480 of CAUZIZ010000080.1, read as the reverse complement.
AGCGGAATTGGGATCTGGCCGGACTCAGCTGCATGACGGCGGAGTTCGAAGGGGCCGAGGCTGCCGCCCAACGAGTCAAAGCCTTCGATCCCGACATCAAAGTCATTTTCGGGGGACAGCATCCCAGCATCGTGCCGGACGAGGTAATTGCCACGGAGTACTGCGACTTCGTCTGCGTGGGAGAAGGCGAAGAAACCTTCGGGCAGTTCCTGGATATCTACTCGCTGGGCGGCGATCTCTCCCAGGTCAACGGATTGGTCTACAAGACTTTAGAGGACGGATCAAAAAAGTGCTTGCCGCGCGCCTTGGTCGATGACGTAGACGAGATTCCGTTCCCGGCCTACCACCTTCTGGACCTGGATCGCTACGTCGAGGCAGAGTCGGCTCGCTATCCTCCCAAGTATCCCAGGGCCATCCAGATCTTCACCAGCCGAGGCTGTCCCTGGCACTGCACTTACTGCCACGTGCTATTTGGGAAGCAGTTTCGTCCTCGCAGCCCGGAGAACGTCCTGGCGGAGATGAAGATGCTCTACGATGAGTATCAGATCCGGGAATTCATGATCGAAGATGACATCTTCAACTTCGACATGGATCGCGCCAAGAAAATATGCGACCTGATCGTGCAGGAAGGACTCGAAGTCGGGCTTCAGTTTGGCAACGGCGTTCGGCTGGAGCGGTTCGATGAAGAGCTGATGCAGAAACTCGCCGCCGCCGGGACTCACCATATGGCAATCGCCATCGAATCGGCGAGTCCGCGGCTTCAGTCGAAGATGAAGAAGTATCTCAAGCTTCATATGGTCAGGGACGTCGTCAACTGGGCCAAGAAGTACGATATCGTGACCACTGGTTTCTTCATGATCGGCTTTCCCAGCGAGACGATTGAAGAAATGAACATGACGATCCGCTTTGCCTGCGAAACCAATTTCGACGAAGCACTGTTCAGCATCGTGATTCCCTACGCGGGTACTGAGATGAACCGACAGGTAATGGACTCCGGCCAGTACGATCCGGCCGATCCACTTCATGCCGTCATCCGGATCACGACCGAGGATTTCAGTTTCCAACAGCTGAGAAAGGTTCAGCGCAAAGCCTACCTGATGTTCTTCCTGACTCGATTCCGATTCATCAAGATGCTGCCGAAGCTCTTTAGCCTTCGTTCCAGCAAGAAATATCTGAAGGCCATCGAACGAAATTTCCTCCCGGATTCTATGCTCGGAGAATCCTCTCGAGTGAATTAGAGAAGCGCTCAATCGAGGAGATCCGGGCCAACTTGGTTTCTTCTTTATGTACAGCTACCCAGACTTCCCAGACCACGTTTACGTCGAGCTGACCAACGTCTGCAATGCTCGATGCACCATCTGCGCCACACCGACCATGGTACGCAAGAGGAAAGTCATGTCGATGGGGCTGTTTCGGAGAATCGTCGACGAGTGCGGCCGCAGGAAGGCCAAGAAAATTCTTCCGTTTCTGCATGGCGAAACCCTCCTCGTTCCCGGCGTCCTGGACTACTTCAGATATGTGCGCGAGGCGGCCCCCGAGACCCATGTCAACCTGACGACCAACGGCTCCAAGCTCTCTGCCGAAAAAACGGAAACGCTGCTTCAAGAGAATCTGCTGGACAGCGTGATCGTCTCCATCGACGGCGGAAACAAGGAGACCTTCGAGGGAATCCGCCTGGGACTGGACTACGACGAGGTTCGAGACAACGTACTTCGCTTCATCCGGACCCGCAACGAAATGGGGAAATCCAAACCGACCGTATCTATTTCGATGGTGACGGTCGATGAGAACAAGGGCACTCGGGCACAATTACAAGAGGCCTGGAAGGAGGCCGACCAGGTTCGCTTTGCCGTGTACTTCAACTGGGCGGGGAAACTGCACAACGAGGGCCGCACCCCTCACAAGGTCAACTTCTGTGAGCGACTCTATCACTACATCACCATCCTGGCAGATGGACGTGTGGCCATGTGCTGCTTCGACTCCGAGGCGGAGTACACCGTGGGGGACTTGAAACGGCAGAGCATCTACGAGGTCTGGCACTCCCGAGAATTCAATCAGAAGCGGAGTTCGCTTTACCGCCGGGAGTTTGACGATCTCAAGATCTGCGAGGGCTGCGATTACATCAACCATCCAGCCTGGACCACCCCGCTGGTGCGTCTTCGCCCCCGCATTCAGGACACCTTTCCCCGTCTGACCATGGGAGCCGAGAATCTCTACAAAAGGTGGTTGATGCGATGAGTCGGTTTGCAAAAGAGAGCGAAAAAACGACGGATTATCCTTGGCTGAGAACCACCGACCGCGATCTGGGCAAGATCCTGTTGATCTATCCAGTCACGGGGATGGATGTCTTCGGCATTAATGTGGGGCTTCCCCTTTCCTGTGTCTACCTGGGAAGCGTCCTGGAACAGGCGGGTTATCGCGTCGAGATTCTAGACGAACGGATCACCGAGACCTTCGAGCAGGATGTCGCCGATTCCATTCAGCGCGAACGGCCCATTCTGGTGGGTATCTCCAGCATCACCGGCGCTCAGATCCGCGGCGGCCTTCAGGCTGCTAGGGCCGTCCGTCAGGCCGATCCCGCATTGCCCGTGGTCTGGGGTGGGGTTCATCCGACGCTTTGCCCGGACTCGACCCTCAGGGACGATTTCTGCGATGTGGTGGTGAAGGGCGAAGGCGAAATCACCCTGGTCAAACTGGCGGATTGCCTCCGCGAAAAGAACGATCTCAGCACGGTGCCTGGTATCGGCTACAAGGAACAAGGTGAGCTCAAGTTCACCCAAAGCGTTCCGCTGATCGAAGACCTGGATGTGATTCCCAAGCCCAACTACGATCTGCTGGAGATGGAGCACTACTTTACCCGCGCTCCTTCCACCGGTGAGGCACAGCTCCAGTTGGTGACCAGTCGCGGATGTCCTTTCGACTGCGAATTCTGCTACAACCTCAAGTTCAACGAGCGCAGATTTCGCTACCATTCGGCTGGACGGGTCGTTTCAGATATCGTGGATCTGGTCGATCGCTTCCAGATTCGCTCCCTCTTTGTCGAAGACGACTATTTCTTCGGCCATCCCGGCCGCGTCGAGGAAATCTGCGATCTCTTGATTGAGAAGGACCTCAAGCTCCTGATACAGGTCCCCTGCCGCATTGACTACCTCTACAAACGCAGTCCCGAAATGATCGACAAGCTCTACCGGGCAGGTTTCAAGGAGCTTTGGATTGGCGTGGAATCGGGATCCGAAGAGCGCCTCAAGGAGATTCTGAAGAGGACCACCCTGGACCAGGTCCGGGAGGTCAACCAGATGCTGTCCGGCTCTGACGTTTACGTCAAGTACGGCTTCATGGCGGGTTTTCCAAAGGAAGAACGCAAAGAAACCCTGGAAACCGTCGACTTCATGTTTGAGCTTCTAGGCTCAAACAAAGGTGCCGGAGTCGCTCCGGTCGCCATCTACACGCCCTATCCAGGGACGACGCTCTACGACAAGGCCAAGCTCGTGTACGGCATGACCTTCCCCGATAGCCTCGAAGGATGGAGCCATTTCCACTTTGGAGAGAACAACAATCCATTTCTCACGCCTCGACAGAAGCGCTTCATCACCAAGGTCAACGTGATGAGCCGGTTCTTCGAGCGTCGTGCGTTCGAGCGATTCTGCGACAATCGCTTCAAGCCGGTCCTGATGGCCATCCATGGCCTCTATTACCATTACCTCAGGCTGAGGCTCCGCTGGCGATTCTTCGAGTTCATGCCGGAGATCCCCCTGATTCGATTTGCGGAACAGGCATACGTACGCCTCTTCCATCAGGCCCAACTCGCCAAATTCCTGCGCAGCAAGGTAGCCGATCGTCCAGCCTCGGAAACCCCGTAGTATACCCATCGGGATGACGGAAACCCCTCGCCCTCTATCGTCGGCGTTGGAGCGACAACTAAGCTGAAACTTCGTTTTAAGATTCGGATGAGAAACTGCGGTAACCTGTTTTTTTAGAATGGGATATGGACTTTTTCAGGCGATTGTCCAAAAAACCGTGGCACGGCCTTCCAGGCCGTGATTGTGGAGTCTCCGGCTCCACCGTCCGGTCATCACGGGCAGGGATGCCCGTGCCACTGCAAGACACTGAAGTTCCGTTCTCGAATGGGGCAGCACAGCGGGGGTGGGATTGGCCTGAAACTTCATTGGACAGGAAATCATGCAGGATCAGCCGTTTGACAGAGCCGTAACTGCGAAGGAGCGGTACCGGCATACCGATGCCGGACAACGGACCCGGCAGCCGCTGACCCTCTCCTTATGAGGGTGTCGCAATGAGGGTGTCGCAAAAGTCCACATCAAAATCCGCGACGCTAACGGAGCAGGTCTAGTTGCCACTTCTGTGATAGGCCCTTCCAAGGAGGCTGCTAAAGGCAGCGTACGTGTTCGGCTTCACCTTGACCTGGTTCGAGCACCCAGGAGTATGTGAATCCTGAAGGGATTTCCGTATTTCAGGCCAGGGTTTTCGGACCCCTGGTCATCCTGTTCCCCCTTCAGATCCAACCCTGAAAGGAGTTGAGTAATCAGAAGGTACATCGTTTTTAAATATTTTCCAGGTGGCTTAGATGAAGCAGTGTACGCAACCCTTTCAGGGTAGATTTCTGGGAGAGAGGACCGACAACCCAGGGTTCGGAAACCCTGGGCTGAAATACACAATCCCTTCAGGATTGACCTCGATCCCCAGGCCGCTGGAAAACCTACAGTGAAGCCTTTCTGACTCAGCGCTGTTCTATTGACCAGCAGGGCTCTGTCCGGACTCGAAAACGGACTTTTGCGACACCCTCTTATGGACTCGCCACATGTCCCGATTAGTGATCGGGGCCCGCTCCCTGACAGTCACGGCTCTGTAAACACGCCGAAGCAACAGCGAGGAGGGATCTTAACGCTTCCAATCTCCAAGGACTTCTGCGAGACCCTCTATTCTGGATCACTCGAAGTTTCTTTCTCGAATGGAGCCAGCGCTTCTAGGGTCGGGGCTGCCGGAAAGAAGACAGACGTCTCCGCTGCCGATCCTTCTCCAGGCCGCCGCAACAGTACACTCCGCCTTGGAGGCCGACGCTCGCCTTGTCTCCGAAATACCGATGCGCGGCTTGTTGCGTGGCGCTATCCCACTGAATTGTGACGCTGTCGTCCGGTGTCACGTCCCAGGCACCACCCAGCTGGGAGCTCGAAAATCTCCACTCAAGAACGTTTCGGCGCTTGGGATTTTCTGCCTTCCGGGTAAGAATGTACCTTGTGGCCCACTTGGTCTCCCGATTCTCACCAACTCTGATCCTGCTGCTGCTGGTTGCCGCCACCCACCTTCCCTTTATCTTCCAGGCCTTTCATATTGACGACCGGATCTACCTGGAGGTCGCCGAGAACGCTCTCAGCAAGCCGTTCTTTCCTTACGACTACTTACCCGTCTTCGAGGGGATGGGGGCATTGGACGCCGCCAGTCACAGCCACCTTCCCCTGACCAGCTACTATCTGGCCCTGGTGATGGCGGTGACGGGAAGCCAGAGTGAGTGGGTCTACCACTTGAGTTTTCTGGTCTTTCCGATTCTGGCGGGATTCGGATTCTACGATCTGGCTCGCCGCTACACCCGCTTTCCCTTGGCGGCGACATGTCTCCTGCTGCTGGCACCTGCATTCCTGGTGTTGAGTCATACGCTGATGTCGGACGTTCCCTTCTGGGCGCTCTGGATACTGACTCTTTCCCGCTTTCTACGCATTCGGGATCGAAGTGCCAATCGCTGGGACTGGCTGGTGTGCGCCCTGTCCCTGGTCGCGGCCAGCTTCGTCTCGCTCTTAACCGTTGGTCTAATTCTGCTGATGGGTGCTCATCTCTTGCTCGAACGGAATTCCTCGCGAATCTCCTGGCATTGGGCCCTGATCCTCGCACTCCCGCTCCTGGTCTGGTTCTTCTGGTACTTCAGAGCCTACCTTCACTACGACCGCTTCGTCCTGGCTAGCACAGCACTCCACATGGCAAAGCGGGCCGCTTTCTCCTGGGACGGACTGGCTCAGAGAATCCTGAGCTTCATTCTGAATCTGGGAGGGACCTTTCTCTTTCCCCTGACACTTTGGTGGGCGTTCGCCGGACGTATCAGCGTGCGTGTCTTCATTTGGGTCTTCTTCTTGTGCTTCGTTCCCTTTTACCTCTGGTGGGACAACTGGAGCTGGACCCACATCTGCCTTTTTTCTGTCCTGTTTGCGTCCGGACTATCCGTGGTTTGGGCGTTCATCCGGCAGACCGTCTATCCCCTTTCATCGGAGAACAGGGCCTCCTGGATTCTGTTGAGCCTCTGGTTCTGGGGCGCGCTGGCGATATGCCTGGTCCTCTACTATTCTGGGTCGGTGCGCTACGCCGCCCTGGCTCTGCCCCCAACCATCCTCCTCTGGATGGCCAAGCTGGAGGACCGTTTTCGGAGCCAGTACCTGCTAAGAAATCTGCTTTGGCTGAGCATCGGCCTTACGGCCGTGTACTCCCTCACAGTCGCTCACGCAGACTATCAGTTTGCAAACGTCTATCGGCAGACATCCCAAGCTATCGCCCAGCAATACGCGCAGACCGGACGAACCATCTGGTACACCGGCGAGTGGGGATTTCGCTACTACATGGACGCCAACGGAGCCAGAATTCTGCGCCGAATTGGTAACGAGCCCAAACCCGGAGACATCATCGTGAAGCCGTACCTGGCAACTCCATGGGTCACGCTATTCGATTCCGACGAATACCTGGACCTGCTGGAGCAGCGGAAGGCACAAATGGCCGGTCCCATCAGGATTCTGGATTTCGCTTCCCACGCCGGATTCTACAGCTCGGGATGGGGAATCCTGCCCTTTAGTCCAAGCAGCGGCGAACCCTGGGAGTGGTTCAACATCTTCCAGGTAAAAAAGGCGTATACGGGGCCGATCCCCGAACCGGAAACCCATTGGTAGCAAATTGCGGGGTTGCAAGTTGAAGGTTGACAGGTTTCAGGTTTCCAACCGACTGCTCTGGGTAACGCTTCTGGGACTTGTTCTGGCCATCCACGTCTTCTGGACTCTACTGGACGACCGGCCACCGGTCTGGGATATGGCGCACCACCAGATCAAGGGGTGGGAATACCTGAAGCTGTTCCAGGAAGGCGGAGTACTCGAGGGCTTCTCCCGTCTCAGCAACTATTACCCTCCCCTCTACTACCTGGAAGAAGCCCTCGTCCTACGCTTCTGGACAGAGCCCGAATTCCTACCGCTGTTGGCGAATCTCCCAGGTCTCTTGTTGTTGGCATTCTGTACCAGGGCCCTGGCCGTCCAGTGTCTGCTTCCTGGCAGGACGGCTATTTTGGCTGGGATTCTACCCTTGCTCCTACCTTTGGTGGCCTGGACCAGTCGCGTCTCGTTGCTCGACGTCGCTCTCTGCGGCTGGGTATCGGCCGCACTCTATCTTCTGGCCAGAAGCGACCTCCTCCAGAAGCGAGGACTCAGCCTACTCCTCGGACTCGTCGCTGCCGCTGGAATGTTGACCAAATGGACGTTTGGGCTCTTTCTTCTCTTTCCCGTCGGGTACTGCCTGCTCAAGTCGGAGGATAGGGAGCGCTCGATTCTGAACCTGGTAGATGCTGGAATCCTTTCCGCTCCGTTGATCCTGTGGTGGTATCTGCCCAATCTGAAGACGCTGCTGCTGCGTTTTCAGACCACTTCCGAAGCCGCGATCTGGGAACAGGATCCCGGAATAGACAGCCTCCTTGGCTGGATCTACTACCCTCGGGTTCTCGCCAGTTACTACCTCTTTCTTCCCTTGACACTACTCTTTGTGTGGGCCCTCGCTCGGCTGTGGGCTCGAAGGGACCAACTTTCTCCGGCGATGCAAATCATACTGATGAGTTTCGCGGGCGGATTGCTTCTGCTTACCCTCCTGCCTCCCAAAGATCCTCGCTACGCCATGCCTCTGGCCTGCTTGGCAGCGTTGCTGCTAATCTACGCGTGGGGATCCAGCCGCACCACACCCGCTATTTTCGCGCTCGCCTTTATCCAGTTTCTGACACTTTCCTTTTCCTTCCCCTTGGTTCCTCGGAAGGTTGCGCTCTTTGAGGTCGAGGATGACACGGATTATCGTAGCCTCCGCCAGGAGTGGGTGCTCTACGCCTCGGAATACTTCGACATCGCGGGGCCACCGGCACAGGAGGACTGGCGCTACACCGAGATCCTGGGATCCATCGTCTCCGGGGCCAAGGTCGGATTCGTTCCGGATCTAGCCCACTTCCACCCCTCTGCACTGAAGCTATTGGCGCTCCGTCAGGGCCGAAACCTCGATGTCGTGCGTCTGGGGCAGATGCCGGACTCGTTCGATGAGATTGGCGCAGTGGACGTGGTTGTTGGAAAGACCGGATTTCAGGGAATCTCTTACATCACTTCATTCAACCAGGATGTCTACGACAGGTTGACTTCAGAAGGCTGGACTGTCATGGCCAGCTGGGGATTACCTGACGGCGAAGAGGCTAGGATCTGGAATCGTCGCGTCCCTTGATCCGGCCTGTCAAAGTCAGTAGTCGACCGGATCAGTTTGGCGGGATCATTCAGAAGGAAACTTCAGGTTGGAAAAGCCTCGTTTGGGTCCTTGGTCAGGACCGCTCCTTGGTAGGCACAGCTCTGTCACTGGCGGGTCTTCAGGATTGCCTCGCCATTCGAAGTTCCCATCGGAACCGTTCGCCGCACTTTCCTGGGAGCAGAGACGTGGGACGTTCAGACGTTCCGACGAACCGTTCAAGTTTCAGATAAGCTCACTTTGACAGTCCCTCAACCAGTTTCCTTTGCTAGCATCAAATCTGTATTCACGAGCTGAGTGTTCGATCCAGTGGGCCAGATGGTCGGCGAAGCTGCGTCGAACGACTACATTGAAGGATTGAAGATCGGGGTCGTTGGTCCGCGGAATAAGCAGGACTGGGGTTCTGGCCAGGTTGGTCTGAGCGCACTGTCCAGGTGCAAAGACCCTGGGGTGAAGGTCTAGCGTGCATCCCTTGGCCAGCAGATCGCGTGCGTGGTCGCCGGACAGGTTGAGCATCGTGTAGCCTCCAGTAGTATCAGTGACGGCGGTGCGGAGGCTGTCCATGGCTTCCCGCAAGGCCGCGATGATCTCTGTCTCACCGTCGGGACGGACGATCGCCATCCATTCGTCAGGTCCCAGCCAGCAAGCGATCAGACCCTTGGTTTCAATGACGGTATTGGCGCTGGAAGGGAGCTCGACTCCCAACACCCTGCGCGCCCCGTCCACGAAGGAGACATCGGCCACATCACCTCGCAGGTTGACGTAGCCGAGAAAGGGATGCTCGGTAACCGTGACACCGCGAGTACCCGTACCTGATTTCTCTCCCCTGGAGAAGAACCCCTCCAGCGGGGATTGCCGCCTGAGCTCAGACATTCTGGCGCTCTCCCTCGGGATCATAGAAAACTGGGCTACTGATCTTGGCGGCAATGGTTCTGCCGTCGAAGTTTTGGACATGCACGGTTTCACCCATCCGCGAATGCCCCCCTTTCACCAGCGCCAGTGCGATGGAATGGCCAAGGGCGGCACTGTAATACGACGAGGTCACGTGGCCCAGCATGGGTCTCGGCAGTGGCGTCGACGGATCGTCCACAATCTGCCCACCTTCTGGCAGCACCTGCTGGGGTTCTTCGGTCAGGAGTCCAACGAACTGCTTGCGATCTTCGCGTACCAGGTAGGAACGGAAGAGGGAACGTTTCCCCAGAAAATCCTTGTTCTTGCCCACCATGTGATCCAATCCCAGGTCGACCGGCGTCACGGAACCGTCGGTATCCTGGCCCACGATGATGTATCCCTTCTCAGCCCGAAGGATGTGCATAGCCTCGGTGCCGAAAGGGGTGATCTCGAACTTCTCACCGGCAGCCATCACGGCTTCCCAAACCTGACGCCCTCGGTTGGCGTTGACATTGATTTCATAGGTCAGCTCACCGGTGAAGCTGATCCTGAAGATCCGTGCCGGGACCTCGGCAACCGTCCCTTCACGGACGGCCATGAAAGGGAAGGCATCGCCACTGAAGTCTATATCGTCGCACAGCTCCTTGACGATCTGACGGCTGTTGGGGCCGCAGACAGAAACCGTCGCCCAGTGGTCGGTCACGGAGGTCATATAGACCTTCAAATGCGGCCACTCCGTCTGCAGCCAGAGTTCCAACCAAGACATGATGTGGGCTGCGCCGCCGCTGGTGGTGTGCATCAGATAGTGATTCTCACCCAACCGGGCAGTGACTCCGTCGTCGATGACCATGCCGTTCTCGTCGAGCATCAGGCCGTAGCGACACCGGCCTACTGAGACCTTCAAGAAGGGATTGGTGTAGACACGATTCAGGAAGAGGTTGGCATCGGGTCCCTGGATGTCGATCTTTCCAAGAGTTGAGGCATCGAGAACCCCTGCGCTTCCGCGGACGGCCAGGCACTCACGGTTGACGGCCTCTTCCAACGACTCGCCTGGACGGGGAAAGTACCAGGGCCGCTTCCACTGTCCCACGTTCTCGAAGAGGGCCTCCCGCTGGAGGTGCCACTCGTGGATGGAGGTCTTGCGGATTGGATCGAAGAGGTCACGCCGTTCCCCGCCCGACATGGCCCCAAAAGTGACCGGAGTGTACATGGGCCGAAATGTCGTGGTACCGATCGAGCCGAGGTCGGTGCCGAGCTGCTGGGCCAAAACGGCAATCCCATTGACGTTTCCCAGCTTCCCCTGGTCTGGGCCCATGCCCAAAGTGGTATAGCGCTTGACGTATTCGATGGAATCGTAGCCCTCTCGCACGGCCACCAAAATGTCAGCGGACGTGACGTCCATCTGGAAATCCACGAACTGCTTTGGAGCCCGGGAAATAGGCACGGGGGAGGGAACAATCCAGAGGGGCCGTATGGGATCCCCGGCGATGGGATCGACGGCCGGCAGCGGCTGCGGAGGTCTACCCTCACCATAGCCGGCGGCCTGAGCTGCAGCAGCGCCTCCGTCGGACCCTTCGGCCAGACAAGCAGCCAGGTCGAAGCTGCCCCTGCAAGCACCAACCGACCGTTCGGCCTGAACCGGATCGCCCGCAACAAAACACGCTTTCTTGGCGTCAAAACGGGGTCTTCCGCGCGCTTGCGCGTGAAGCTGCACGGTGGGGCTCCATCCACCGGAGACCACCAACAGATCGCATTCCACGCTGCGAAGGGGGCCGCTGACAGCCCGACCATCCTCGCTCAGGGACATCAGCTGGACCCCGCGAATCCTCTTCTTCCCCTTGGTGTCGAAGACGACGTGCTGGTTGATCACTTCGAGGCCCCGTTCCTGAGCGCGGGCGGTGCGCTCGCCAGGAGCGCGGGCGTCGACAATCATCTCTACTGAGGCCCCGGCCTCCAGGAGATCGAAGGCGGTCTGATAGGCGCTGTCGTTGTTCGTAAAGACTACGGCGCGAGAGCCGGGGAGTACGGAATAGCGGTTGATATACTCTGAAACCCCAGAAGCCAACATGATGCCTGGCCGGTCGTTGTTGGAAAAGACCAGCGGCCGCTCGATGGCGCCGGTCGCCAGCACTACCTGCCGGGCACGAATACGCCACAGTCTCTGGCGCGGTTCCTGAGTCTGCCTCGGCGTCAGGTGGTCCGTACGCCGCTCCAATGCCAGCAGGAAATTGTGCTCGTAGTAGCCGACGGCAGTCGTTCGCGTCAGGACTCGGACTTCGGGCATGGTGGCGAGCTCGCCAGCCATCGCTGACGCCCATTCTGAGACCGGGGCCTGATTTATCCGGCGGGCATGGCTGCCCAGCAGACTCCCTCCCAGATCCGAGCGTTCGTCCACCAGGATCACCCTGGCATCGGCCCGTCCCGCCTCCACCGCCGCAGACAGGCCAGCGGGTCCAGCACCTACCACGAGAACATCGCAGTGGACATTCATATGGTCGTAGTCGTCGGGGTCGGGGCCATCGGGTACCACACCAAAGCCGGCTGCCTTGCGAATCTGGTGCTCGTAGTAGCGCCAGAACCCGGCTGGCCACATGAAGGTCTTGTAGAAGAATCCGGGCGGCATGAGCCGCGCGAACCACCCATGGATAGCACGCACGTCAAAGTCGACGCTGGGCGACACGTTGACGCTAGAGGCGACCAGACCCTCATACAGCTCTACCTGGGTAGCCACCGGGTTGGGCTGGGTATGGGCTCCCTCGCCAACCTGCACGATGGCGTTGGGTTCCTCCGCACCCGCCGCAACGATGCCCCGGGGACGGTGGTACTTCATGCTGCGACCTACCAGCTGGACTCCGTTGGCCAGCAGGGCGGAAGCCAGGGTATCGCCTTGATAGCCTTTGAGGGCTCTACCGTTGAAGAGAAAATTCAGCGGACGGTTTCGGTCGATGCGTCCGACAGAGGCGAGGCGATGAGACTGGCTCATGAGTCGTCCTCTGGCGGAGACTCTCCCGGTTTGTAAACCGATTTTATCTCGTTGGTCACGGTGTCCCGTTCGGCGTTAAAGAAGCGGCGGCAACCCGCAGCGTGGTTCCACTGCTCTAGATACCTGCCTCGGAGGTTCTTGCGATAGAACAGGTAATCCGCCCACTCCTCGTCGGATAACTCTTCTGGCTGCAGGGGGCGAACGATGTGGGCCTCACCGGAGTAGCTGAACTCCGATTCCTCTCGAGGACCACACCAGGGACACTCAATTAGAAGCAAAAAAGTTTCCTCAGTGTGCGACGCCGGCGGCCCCGTGCTCGTCGATAAGATGTCCGGTCGTGAAGCGCTCCAGCGAGAAGGGCTCGTTGAGTTTGTGGGGACGGTCCTGAGCGATGGTGTAGGCAAAGACCCAGCCCGAGCCAGGCGTCGATTTGTAGCCGCCGGTACCCCAGCCGCAGTTGAAGTAGAGACCCTTCACTGGGGTCAGGCCGATGATAGGACACGCATCGGGGCAGGTGTCGACGGTCCCGGCCCACTGCCGCAGCATACGGACTCGGCTGAACCGGGGAAATATCTCCACGATCGCGCTCAGGGCGTGCTCCAGAGTAGAGGGGCTGCCACGCTGCGCATAGCCGTTGTAGGAGTCAACTCCGGCACCGCACAGCAGTTCTCCACGGTCGGTCTGGCTGATGTAGGCGTGCACTGCGTTGGACATCACCACCATGTTCAGAACGGGCTTGATGGGCTCCGACACACATGCCTGCAGTGGACGGCTCTCCAGCGGGAGGCGCAAACCGGCCATGGCCGCTATTACCCCCGAATTGCCCGCGGTGACACAGCCTACCTTTCCCGCCTTGATGAATCCTCTGGAGGTCTCAACACCCCTGGCGATGCCTCCCTCACGGCGGATACCCGTCACCTCGCAGTTCTGGATGATGTCAACTCCCACTGAGTCTGCCGCTCGGGCCAATCCCCAGGCCAGGGCGTCGTGCCGGGCTGTTCCACCCCGCCGCTGTAGGGAAGCGCCCAGGATCGGGTAACGAGCGTCAGGAGAGATATCGATGATCGGCACCATTTCCTTGATCTGCTCCGGGGTGACGAACTCGCTGTCGATACCGTTGAGGACATTGGCGTTAATCCGGCGCTGGATGTCCCGCAGATCCTGCAGTGTGTGCCCCAGGCTCAGCAGGCCGCGCTGGCTGAACATCAGGTTGAAGTTCAGCTCCTGGGTCAAGCCCTCCCAGAGCTTGAGCGAAAACTCGTAGATGTGAGCGGCCTCGTCCCAGAGGTAGTTGGAGCGGACAATCTCGGTGTTACGACCGGTGTTTCCCCCTCCAACAAAACCCTTCTCGAGGACGGCTACACGGCCGATCTGATGTTCCTTGACCAGATAGTAAGCCGTAGCCAAGCCATGACCACCCCCGCCGACAATTACGACGTCATAATCGGATTTGGGCTCGGGACTGCGCCAAGCGCGCTGCCAGTTTTCGTGGTAGCTGAGGGCGTTGCGGGCTAGGTTGAGAAAGGAGTACTTTTGCATTTGCGTGGTATTCCGACTCCGGTCGAATTCTCGCCAAAGGCGGCGCAGATTATATCCAAACCATTGAGATCAGGCTAGTCTGTTTAGACAGGCAACTGACAATATGCGAGCCGAATATAGCTTTGGGCTCCAGCCCGAAGTCTTATGCTTTCGAGCCTGCTGGTAGACTGACCCGATAAGAACGGAGGCAGACATGACCGTTCCACAGGTGGATGACCGCGATTGGTCCGTGTTGACACTGGGGGACAGGATTCGCCAGATTGAAGTGGTAAGGGTACCTGGTCCTCCCGGACTTACTGACAGCAGAGGATGCAAGGCGCCTCAAAGCCCAGACCGCGACGCTGGAAGCGGGGTGCCACGTGGTGTCGGAGAAGCCCGCCTGTGTCCGGACCCGTGACTTCGAACATCTGGTAGAGGTGGCCAAGAAGAATCGCCGCCATCTCATGCTGGTGTTTGCCAATCGCCTTCTGCCCCAGGTGCAGAAGGCAAGGGAGCTGATTCAATCGGGATTTCTGGGTGATTTCTACGGCACCGAAATTCACACGATTGCCGACCAGACAAGATTGAAGAGCCCCGAGTACCAGAATTCCTGGTATGCATCCAAAGAGAAGGCGGGCGGCGGCCATCTTGCCTGGCTTGGCGTTCACTACCTCGATCTGATCCGGTTCATCACCGGGCTCAGGATCCAACAGGTGTGTGGCTTCGTCGGCAACGTGGGAGGGCAACCCATCGAGGTAGAGGATTCAGCCGTGCTTTCGCTCCGATTCGAGAACGGAACCCTGGGCACGATGCAGTCGGCCTACTACCTGGAGCGTGGCTATCACAGCCAGATCCTCATCTGGGGCTCACTGGGTTGGCTAAAATTATCGGGTGGAGGCACCTTCGAGAGCGATCTGGAGTGGTTTCCGAATCATGAGGAAGCCCCGGAAGGGCTCCAGACTCTTTCCTTCACGCCTGAATCCAAGTCCACTGCTGGAGTTGAAGCCTTGATGCAGGCTGCCGTCAACATGGCATCGGAGTTGCCCCCCCTATGACGGCGGCAGAATGCCTTCACATCTTGAAGTTGGTGTCCGGTCTCTACGCCTCAGCCCGAGACGGCGTTACGATAACCGTGGGTTGATGAGGGGAGCCGCCTCGGACGAAGATGGTGTGAAGATGAGATGCCAAAATGCCAAGTTATTTTTGCGCAGACCCTCAGGGTTCTGGACTATGCTAGTCTGGCGCCGAGGAGGAGGAATATGGCCGAGTACGAACCTCTGGATCTTTCATCGTGGTGTAATTCGGGTCTGGAAGCCCTGGGAGATGATGCGGACGCTCCGGTTGGAGGCCAGGAGTTCCGCGGGATTCCTTTTCTCATCGGTGGACGGAATTTCCCGGCGGGCTCCCAGTGCTTCTTGCTGCTGCGGGAGGGGCAAGGGGTATCGGTCCCGGTGGGAAAACCGGCGCAGTATGTGGTCTTTGCCCATCGCTTGATGCAGTCAGATCTGATGGAAGGCATGGGACTGGGCCGCGTGGTGGCTGAGTATGTCTTTCACTACTCCGATGGAGAGGAAGTTCGGGTTCCGCTGCGGGAGCGGTTCGAGATCTCCGCTGTGCCCACCGACCACATAATGCGTTTGGCCCTCGGCGTCCCCTATAGAGCACTGCCCGATCAGAAGGATAGCCTCATGGACCGCCACGAGGGGTCCTGGGGGATGGCGGGACGGCGCCAGATGGAGTCTCGGTTCAGGCCACCCCACTGGCCTACTACCTCTGGGCCTGGAAAAACCCCCAACCGGAACGGGAGATCACATCGCTGGAGCTGGTTTCCAAAGGGCCGGAGATTCTGCTGGCGGCGGTAACCCTGGGACATCTGGACGAACCGCCGTTTCCCCGCCAGGGAAAGAGGGAGGCCCGGATCCTGCTCAAGGATCCCCAGAAACAGTCCGACCGATTCGATCTTGACGTCAGCGTGGACCGCGGTGTGTCTACCTATCCACACCCCCTTCCAGCAGAAAGTGGCGAACAGTTTCTCCAGGCCCCCTACAAGGGCTGGGGACAGGAAAAGAGTACCGGACCCAGTCCCTCCTATGTTGAGATCGCGGCCACGCCGTCCGCTACGGTGACCATCAAGCAGGGCTCCAAGGAAGTTGGCAAGGTCAAGTGGGGTGAGGTCCAGCAACAGGGGAGTGCCGAGACGCCCCGCATGAAGGTGGAACTCCTGGATCGAGGCCGCAACTGGGTCCACGTCAAAGTCTTGGACGAGGACACCGGAAAGCCGATTCCCTGCCGCGTCCACTTCCGCTCCCCCGAAGGGATTCCCTACCAGCCCCACGGCCACCACAGCCAGGTCAACTCGGGGATGGACAACTGGCACATCGACGTCGGAGGCGACGTTCGCTTGGGACAAGTGAACTATGCCTACATCGACGGGACCTGCCAGGGGTGGCTTCCCCGCGGCGATGTCCTGGTGGATGTGGCTCGGGGCTTCGAATACGAGCCACTCCGCCAACGGGTCAGGATTCAGCCGGGGCAGCGGGAGTTGACCCTGAAGATGAAACGCTGGATTAACATGAACGAGAGGCGCTGGTTTTCAGGCGACTCCCACGTGCATTTCCTGTCGGCCCAGGCCAGCCACACCGAATCCCAGGGGGAAGATCTGAATGTCGTCAATCTTCTGCAGTCCCAATGGGGAAGCCTCTTCACCAACAAGGAAGAGTTTACGGGCGGTGCCAGCGTTTCTCAGGTAGGAAACAATATCGTCTACGTTTCCCAGGAAAACCGGCAGCACTTTCTGGGGCACCTGATCCTTTGGGGACTCAAGGAGCCCATCATGCCCTGGTGCTCAGACTGACCCGGCGAAGCCGAGCTGGGAGGTACGCTGGAAGTCACCATGAGCGACTGGGCCGACCAGTGTCATCGGCAGGGGGGAAAGGTCATCATCCCTCACCACCCCCACCCCAACGGCGAACCAGCGGCGCTGATCGCCACCGGAAGGGCCGACGGCGTGGAGATGCTTCGCCAGACCCCTCTCAACCACGGTGAGTACTATCGGTATCTGAACGCAGGATACCGGCTACCTCTGGTAGGGGGAACCGACAAGATGAGCAGCGACGTGCCGGTTGGGATGTATCGCACCTACGTCAACATTCCCGGAGAAGAAGCTTTCGACTATGAGACCTGGTGCGCCAACGTCTCCCGGGGACGTACCTTCTTGAGCGGAGGTCCCATCATTCACTTCACCGTAGACGGCCGGGAGATCGGGGACACACTCAGCCTGTCCGGACCCGGTACCGTGGAGGTCCAGGCCTGGGCCGAGAGCATCTTGCCGATCCACACCCTGCAGATCGTCCAGGAAGGACGAGTGGTGGCACAGACTGACTCAGCCGCAGGGACCCGTCGATTGGCCCTCCAGGAGAAGATCCGGCTAGAAGGAAACAGCTGGCTAGCGGCCCGCTGCGGTGGACCCGGTTATGGGATCCTACCTCACCATGACGAGTGGCAGCGAGGCATCTTCGCCCACACCTCACCCATCTACGTCGCCTGTGGGGGTGAATGGACCATGTTCAATCGCGAAACGCTGCAGTACATGCTGACCCTGGTGGATGGGTGTCTGACTTACATCCGTGAGACAGCCCCTCTACACGAGCCAGGAACTGCCACGCATCACCACGGCGAGGAGGACCACTCTGAGTACCTGGAACGCCCTTTCCTGGAGGCACAGAAAGCGATCCACCGCCGACTCCACCAGCACGGAATTCCCCATTAGACGAGAGATGTCAGACGCCAAAGACTCAGATCTCGCTTCCTACTTGCCCGGTTGGGGTCTGTCCTGGACCAAGCGGTTCCACCGGAAGCGATTCGCCGCAGGCGCTCCGCTGGTGCTCAACCAGAGAACCTCCGATGAATAACAGAATGCGCCTTCTTCTTTCGATTCCTAACGCCGATTTGATGGCTGAAGCAGCGCGCTGCAAGGCAGCTGCCGCCAAAGTGCGTACTCTGCCCTCAAAGTCCATCTGCATGTGGGGCTATATAGGTCTCATATTCTTGATGGCGCGGGTTGAGGCTGGCGGTCGTGTGACGGTGACCCCGACAGTTCCCACAAGGGTAGAAGAGGCCACCCTTTTCTCCTTCGACGATATCTCGATTCCCTATACCTACAACCTCTACCTGAGCATGCACGCAGCCCAGAAACACCCCGACAATCCGGTAGTGCCTCTTGGCGAGGACGGCGAGCCTGACGAGTGGGCACAAACCTACTACGGGACGGTGATTCGCCACGAGGGCAAGTTCAAGATGTGGTACATCGGTACTTCAAGGGAGGGATTCGAGTCCCCTGAGTTGGGTGGAAACAGATACTCGGGTGGAATCGACACGCGGGGCTGGCGCGCTCTCTACGCCGAGAGCGAGGATGGCGTGCGCTGGGTGAAGCCGAACCTGGGACTGGTGGAGTTTCGTGGCAGCCGTGACAACAACATCGTGTTCATGCCCGAGGGTTTCCGGGGCTACCACATCATGGTTCTCCATGAGCCCGAGGATCCAGATCCCACCCGACACTTCAAGGCCACGGTTCAAGTGACAAACTACGGTGGCTACACGGTGCCCCAGGTGGCGGCAGAGACTACCTTCCGAGGCCCGCCGGGCGCCTATCTGACCCTCTACAGCGGGGATGGCCTTCGTTGGAGGCTGGCGGAGGAATTGATTCCCGAAGGGGGAAAGACGATCTCTGGGGGGATTCAATTGGTTACCCGCCTCGAGGGGACCGGTCTCTGGAAATGGAAAGGGATGTATTACCTTGCCGGACAGGGTAAGGGCAGCCCAGCAGTGGAACCCTACGGTAGGCACGTCGAGATCTTCCGCTCTTCGGATCTCATCCACTGGTCCAGAACGCAGACCATGGGCTTTGCCCGGGAAGGCCAATTTCGGCGGCCGCGATCCCTGAAACGGCCGCTGCCCAACGAGCAAACTCACGAGGGTGTTAGTGTCTGGAATCGGGGCAACGTCCTGATCGGCATCACCGGCTTCTGGCACGGAGGCGCCAAGTGGACCGATGTGCTTCACCCCCTGGGCTTTCTGGTAAGCAACGACGGCCTCCACTTCCGTGAGCCCCTACCCGAGTTCATCTTCGCCGAAGTGGGCGAAGATGGACGGGACTGGGACTACGGTGGACTTTCCCAAGGTCAGGGATTTGAGAACGTCGGCGACAAAACCTATATCTGGTACGGACAGATGGACCAGCGTATGGGTATTCGGGCCGGAACTTCCTGGAAGCGACATCGGGGAATCGGCCTACTGCTGCTGGACCGAGATCGCTTCGGTTCCCTCTCAGTCAGGGACCCTGATGAGGTAGGCATCCTGCTCACCTCCGATCTACAGTTAGAGGGAGCGGCCCAGCTTTGGGTCAACGCCGAGGGCCTGGGACCCCGATCCAGCTTGAAGGTGGAGTTGCTGGATCGCCTGGAGCGCCCCCTACCGGCCTTCTCGGGCGGCAACTCTGCGGTAGTGGAGAAGTCGGGGCTCCGCACGCCAATCCATTGGAGGTCCGCACACCCGCTCAGGAATCTAGGCGATCCATTCAAGATCCGGGTAACCCTCCAGGGCGACGAGAGTGGAGCCATCCGTCTCTACGCGCTGTACCTGGGTCCACCTCAAGAGTAAAGCACTCCGACCTCGGTTTCGGCGAGGAGAATGACGACTATGTTGCAATTTTAAAACGGTCTCAGTATGACAGCACTGGCACTCGGGACTTTGTGTGCTGCCGCCACTCTGGGAGCCCGCTTGGAGGCAGAGGGCTCCCCATCGTCCCCCACGACCTCCGATCACGGGCCCCAACAGGTGGTTCCCCGGATGCTTCAAATCGACTGGTCCGCGGGCCCTCCCATGCCCCAGGGCATGCAGGACAATCAGTTGAGCCGGGTTGGAGACTGGATCGTGTCCACCGGGGGCTTCTGCAGCGGGAAAGACAAAGATGCCAAGCCAGGGAAGTACCCCCGAGGATTTCTCAACAAGGTCTGGGCCCTGAACCTGAGGCAGGAAGCCTCAGGGTGGGTGGCTTTGCCCGATCTCCCTGCCGCCCCCAGGCAAGGCATGAGCGGCGTCGGCATCCAGAACGACGTCTATGCCTGGGGCGGATTCAGCTACACTGCCCCCTACGCCTACCGCAAGGGCTACCGTCTCTCCCACCGGCGGGGAAACTGGAAGTGGGAGTCACTGCCCGACTTCCCCTGGCCAATCGTCTGGGGGGCGACCTGTTCGGTGGACTTCAGTATCTACGTACTGGGTGGCGCCGACTACGATGCCAAGGGATTCTACACGGCCACGGACCGGAACGGACACACGGCCGGCATGGGCGCCAGGCTCATGGTCTTCGACACCGAGAAACCCGAGGACGGTTGGCAGGAGCGGACCCGTTGCCCCGGTACTCCCCGGACTCTCGCTGGAGCCGCCTCCGTCGAAGGCAAGATCTACATCCTGGGGGGTCTAGCCGTTGAGACCAGGACCGGTGCCTACACCAACGTAGTGGACTGCTGGCGCTATGATCCGCAAACCGATAAATGGC
>CAUZIZ010000079.1:0-23738 GCA_963579905.1 Acidobacteria bacterium UBA6911 | reverse complement strand
CTTTCCAAACGCCTCACCGTTTGTCGAACATGGTTTGACTTAGTTCGAGCCACTGCGGCTCATCGCACCCCGTTGGGGTGGATTCCTGGGAGAGAGGACCGACAACCCAGGGTTCGGAAACCCTGGGTTGGAATACGCAATCCCGTTGGGATTGACCTCGCTTGGTCTGACGGGATCCATTTCCCATCCTTCCGATGCCCGGGTCGAAGAACCCACACGAGTTGGGTAACGGCGGAAATCCCAGTTGAAATCGTTTCCAGTCTATTGTCCTCATGACAGAGCCCTTAGGGAAATCCAACTCTTTGGATGCACTCCAAAGAATTGGATGAGGAGTTCCCTGGATACCTGATATGGGCTTGAATGAGAACCCGAATCTCTATTTGAAACCGCGGTTTGAGTCGAAGTTTGGAGCCTCGGCTCAGGAGTGGCATCCAAATTGCTATACTACGCTGGAGTAGGATTTTGGTAGATTGTCGTGTGCCTTCCGCGACGTCGGGTCTGATGGCGACAAGGGGGCAAGGGTTGGTTTTGAAATGATTCCAGGCTCCCGCCTCAAGATATTTCTGGTGCTGATCTCGGCGGCTGCTGCCTTGTATCTTGGGATCGTAAATCTACTGGACCGGGCCGAGTGGAGACAGCCCTCGGACGGAATGGTGTGGGGCGAGACCGACACGGGCCTAGTGGTAGGTAGAGTAGAGGATCCATCGGCCGGGGGGGCGGTAGCGGGTTTGGCTGCAGGGGATCGGCTAGTCGAGATCTCAGGTGTGGAGATTCGAGACCTTGATGACCATACCGAAGCCCTCGAAATGCTGCTGGAGACGCTGCCCCGGGGAACTCCTGTCGCCTATCTTGTCCGAAAGGCATCGACTGATGTAGAGGTTCGGTACGCTTTTTCTCTCGATGAGAGATGGCTACTGGGGAGCACAGACATTTTTCTGACGCTTGTGGCCCTGGTTCATCTAGTAATCGGACTTCTGATTTTCCTTCGGGCGTGGAAGGCTGAAGGGGCACTGCACTTCTACTTGATCTGCTTAGTCTCCTTCGTGCTTTACCTGTATAGGTACTCGGGGCGGGCTGACAGCTTTGACCTGTTGATCTATTGGGCGTCTGCGGTCGCTCTGCTTTTGCTGCCGCCCTTGTTCCTCCACTTCTGCTGCTTTTTCCCAGAGCCTGTTCCCTTCGTTCGCGGTGCCGCGCGACTCAAGGGCATTCTCTACGCACCTTTTCTCCTTCTGCTTTCGCTGCACAGTGCCTGGTTTTCGGGTCTGCTTCAGCCCTTTGGGTTGCCGCGAAATCCTGAGATAGCTCAGTTTCTTGATGCTCTTCACCTGGCCCACTTCGGAGCATTTTTCGGGCTGGGTGTCTGGGCTTTGGCCTATAACCGAAGGAGTGCGACTTCTCTGTTACGGCGGCAGCAGATGAAGTGGGTTTTGCATGGAACAGTAGTCGCTTTGGTTCCCTTTACCTGCTTGTACGTCGTTCCCTATTTTCTGGGTTTTCCGATCCTCAAGTTGATGGAGGCTTCGATCCTCGGCCTAGCGCTGATACCGCTTTGTTTCGGATACGCCATCATCCGATATCGCTTGATGGATGTAGAGCTGATCTTCAGGGAGAGCGCGGCCTACGTTCTTGCGAGCTGGATCTTGCTGGTGCTCTATGTGGGGATGGTACTGCTGATCGGACGTGCCCTGCAGGGTCTGTTTTCAGGCTCCGGGTTCGAGCTCTTTTCGGTTTCCGCTCTGGTTGTGGCATTCCTCTTCGCTCCGATCAAGAATCGTATCCAGGAAAGACTGGATCGCCATTTCTACAAAGAGGAGTACGACTATCGCGGATCTTTCGCCGAGTTCGGAAAGACCTTGAGCTCAGACATTAGCTTGCCGCGTCTGGCCGAGAGGATAACCGATCGAATCTTCCGGACGCTGAATGTCTCAGCCGTTGCACTGTTTCTGAGGTCGGGATCTGAGGCTGATCTTTATCGGCTCTACCACTCGCACGACCTCCCAGAGGGCGGTGGTCTATCTAGATATGTAGAGGTACCCCAGAGCGTTTTCTCCGACTTTGATCGGCAGTTAAGTCCAATTTTTCTTTCACCTCCGAACGCGAAGGTGGGCCTGTTGCGGCGAAAGCTGGCCGAGTGGGGACTCTACTATGTGCAACCACTGCTACTCCGCGGCCGTGTCATCGGATTTCTCGGATTGGGGAGACGCGGCAAGAGCGGACTTCTAAGCAGTGAGGATCTAGATCTTGTGGCAACCCTATCCGGATACGCTGCTATCGCTCTCGACAATGCCGGCCTTTACCGATCCCTGGAAGCGAAGGCAAGCGAACTGCAGCGAATGAGACTGTACAGCGAGAACGTGATCGAAAGCATCATGGTCGGCGTGATTGTGGTCGATTCTGAGGGAAAAATTACGGTTTGGAATAGTTCGATGGAATCCCTCTATGGCCTCGCTTCGGCCGATGCAATTGGGGAAAATCTGGAAGATGTCTTTCCGCCCGATCTACTCGAAACCCTTCGCGAAGTATTGGAGGGGCCCTTCTGGCTTGCCAAGGAAACGGGGCGCCTGCGCAAGACCTACCTCGAGGCGAGTGGGGGGCAGGGAAAACTGGTCGATATCACTCTTTCCCCCTTTGTAGTACACGATGATGTTGTGACCGGGACGCTTCTAGTCTTCAATGATGTCACCGAGAAGGTCCGGCTCGAGAATCAACTTCTACAAGCTGAAAAACTGACCTCGATTGGATTGCTCGCTGCCGGAGTGGCCCATGAAGTCAACACGCCTTTAGCTGGAATTTCAGGTTATACGCAGTTGCTGCTGGGAAATACCTCGTCGGAAGACCCGCGATATGATGACCTGAAGCAGATCGAAAGGCAGGTATTTCGTGCCTCAACCATTGTCAACAACCTTGTTAATTTTGCTCGGGTCAGCGACGGAGATTTGGCGGATGTCAGCCTGAATTCGGTGATGTTGGAGACGTTGGAACTGCTGCAGCATCAAATGCATCAGAATCGAGTGGAAGTGCAGCTGGATCTAGATCCAGGCTTGCCCTCCACACGTGGAAATGGAGGCAGGCTTCAGCAGGTGTTCGTCAACCTGCTGCTGAATGCAAGAGATGCGATGCCCAAAGGCGGTCAGATCGATGTCAAGACCTTCGAAGAGGATTCTCAGTTGGTTGTCGAAGTGAAAGACAGTGGCGGAGGCATTCCAAGAGAGAACATCAAACAGATCTATGACCCGTTTTTTACAACCAAGGAAGTTGGTAAGGGAACGGGACTTGGTCTCTCAGTATCCTACGGCATCATCCAGGAACATTCAGGACACATCAACGTCAAGAGCCACGTGGGAGAAGGCACTACCTTTACGGTACACTTTCCCATAAAAAGAGTTCATTGAAGTCGATGCCCCCAAAGCCCTGCATTCTTTTGGTTGACGATGAGGAGATCATGCGGGACGTGATCTCGCGTCTCCTCCAAGAGGCTGGGTATAGGGTCATCACCAGTTCGAGCGGAGAAGATGGGTTAGAGCGGATTCAACAGGAACCCGTAGGCTTGGTCCTACTCGATCTAATGCTGCCTGGCTTGGATGGACTGGGTACCCTGGAGGGGATGCTGGATCTGGACCCGGATCTCGTGGTGGTTATGATTACCGCCTACGCTTCCATCGAGAATGCCGTCAAAGCCACTAGATTGGGTGCCTTCGACTTCGTCACCAAGCCTTTCAGAAACGAAGCGTTACTACTGGTCATAAAGAACGGCCTTGATAAGCGTAATCTCGAGATCGAGAATCGACAGCTCCGGACCACGTTCCGGGGGCGTTCTACCTTCCAGAATCTCATTGGCAAGAGTGAGCCAATGCAACAGATCTACAACCTGATTTCTCAGGTTGGGCCGGGTCGAAGTACCGTTCTCATAGGTGGAGAAAGCGGGACTGGAAAGGAGCTGGTTGCTAAGGCGATCCACAATCTGAGCCCTCGAGTGGACGAACCTTTCGTTACTGTCAACAGCGGAACGATACCCTCGGAACTCCTGGAGAGCGAACTCTTCGGCCACGTCAAGGGAGCCTTCACCGGCGCCTCTTCGGCCAAGAAGGGCCTGTTCGAGATCGCCGACACAGGCACTATCTTTCTGGATGAG
The DNA here is from genome assembly GCA_963579905.1 of Acidobacteria bacterium UBA6911. GTDB lineage: Bacteria > Acidobacteriota > UBA6911 > RPQK01 > JAJDTT01 > CAUZIZ01. Next base: position 19,603 of record CAUZIZ010000079.1, on the reverse strand, counting down.
ATCGCAACCGTCCCCCTGCAGATCCAATCCAAGCTGCTGCGTGTGATTCAAGAGCGCGAGTTTCGCCGAGTCGGAGGTCTCGAGAATATCAAGGTTGATGTCCGGATTGTGGCTGCCAGCAACGTCGATCTGAAGCAGGCTGTGGGCGCAGGAGAATTCCGAGAGGATCTCTATTATCGGTTGAATGTCATACGCATCAATCTTTCCCCTCTGCGAGATAGGAAGGACGACATACCGCTTCTGGTAGATCATTTTGTTACCGCGTTTTGCGAAGAAAACCAACGTTCTCCTCTCTCCTGGGACCCAGACACATTGAAGGCATTGGTGGACTATGATTGGCCTGGCAATGTCCGTGAGTTGGAGAACGCGATTGAGCATGCAGTCGTGCTTTGTCCAGAGGAAGGGCCAATTACGTGGTCCCTGCTACCAAGGGAAATCCTCGACTCCACTGCGGTCAACCTCGGGCGTATCAGCCTGAGCGAAAGCAATGTCTCCCTTAAAGAATTGGTGACCGAGTTTGAGCGCAACCTGATCACGGTTGCGCTGAAGAAGACTGACTGGAATCAGAAGAAGGCAGCAAGTCTGTTGCGCATCAACCCCACCACCCTCAACGAAAAGTTGAAGCGGCTGGAAATCAAGAGGTCTTGACCCAGCTGAGTCCCCTTCGCCTGCGGAAAAATGGTGATTTTCGGAAATCGAGGCAGATCGGGGTTCAAGGAGGCAGCAATGCAGTTGTCACGTGCGCAAGATGACCGAAATCAAACTCCTGACATGCAGTCATCCAGAGCCCCAAAGTCGAGTGAAAGCAGAGTGTTTGGATGGTGCGACCGGGGCGCCCAAGAGGTTTGACTTGCCCTCTTCGCCGAAGCAATGATGATTTTCCTTAAGGGTCTGAGCAAAAATAACTTGGCATTTTGGCATCTCATCTTCACACCATCTTCGGCCGTTCCTCAATCGCGAAATCCTCAACGTAGACTCGGCTACGCCTGCGGTTTCGCTCAATCGTTCGCGGCCAAATCTGGTGCAAATCTGAGCGCCAATTTTACCAAGCTATTCTTGCGCAGACCCTAAGTAGATGATACTTTGTTCGATTTCCGCACTCTAACAAAAAGGTCTAGGCCGGTATGGCTTTTATCAGGTAAACAGTGGCTTTGAAGAATGGAAGGAGACCGTAGTGGTTTTAGCAATCGGGGGAACCGCCTGGAGTTACTTCCAAAGGGGGGGCTTCATGATGGTGCCCCTGCTTTTATGTTCGATTCTTGCCTTGGTTTACATCAGCGAAAGAATGATCACGTACTACCGGATCAAGGGAACAACAGCAGACATCTTTTCCTCAGTACGGGAAGCGCTCCTGAAGGGTGATTTCCGCCAATCACTGGAGGTGTGTGAGTCCTATACTCATCCTGTAGCGAGTACTCTGAAATCTGGGCTGCTTCGCTATGGGAAGTCGCACGACGAGATTGAAAAGGCGATGGAGAGTGTGGCCCTGCATGAGGTGTCCAAGCTGGAAAAGGGTCTGTGGATACTGGCCACCGTAGCGAATGTCGCGCCACTGTTGGGATTCTTGGGAACGGTTTCGGGAATGATTGCCTCCTTCGAGGCTCTGGCTGAGGTCGGGCTCGGGAACCCTCAGGCTGTTGCTGGAGGTATTTCTGAGGCATTGATCACGACGGCTACCGGACTCGCAATCGCGTTTCCGGTTCAGACTTTTTATAATTATTTTACGAACAAGGTCTCGGTTCTGGGGTTGGACATGGAGACGAGTTCCTCAATGTTGTTGGAAACCTTCAACGAGATTGAGGAAAGAGATCGAGAAGAGGGACAGGCCAAGGTGGAGGAGGAGCCGCAGGGGACAGTTGGATGAAGCGTCCGAAGATTGCCACCCTCGCCCCCAAAATCCCGACTGCGTCCATGGCAGACATCGCCTTCTTGCTGATCATCTTCTTCATGCTGACGACCTCCTTTTCTCCGGAGAAGACATCTGTCACTCTGCCCCAATCCGAAATCCGCACGGAGCTCAGCAAGGACGCGGCGATCATTGCGATCTCACTCGACGGAACACTCAGTTTTACCGACGGGGAGCAGCCCGCGTTTCCTTTGGCAACCTATTCCGATATTGGACCTTTGGTCGAAGGAATGGTGGCGATAGTCCCCCAAAAGGAATTCCTGATCAAAGCGGACCGGGGGGTCAGATATGAGATGGTTGACAGCGTCCTGGAGCAGCTACGCAACAGCGGAGCCAGGCGGATCGGACTTCTCACTGATCGCAGAGTGGTGAGAGAGATCTGATAGCCGTGAAGCGAAGACAGAGGGAAACATCTGAGATACCGACTTCGTCGATGGCAGACATTGCCTTCCTCCTCATTATCTTCTTTATGCTGACGGCGGTGTTCACTTCCACTCAGGGACTACAGTTCGCGTTTCCCAAGGATGATCCCACCCAGCTCGACATTCAGCCCGAGGAGGCGATCCACATCAAAGTAGTGGGTGAAGAGCAGATCCTGGTTGATAAATCCCCGATGACCCTTGAGTCTATGGAGGGTTACGTCGTGATGAAGATGGGGCAGAACCCTAACAAGCCCGTGATCATCCAAACCCTGCCTGATGTGCCCTACTACGCCATGATTGATGTCCTGGATGTCTTGAAGGGACTTCAGGTCACGAACATATCGATTCCCACCGAGGCCGATGTCGAGAGGTGGAAGGCCTTCGGAGTCTTTGAATAGCAGCTTGCCACGAAGTGTTTTTTCTTGAACCGAGAGCCATGAAGAGGGTCGGTTTCGTTGCCTTGACGCTGTTTTTGTCGGGCCAAGTGCTCGCCGAAGGAGATTTCCAGAAGGGGATCTCCTACTACAAGCAGCAACAGTACGAGAAGGCGATTGCAGAGTTCAAACAGCTGGTTGAGGCCAATCCAGACTACGAAAACGGGTATCGGATCCTGGGAAAGTGTTACCTGGAAACGAAAAACTATGGAGAGGCAGTCACCGCCTTTGAGAAGGCTCTAGAGCTGAAGAAGGATACGTTCTTTTCCCATCATGGTCTGGGCATTGCCTATTACCACAAGGGGAACTATCGAGAAGCGATCGCAGCGTTGTTGAAGGCTGAGCGCTTCTTCCGTTCACCTCGGGATCGTTACGAGGTCTACCACGCCCGCGGTTCAGCCTACTTCAATTCTGGCGATTTCGAGAGAGCGGTCTCAGATCTGGAAAAGGCGGTTTCCATCAAACGAGGGGAGCTCGTCGACGTGCTGGAGCTGGGGATGGCGCTCTACCAGGTCAAGAACCATTCAGGTGCAGAGTCCTACCTCAAGCAGGCCCTTGCCCTGGATCCCGAGTCCAAGGACGCCCAGAGGTACCTTGCCAGGATCGAGTTTGAGCGGGCAGTTCAATCTCTGGAGGAGGGGCAGTACCGAAAGGCCTCCGATCTTCTCAACAGCTACGTTCGAGACAAATCAGAGGATGGGCAGGCCTGGTTCAATCTCGGCTTGGCTCATCTCTTCTTGGAAGAGTTGAAGGCTTCAGAGGAGGCTTTCCTGCGAAGCGAGAAACTCTTGTCGGACCAGTGGGAGGTTTACGACCGTCTCGGCTACATCTACGAAAAGATGAAACTCTTTGATAAAGCCCTGCAAAACTACAAAAAAGCGCACCAACTTCATCCTGGCGGCGAGCTTCAGGCCAGCGTTGAGCGAATTGAAGAGCGCATTCGCCGAGGGAAGCGGGGCGGCTAGCTTAGTACACTGGAACGTAAATATTGCAACGTTTGCAGATGGGGCTTGCGAGGCGAGATCAAGGCAGGAGGAGGAAGACGATGTTTGGCCATCTTCCACGACGACGAATGCTGAGATCGTCCGCAACCCCCATCTGCCCTACGGGTGGCGACGGGACTGGCCGATTTCTTTGTCGCTCCTTCTTCATGATACGAAGCATCGAGAGCGTCGTCGCTTCGCGAACTCGACGCCTTCGCGCTCGCCACAAACGTTGCAGTATTTACGTTCTAGTGTACTTAGCTTAGCCTTAGCTAGAATACTTAACAGAGCCAACGTGTCTCTAATCCTTGAAATACGAGCCAGAGAGGTCTTTGACTCGCGCGGGAACCCTACAGTCGAAGCCGAGGTTTTTCTTGAGCAGGGCTGTCGGGGCAGTGCGATCGTCCCCTCTGGAGCCTCTACCGGACGGTATGAGGCGCTGGAGCTGCGTGACGATGATGCGGACCGCTTCCAGGGCAAGGGTGTCCAAAAGGCGGTTGGCAACATCCAGGCGATCATCGCCCCCCAACTCGTTGGGATGTCAGTCTTGGAGCAGGCTGGCATCGATCGAGTCATGATCGAGTTGGATGGGAGCACTTCGAAGGAAAAGTTGGGAGCCAATGCCATCCTGGCAGTCTCCCTGGCCTGCGCCCGAGCCGCTGCCGCCTTCCAGGGACTATCTCTATTCCGATACCTGGGGGGGGAAGAAGCCTGCCATCTCCCCGTTCCGATGATGAACATTCTCAACGGAGGAGCCCACGCAGACAACAACCTCGATTTTCAGGAGTTTATGATTGTCCCCGTAGGGGGGGGGACGTTTCGAGAGGCTTTCAGGATGGGAGTCGAGACCTTCCATCACTTGAAGAAGGTCTTGGAGGAGAGGGGACTCCAGACAGCGGTTGGTGATGAAGGGGGATTTGCCCCCAGTTTGGGGTCGAATCAGGAGGCGATCGAAATCATCCTGGTCGCAATAGAGAGTGCTGGCTATCGACCTGGGGAGGACATCTGGCTTGCCCTTGATGTCGCAGCCAGTGAGTTCTATCATCCCGAAAAGCGCCTTTACCGGTTTCAGAAGGTGGGCGGACCGGAGAGGTCTGCCCATGAGATGGTCGAGCTCTACCGCGACTGGCTGGACCGATACCCCATCTTCTCAATCGAGGATGGTTTGGCGGAAGACGACTGGGAGGGCTGGAGCACATTAACGAAGGAGCTTGGACCTCGCGTTCAGTTGGTGGGCGACGATCTTTTTGTCACCAACGCACAGCGCCTCAGACGGGGAATCGATAACGCAGTGGCCAACTCTATCCTGATCAAACTCAACCAGATTGGAACGCTCACGGAAACGCTTGAGACGATTGATCTGGCTCGAAAACACGGATATAGCAATGTCATCTCTCATCGGTCAGGTGAGTCGGAGGATCCACTTATTTCCGATCTGGCTGTGGGGACCAACGCGGGGCAGATCAAGACCGGATCGGCCAGCCGATCCGATCGAATTAGTAAGTACAATCAGCTGTTGCGGATAGAGGAGGAGCTTGGCGGCAGAGCACTCTACTCACCACCCCAGAGGCTTCTCTGATGCGGTCTGGTACGCGGTTCGCGCCCCACCCTTGCCTTTGTGCTTGCCTGAGTGTTCCTGCCTCGAACGTTCGCAGTAGCAGTCGGGAGAAGCTGCTGCGATGATCAAGCCACCTGTAATTGTGCTGGCAGTCTTAGACGGCTGGGGGCTACGCGAGTCCAGAGAGGGCAATGCGATTGCCCAAGCTAGACTGCCCACCTTCGAGGAACTGTACTCCCGGTATCCCTGGGTGTCTCTCACCGCGAGTGGGACTCGGGTTGGTCTGCCCGAGGGGCAGATGGGCAACAGCGAGGTCGGTCATCTCAATATCGGGGCAGGCAGGGTCGTCTATCAGGATCTTAGCCGTATCGATCGTGCTATCGAAAACGGAGACCTGTTTCGGAACAAGAAGATTCTCTCCACTTTCGAGGCCGCGCAAGATCGGGTGTTACACCTGATTGGTCTTGTTTCCGATGGAGGGGTCCATAGTCATATCCGGCATCTCTTGGCTCTGCTCCGTCTGGCCCGAGAGACGGGTGTGCGGCAGGCCTACATCCACGCCATCACCGATGGGAGAGACACGTCGCGCAACGGTGGTATCGGCTATCTGGAACAATTGCAGGCAGAGGTTCAGAAGATTGGAATCGGTCAGGTTGCCTCGGTCGGAGGTCGCTATTACGCTATGGATCGGGACAACAGGTGGGATCGTACCGAGCTGGCGTATCGAGCCATTGTCGAGGGACGTTCTGACCGACTCTACCGGAACCCTTTGGACGGTATCGCCCAGTCCTATGAGAACGGCGTCACTGACGAGTTCTTGATTCCCTTCACGATCGCGGACGAGACGGGTAACCCGATCGGAAGATTGCAGGAAGATCACGCCGCCGTCTTCTTCAATTTCAGGTCGGATCGAGCACGGCAGCTTACCCGTGCCCTGACGCAGGTGGACTTCTCCCACTTTGGTCTGAAGCAGGGTCCCGTCAAGTTCTTTCTCACGATGACTGAGTACGACCGCACCTTCGTCACACCAATTGCCTTTCCGCCGATTCGCCTGGAACACACCCTTGTCAAGATCTTCAGCCAGCGTGAGATTCGCAATCTTCGATTGGCCGAAACCGAGAAATACGCGCACGTGACCTATTTCTTCAACGGGGGAGAGGAGCAGGTTTTTCCTGGAGAGGAGCGGGTCTTGATCCCGTCTCCAAGGGTCGCCACCTACGATTTGAAGCCCGCCATGAGCGCGGTGCAGATCACGGACAGACTGCTGGCCGAGCTGGATCGGGGCTTCTTTGAAGCCATCGTCGTGAACTTCGCAAATGCGGATATGGTGGGACATACCGGGAAGTTATCCGCTACCATCGAGGCGGTAGAAGTCGTAGATGCGTGCGTCGCTCGGATCCATCAGCAGCTGAAGAAGATAGGAGGGGTGATGATGTTGACGGCCGACCACGGTAACGCGGAGCTGATGATCGATCCTCGCACGGAACAGCCTCACACTGCCCATACCACTGAGCCGGTGCCCTTCATTCTTGTTGACGATCACTACAGCGGAAAACTGCGTCAGGGAGGTACCCTGGAAGACATCGGGGCCACCCTGCTCGAGTATCTCCAGTTGGAGAAGCCGCCTGAGATGACGGGAAGGTCGTTGTTCCTCTAAGCTGAAACTCGGGAGAATCGTCTGAACGTCTCTGCTGCCGGGAAAGTGCGGCGAACGGTTCCGAGGGGAACTTCGAATGGCGAGATAATCATGAAGAATCGCCAGTTGACAGATCCGTGACCGTGAGGGAGCGGGCCCTGATCAGGGGCCGAACTTGGCAGCTCCGATTTGGAAGGTTCCTCCTGAATGATGCAGCGCTGCTGGGGGCGTTATTGACCTGAAACTCGGACGTTGCTTCGGTCTCCAGGCCGAAGTATTCTTCCGTCGAGCCGTTGGCTCGGCGCATGGCGGCCTGGAGACCGCCGCCACATCCGGCCTGGGATCGAGGTCGAGGTGAGCCTGCCGCAGTTGACTGGGCTGGTAGGGCCCTTATGAACCGGAACCTGGGATCAGAAATCAGTGTCGTGATCCCGTCCTGGAACGGACTGCAGCTGTTGCTGGAGACGCTTCCTTCGATTCAGGCAGCCGCTAGATTCTACGAAGACGAAACGGGTAGCAGTACCGAAATATTGATCGTTGACGATGGGGGTACGGACGAGACTCTGGAAGTCATTCCAGAGAAGTTCCCCGAGGTTCGTCTATTAGCGAAGCCTCGCAATGAGGGATTTGCCGCGGCCTGCAACTTCGGATTTCGATCCTGCCGCTATCCCTTGATCTCGCTTCTAAACAACGATGTCCGAGTCCAGAAGAGCTACTTCCTCTATCAATCGCTTCACTTCCAGGATCCCAGCGTGTTTGCCGTCACCGCCAAGGTGTTCGCTTGGGATCGGCCTCTTTTTACGGCCGGCGGCCGCTTCGGCCGCTTTCGAAGAGGTTTCTGGAGCATGTACTTCAACTATGACGTTTCCGCACCCACGGCGGGCCGCTGGATCGAAAACAGACAGCTCCTTTCAGCTTGCGCCATTGGTGGATTTTCTGTGTACAGTCGGAAGAAGCTGGAGGAACTCGAAGGGTTCAATCCGCTCCTGTCGCCTTTCCACTGGGAGGACGTGGATCTTTCCTACCGGGGCTGGAAGAGGGGGTGGACGATTCACTACGAACCGCGGAGCGTCGCCCATCACCGCATCAGCGCAACCATAGACAAGCACTTCGAGAAGAATAAGGTGAAAGCGGCCGCATTGAGAAATCGACTGCTCTTTCACTGGATCAACCTTCACTCACCAAGGTATTGGGTCCCGCATCTGTTGATGCTGTTCGTTCTCTTTTTTACCCGGGTATTCTTTCTCGACTTCCGCTTCTATGGCTCACTTCTGAGCTCGTTGAAGGAGTTGAGAAGGGTTCGGTACCATAGAAAGGAAGAGCGAAACAGGTCCCGAAGGTCGGACACCGATGTTTCGCGCTTGCTTGATTCCTTCTATCGTTCTGCACCTATTCAGATCTACTACGGGGAGAAGGAAGTGGTCGAGAAACACCCAGACTTCCAACGCTGAGGAGTCACCCGGCTGGGGGACGTTTACAGAAACTTCTTTATCTTTCAGGGTTGGAGCAACTCCGTCTTCACGGAGTATGGGTCGAGGGTTTACAATTGCAGAGGTCTTGGACACGGGCCGTGCCAGGACGGTGCTTGGGCGGCTTCGCTACGATTTGGCATGAGAAATCCGGGCTACAGAGTTGAATAAAGTATCTGCTGTCCTCGTCAGCTTCAACGAAGAGGAGAAGATCGAGGCTGCCTTGAGAAGTCTCCAGGGGGTGAGCGACGAAATCATAGTTGTCGATTCCTTCAGCACGGATGCCACGGAGAAGATCTGCCGCCAGTACGTAGACCAGTTTTTTCAGAGGCCCTGGGAGGGTTATCGTACTCAGAAACAATTCGCCACCCAACAGGCCAATCACGAATGGGTGCTCAGTCTTGATGCAGATGAGGTGTTGAGCCCCGAACTGCAGAGGGAGATCAGCCGATGGAAAGAGGAAGCCGAGGATGATGTGAATGGCTATTTGCTCCCACGCAAGACCTACTTTTTGGGTCGTTGGATCGAACACACCACCTGGTATCCCGATTGGCAGCTGCGGTTGTTCCGAGGCTCTAAAGGTGAATGGAAAGGAGGGCGCGTCCACGAGTCCTTCAAAGTCAGGGGGCGCATCGCCAGACTCAAGGGTGAGCTTTACCATTTCACCTACAGCTCTCTGAAGGAGTATCTGGTCCAGCTAGAACGATTTTCTTCTCTGTCCGCGGCCGACTACTACGATCGGGGCGTCAGGGCTCGGCCTTCCCACCTGCTGCTCCAACCTCCGTTGGTTTTTGTGAAGAACTACTGCCTACGATTGGGCTTTCTCGATGGCGTCCCGGGACTGGCTGCCTCCGGGCTCTCGGCTACTTCTACTTTCTTCAAGTATTTGAAGCTGTGGGAGCTGCAGTTGAAGAGGAAGGCCGACGACACCCCAGCCTGAGATGAGTCGGCTTAAGATTCTTTATGTGGATACGGAAGAGTTCTGGCGTGGAGGCCAGGAGCAACTCGTCACCCTGATGACGGGTATGAAGGGGCGTGGCCATGAAGTGCACTTGGCTGCTCCTCGTGGGTCTCCCCTCTCCAAGGAGGCGCTCCGGCGCTCGATCCCAGCCCACCCCTTTTGCCAGCGAGGTGAATTCAGTCCGCTGGCGCCCCTAAGATTGTTGAGCATGCTTAGACGTAGGGCTCCTGACATCGTCCACTACAACACCCCGCGTCCAATCCTCGCCGGAGGGCTTGCATCTCTTTGGGGCAGGGCGCCTTTGCGGGTTTGTTCTCGAAGAGTCAATTTTCCTCTTCGGTCGAAATTTAGTTACCTGAAATACAACTTGTTTCTGGAGAGAATTATTACGGTTTCCACCAGTATTCAGCAGACTCTCATCCAGGATGGCGTGGATCGCGACCGGATCGAAGTCATCTACGAAGGAGTCGACGTATCGTGGATCGATAAGATCAAGGCGAGCTCCCTATTTTCAGGTGGGGACGGGCTGATTGTGGGAACGGTAGCACACCTGAGCCCCGAAAAGGGGCATGGTACGGTACTGGAAGCGGCCGCGCTCCTGCGGTCAGAGTTTCCGGAGGTCACTTACGTATTTGTGGGGGACGGGCCTCTGAAGGGGGAGTTGATCGACAGGGCCACTGAGTTGGGGATTCGAGACCGGGTGATTTTTACCGGATTCCGGAATGATAGCGAGGCTCTTATGAAGGAGTTCGATATTTTCTGTCTTGCCTCTGATTCAGAAGGCCTTAGTTCTGCAATCCTGGCTGCTATGGCGACCCCCCTACCGGTTGTGGCAACAGATGTGGGTGGCATCCCTGAGTTGGTGCTCGACGGGGAGACTGGCTTCCTCTCAGCAGCTGGTGATTCCCAGTCTCTGGCGGAACGGCTTCGCCCGCTATTGCTGTCGGATGAGTTGAGATCGAAGGTGCGGCAGTCTGGGCGACGACGGGTCGAACAGCACTTCACGCTCGATAAGAAGCTGAATGAAACCGAGCTGCTCTATCTCGGATTGCGTGGGTCCTCTCGTCTCGTGTAAGATCCTCCGGGAGTAAAGATGAAAGGTGTTATTCTCGCTGGGGGACTAGGCACCCGGTTGCTCCCGCTCACGAAAGTAACCAACAAGCATCTCTTGCCGGTCTTTCACAAGCCGATGATCTACTATCCACTGGAGACTCTGGTGGATGCTGGGATCCAGGACATCATGTTGGTAACCGGGGGGAACAATGCTGGGGACTTTCTCCGGCTCCTTGGCGATGGGCACGAATTCGGCCTGCGCCAGCTCCACTTTGCCTATCAAGAAGGGGAGGGTGGAATCGCCGAGGCGCTCTCGCTAGCCAGGTATTTCTCAGAAGGCGCCAGTCTGATGGTGATTCTGGGTGACAATATCGTGGAGAAATCTGTTCGTCCCTTCGTGGAACGATTTCAGGAGCGTGGAAAGGGAGCCAAGATTCTGCTCAAGGAGGTGTCTGACCCCGAACGCTTCGGAGTGCCTGAGTTGTCGCAAGGCCAGGTCATACGAATCGACGAGAAGCCGCAAAAGCCTGCCTCCAAGTATGCCGTGACAGGCATCTACATGTACGATCAGCGGGTGTTCGACATCATCGATACTCTCTCCCCTTCGGGGCGGGGTGAGTTGGAGATCACGGATGTCAACAATCAATACATTGATTGGGGCGAAATGACGTACGATATTCTCGATGGGTGGTGGACGGACGCCGGGACCATTGGTTCCCTGCTCTCAGCGAGTAAGCTGGTGGCCGCGCGCGAGGAGAAGACACCCCCGATCAAAGTGGGCGTACTGTGATTTGATCGGCCTCCAATTGTAGTGTTGATTTTGTTTGCCTTTATTCCTCCCTTGCGACTCGTGTTACTTGGAAGTTCGGACTAGACCTTGAATTCCTCGACGTTCCTTCCCGAGTCTGGGCAGAGATTGGACGAAGTGCAATGAAGCTGTTTGTTACGGGTGGAGCAGGTTTTATCGGGTCCAACTTCATCCACCATTTGCTGGAGCGGCCCGGTTACGAAGTAATCAATTTCGATGTCCTCACCTATGCTGGTAATCTGAAAAGCCTCTCCGACTTGGCCGGAAATAGCCGGTACCGCTTCGTCAAGGGAGATATTACGTCCGCCGACCAGGTGGAAAGTGCCATTGAGCCCGACACGGATGCCGTAGTGAACTTTGCTGCCGAGACGCACGTCGACAGAAGCATCCTGGACTCGTCTGAATTCGTCCAGACCAATATTCGAGGCACGCAGGTCCTTCTGGAGTTGCTCCGAAAGAAGAAAGCCCGCCGCCTTCTTCAGATTTCCACGGATGAGGTCTACGGTTCCTTGGGGTCGGTTGGGAAGTTTGAGGTTGAAAGTCCTCTCAGCCCCAACAGCCCCTATGCTGCCAGCAAGGCGGCAGCTGATCTACTGGTGCGAGCCTATCACCAGACCTATGGATTGGATGTTGTCACGACTCGATGCTCGAACAACTATGGCCCTTTCCAGTTCCCAGAGAAGTTCATCCCTCTCATGGTTCTCAACGGATTCGAGGAGAAACCGCTGCCGATCTATGGAGACGGAAAATATACCCGAGACTGGATTCATGTTCGTGACCATTGCCAGGCATTGGAGCAGGTGCTGAATCGGGGGAGGCCGGGATCCGTTTGCAATATTGGAGGTGATGCCGAACTGACCAATCTGGAGGTGGTTCGCCTGATCCTCGAGATCCTCGGGAAATCTTCCGACTTGATCCAGTTCGTCAAAGATCGGCCCGGGCATGACAGGCGTTATGCGGTTGACAGTAGCGGCACCCGCGAGGAGTTCGGGTGGGCACCTCGGATACGCTTCCAGGAGGGGTTACGGGAAACCGTCCTGTGGTACCAGAAGAACGAAGAATGGGTCAAGCAGGTACGCAGCGGAGACTATCTCGACTATTATCGAAGGATGTACGAGGATCGCGAGACGACGTTTTCCGACCTCTGATGTCCCCTAGAAGTTGCTCTTTCTCAGGCAGATGATCCGTCTTGTTATTGGTCCCTGTCTGGCCGTCACCCCGGCATGTTCTTCAGAGTTTCCAGCTTGTGAAACGGCGACGTCTGTTGCTTCCGTATTGCTAGTGGACCCCTGAGTGGAGTTGGTAGTTGACTGACGAAGTGGTTGTTCGCAACAAGAAGGCATTCTTCAATTACGAAATCTTGGATCGCTATGAAGCCGGACTCGCCCTGCAGGGCACTGAAGTCAAGGCCATTCGAGACCACAAGGTCAACCTGAAGGAGAGCTATGCCCGAGTGAAGAACGGAGAGGTGTGGCTTGAGGGTTGTCATATCGCACCCTACCGGCATGGCAATCTGTCAAATCACGAGCCTCTTCGTCCCCGGAAACTGCTGCTTCATCGGCGGGAGATCAATAAGTTGATTAGGGTTACTGAGAGGAAGGGTTTTACACTCGTTCCAATTGTTCTCTATTTCAAAGACGGTAAGGTCAAGGTGGAAATTGGAGTCGCAAGGGGAAAGCGACTCTACGACAAGCGTGAGACGGCGAAGAGGAAGAGCGCGGATCGCGACATTCAGATGGAGCTGAAACGGAGATAATCGATGGAAGTCCGATTGACTCACAGAAGTTGGAATGAGATCGAATGTGATTTGCTGGTGATTCCACTCTTCGAGGATGAGGGGTTGGATGAAGAGTTCTTTTCCGGTCTTGATCAAGGACTCGGCGGTTTGGTGAGTGAGTTAAGGGAAACCGAGGAGTGGCTGGGAAAAAGGTACCAGTGCACAATTATCCATCGACCTCAGGGGGTACGCTCCCGGCGTCTGGCTCTGCTCGGCGCCGGGAAGAGGGCCAGTTGGGATTCTGAGGCCGTTCGGAGAACCGTGGCCCGAGTCTTCGGGCAGGTCAAGGGCTACAAGCTCCGGCGGGTCGCCGTTGTTGTCAGAATCGAGGGGGATGTTGCGGCCGCCACGCAGGCGACCTCAGAGGGCGTGGTTCTAGCGGCCTACTCTGCTGACGAGTACAAGACGGTAGCCAAGTCCAAGGCCTTTATCGAGGAAGTCGTCCTGGCCCAGGAGCCGGAGGGTGATGTGCAGGGGCTTGAGGAAGCGGTTCGTCGTGGTCAGATTCTGGGAGAGGCGACCAACCTGGCGCGCTCCCTGGTCAACCAGCCCGGAAATCAGATCAATCCCAGTCGATTGGCAGAGAGATCTCGGGTGTTGGGCGAGAAGGTGGGTCTCGAGGTTGAAGTCCTTGGTGAACCGGAGATGCAGGAAATGGGGATGGAGACCCTGCTGGCCGTAGCGCAAGGAAGCGACGAGCCTGCAAGGTTCATCATCCTGAAGCATCTGAAGGACCCGCAGAGCGATGCTCCACCCATCGTTTTCGTGGGCAAGGGGGTGACCTTCGACAGCGGTGGGCTGTCATTGAAATCTGCAGGCTCGATGAAGGATATGAAGGCGGACAAGGCTGGCGCCTGCGCGGTCCTGGCAGCGATGCAAGCTATCGCCAGACTGCAGATTGAAAGAAACGTCATCGGCTTGATCCCGGCAGTCGAGAATATGGTCAGTGGGCGCGCCCAGCGTCCGGGGGATGTGATTCGCTCGATGGGAGGAAAGACGGTGGAAATCGTGAACACGGATGCAGAAGGACGCCTCATTCTGGCCGACGCCCTTTGCTACGCGTCCGAGTTCAGTCCAGAGTACGTTGTTGACATCGCCACCTTGACCGGAGCCTGTATTATTGCGTTGGGGAACATTCGAGCAGGCCTCTTTTCCAATAACGATGAGCTTTGCGCAAGGCTCCAGAGCGCGGGTGATCGGGCAGGGGAGAAGTTCTGGAGACTCCCCCTGGACGATGAATATCGGAAGGATCTCGATAGCGGGATTGCCGATATCAAGAACTCAGGAAGCCGCTCGGCAGGCGCCGTAACCGCCGCCAAGTTTCTGCAAGAATTCGTGGGTGAGTTTTCCTGGTGCCATATAGACATCGCCGGGGTCGATCTCTATGAGGACCCAGTCGAGGGAACTGGAGCCACCGGCTTCGGCGTCCGTACCCTGGTCGAACTCGCCTCAAACTAGTACGTTGTAGCACAGATGTTTACGGGTTTTCCGGTGGGGCTTGTGAGGCGAGATCAAAGCAGGAGGAGGAAGGCGATGCTTGGCCATCTTCGACGACGACCAACGCAGAGATCGTCCGCAACCCCCATCTGCCCTACGGGTGGCCACGGGACGGGCCTATTCCTTTGTCGCTCCTCCTTCACTATGGCAGAGCATGGCGTTCGTCGTCGCTTCGCGGACTAGACCCGTCGCGCTCGCCACAAACGTATCGGTATTTACAGAACGTTGTACTAGGCTGGCCATGTCCCCTTCTTTGCGATCCTCTATTCAGTTCGCTTCCCTGAATCGAAAAAAAGAGATGCTGGACGAGCAGGAGCGAGACCCCGCAGCCCTGACCCGTGAGCGATTGCTTCCACATCTGCTGGAGTTCGAAATGGCCAAGGCCGGACGCTCCAGCCGTTATGCGGAGATCCGAGAGGTCGATCCTTCAAGCTGGACCAAAGTGAGTCAGGAATTTCTTCTTCTGCAGTTCGACCCGACTACGGCTCAGATTGAAGATTTGCTCCAGCTTCATCGCCTCACCGGTTCTTCTGGAGCTTTAGCGCTTCGCGCGGTTTCGATGGTGCCGATCTGCCCCAACCACACGCCCGTAATTCCCCAGATGATTGCGCCGGCACTTGATCGATTTTTCGATTGGGTTCGCAGCCCGATTTTTTCCGAACTTCATCCGATTGAGCAGATGACGCTTTCCCAGATTCGCCTCTGTGAAATCTACCCTTTCGAGGAGTCCTGTGAGGTTGTGGTGTCCCTGTTTTCGTGTCAGTTTCTAAGTGCGGGGGGGTACCTTCTTCCTCTTTTTGAACTCCATGAGCTGAGGCCGTTCTATGCTGCCCTGGAAGCAGCTTTTGCCTTCTCTACCAGTGAGTTGGTGGGTCTGAACCTCGGGGCTGTAGAGAGAGCGTACGAAGTAGCATTGAGCATTTCTCAGTGCTGGTCTACTGAGCCGCCGTAACATCGGCCCTGGCTGATTTACGCTCTGTCGGCCTCCTCGTGTGATGTCTGGACGCACCTGCCTTCAGGCGAAAGGTTCGGAAGCTTCCATTGAGTCTTCAAGGAACTCTTCGTCTGCGTCGTCGTTCTCCTTGTGCATGTACTTGATGGAGTGTTTTAGGATCAGGACGTTGGGTTCAGCAACTCGGTTTACCTTGACGCAGTGCTTATCGTACCACTCGATGACGCCGTGAAGCTCTTCGCCATCTAGGAGCTTAACCACCATTGGTGTCTTATTGGTCATTTGCTTCAAGTAGTAATATTGTTCTGCGTTTGTCTGCTCGGGAGGGACCCGCTTTTTCTGAGCATTTACGTACTTCGATGACCCCTGATCACGCAGTTGCGATAGGGACGGACGAATTAACTTGCGATTAACCATATCTACCTCACACTTGGAACAAGTCTCCCTTTGATAAGAACGAAAACAACTGGCAGTCGAAACCCGTTTCCTACATTCGATCTGCTACAGCTTTCCCACCCCCTGCTGGGCTCGACCGGCCTTCTCGACCTGTGATACCCAATGCCGTTCTGGCCTCGACCACAAGCCTTGCCAAACCAACCCCGAAGTCATCTTACGATGACCCCGCACGAGAAATTTGGACTAGGACAGATGAACGTTGAGCCTCAGTGTTTCCAGAACTTTACCATTTCCAGGTCCACTTTGACAAGGACGAAGGGACTGAAATACACTGCCTTTAAGTGATGCGCTTCACACTGTATCTAGGTTGTCTTTTTGCATTGCTTTTTTCGCCCTTCGAGGATCTGTTGCAAGCCCGCCCGCCCGCGCAGTCCGCTCGAAAGTCCAAGCCGGAACAGAGGAAGAGGAAGCCGGTTTTAATTCGAGCAGATCGAGAGGAACAGGCGCTGAAAGAGCAGCTGCCGGTTGAGCCTGACCCGGACCAGGCACGGAAGAGCATCACTATTGGGGACTTCTACTTCAAGCGAGAAAACTACAAAGCAGCACAGTTACGCTATGAGGAAGCCATCCGATACCATGCTAAGGGGACCAAGGCCTACAGGAAGCTGGTAAGGGTTTTAGAGAAGCAGCTCAGTTTTCTCGAGGCAGCTATTGTTTGCGAGGACTTTGTCGAGGCCAATCCGGAATCAAACGACGTTTCCCAATTCCAGGATCTGGCCAAGAAGCTCCGCCATAAGGCCAAACCCCCGTCGTAGTTCTGTTTTGGATCACCCCTGTTTATGGAAGGGAGGAGTAAGCCTAATTGGCTGGCTTTCCACAGCCGCCGCTCTCACAGGGAGTGCGCTTCCGGCCTTCGACTTCGTAGTTAAGGCAACATTTCAAACGGCCGCACATCCCCGAAAGTCGGTTGAGACTCATTCCCAGATCTTGAAGCTTCACGGTACGTACACTGACGGACTTGAGCTCCTTCAAGAAGAGAGCCGAGCAATTCTGGCCCAGTCCACAGCAGCCCAGGCCTCCAACCAGCTTGGCCTCATCTCGAGCCCCGATCTGTCGCATCTCGATGCGAGTCCGAAGCTCTCTTGCCAGGTCCTTGACCAGCTCTCGGAAATCGACACGTTCGTTCGCGGTGAAATACAGGATGACTCGACTATTGTCGAAAACGCACTCGACTCCTGACAATTTCATCGGGAGTTTATGAGTCTTGATCCGCTTCCGGCAGAGGTCGTAGGTGGATTCTTCTCTATCGCTCTTCTTCTCGAAAAGATAGAGGTCCCGTTCTGTCGCTTTGCGAAGAGCCTTTCGCATCTTCGAATCAGAGCCAGTGTTTCGGTCCGTCTTCCGCGCGGAGAGGACTGCTCCGACCTCGATACCTCGGTCGGTTGAGACGACGCAACGGTCGCCAACTCGTAGGCCGAGTTGCTCAGCCAGGAACCTCCCGGTAGCTTTCCCGGTTCCAAATCTGACTGCCAGTTGCTGCTGTCCGCTCATGCTCCTTGCCGGTTTGTTTTTCTGAGCCAGAGGGTCTCGAAACAGATCAGAGGATTCACATTCTTCCCAACGTCTGACCGAGCCTCTCCGATATGGTAGATGAAATTTCGTATCCAGTCCAGCTGGAGGCGACCTGAGAGCGGCCGGAGTTGATGTAGCCTGTCGTGGTTGATGATTCGTTCCTCGGTCTCCACGGCAATGAAGTAGAGATCCTCGGCCAACAGTCTCAGGAGATCCAGGTAGTGAATGACCCGTTCCCGCTGTTTGAGTTCACTTCGCATGGGTTCAGCCTCACAGACTTGATACAGGGTCGCGAACGATCGACGGTCCTCCCAGTTGGAGAGGAGGTCCAGCATGCGGTCGCGGTCCCCCTGGGTCCTGGACAAGTCGAGGCTCAAGGCTGTCCCGACACTCCCATTGGCAAAGGCAGCCCGGTACTCTGCGTCGTCCGGTCCACAGTGAGACTCCAGGTAGACCTTCAGCTCTTCCCGGCTAAGGCCGCGGAAAAGAAAACTCTGGCAGCGTGAGCGAATCGTTGGCAGCAGGAGTTCGGGAAAGCAGGTTGTCAGAATGATGTGGGATGTCGGCGGCGGCTCCTCCAGAGTCTTCAAGATCGAGTTGGCGGCCTCCTGGGTCATTTGTTCTGCCCGATCGACAATGAAGACTCGGATATTCCCTTGGAAGGGATGGAATTGCGCTTCCCGGCTCAACCGCCGCATTGCGTCGATACTGATGGAGGCTCCTCCAGGTTGAAAAAGGATGACGTCGGGATGGTTTCCAGAGGCAATTTTGATGCAGGATTCACATTCGCCGCAGAAATCTCCCGAGCCCGACTTGCGGCAGTTTTCCAGGGCTGCCAGGCTCAGGGACAAAGTGGTTTTTCCGACACCCTCGGCACCTCGGAAAAGGGACGCTGGGGGTAGTGCAACCCTCCGCAGCAGGTCCACCAGGACGTTATTTCCAACAAAGTCCTGGAGCCGGACCAAACTGGGTTGCTCCGGAGCAGGGAGGTCCGCTTTGGATCGTTTCGATTTTCCCGGGTCAGCTGTCACCGATGATTCCTCTCTGTCTTATCGCCTCGAGAACCCGCCGAAAGACTTGCTGGGGTGTGCCGGAAGCGTCAATCAGGGTGATCCGGTGCGCCTCGCGTTCTGCCAGCAACTTGTAGCCTTCCTGAACTTTCCGGTGGAACTCGACATCCTCTGCCTCGAAGCGGCCGTAGTCTCGGTTTCCTTCTTTGGTGTTTCTCTCCCGAGCTCGGCTCAATCCGAGCTCTACTTCCACGACGAGGACGAGTGTCAGGTCCGGCATCCTAATGTCGAGCAACCTGGCCAACTCGTCGATCCTGGAGAAGCCAAGTCCTCGGGCATGGCCTTGGTAGGCCAGGGTAGCATCATGGTAACGATCACATAGGACATGAAGACCCTGATTCAGCGATGGTTCGATGACCTGTTTGATATGTTGATATCGGTCTGCCAGATAGAGGAGAAGCTCCGCCAGAGGCTCTCTTGCCGGTCCGTCTGTCCTTAGTAGGATCTGCCTGAGGTCCGATCCGAAGAGGGTCCCACCTGGCTCGCGGGTTGATATGAAGGAGAGTTTTCGACTCCTGAACTCTTGTTCGAGTAACCTTAGCTGGACGCCTTTGCCCGATCCTTCAACGCCCTCGAAGGCCACGAATCTAGATGCTTCTGTTGTGGTTGGCATCTTTCAGACTGGAACGCTTGGGATCCTCCGGACCCCGGGACACGCCCCTGTTGAGTTCTACAGCAGCCTTAGGGTTCGGCCAAGAATAACTTCACATTCTCGCGCTCATCTTTACCACCAGATTCGGCCGCTCCTCAATCGCGAAATCCTCAACGTCGACCTGGCTACGCCTTCGGTTTCGCGCAATCGTTCGCGACCAAATCTGGCGCAAATCTGAGCACGAACTCTGCGAACTTATTCTTGGCCGAACCCTAAGTACACCGTTTCATAAATACGGCAACGTTTGTGGCGAGCGCGACGGGTCGAGTTCGCGAAGGGACGGCGAACTCGATGCCTTGCCATAGTGGAGGAGGAGCGACAAAGAAATCGGCGCGTCCCGTCGCCACCCGGAGGGCAGATGGGGGTTGCGGACGATCTCTGCGTTGGTCGTCGTCGAAGATGTCCAGGCATCGTCTTCCTCCTCCTGCCTTGATCTCGCCTCGCAAGCCCCATCTGC
>CAUZIZ010000078.1:7500-24086 GCA_963579905.1 Acidobacteria bacterium UBA6911 | reverse complement strand
CACACGATCTGAGGAGCTCTAAAGAGAAATGACCCGCAAAGCCGTGGAAACTGGCGCGCTGTGGAAACCGTGGAAAAACGGAGACATCAAGCAGACGACTCTTGGCGTCGAGTTTTTTCACCGTTCCCACCGCTTCTACGACGAGATACACCCACCGAAGAATGAAACTCCAAGACTCCAAAAGTGTAACCTATGTGCCCGGGAGAAATTGTTGCCTATGAATCAGGAGCTACAGAGGGGGAACTCGACGACTCAGGATTCGGAAACCCTGGGCTGAAAGCCGCAATCCCGTTGGGATTGACCTCACTGGTTTTCTTGGAAACGCCCATTTCCCGTCCTTTTGAAGACCCGGGACCGGGCAACCTGATCTAAATCCAAGCAGAGATCGAAGCTGAAGTCGATCCGAGCCCATTATATTTCTAACCGATTGATCATAATCACGTTACGAAGATGTCTAAATAGCTCAACCGGACACTAGTGAAAAGGTGTACTAAGATGAGACCTCATTCGTGAATTGGCATGTAAAGGACCAGTCTATTACGCTTCGCCCCTGCTGCTAAAGCGGACTCCTGGATAGGGCTCGCTGTAGTAAAACCTTCTGTTTAGATTTGGTCTCCAGGCCGCCGTGCTGTTCTGTCGAAGCCCGCGGCTCTAACCTGCGGGTTGCGACTCTATGGAGGTTTCCTCTGCTAGTTGCGCTCGCCCGATACGCGCCGGAAGCGCCATCGCCATCAGGATGCCGGGAACTCCCAGAAGAGCGATTCCGGACAATGCCATCTGCAGTCCGATTCCCTCGCTCAGAAAGCCCACGCCGGGAATCAAGAGGCCGCCTACGCCCCAGGCGAAACCCATCAGGAAGGCTGAAACCGTCGCTACTCCCTCGGGAACCAGCTGCTGCGCCAGCACCACGTTGACCGGTGCAGTGGAGAGTAGAAATGCCGACCCGGCGAGGCAGAGAAGAATCGAAATCCACCCCTCGGTCCATAGAAAACCCAGCAGCAGAGGGCAGCAGCCCAGCATCGAGACCGTGATGAGACCCCTACCCCCAAAACTGTCGGCGAGAAGACCACCCAGGAATCCGGCAGTCCCTCCAACTGCAAGAAAGAGCGCCAGCATCTGGCTGCCCTCAACCGGGCTGTAGCCCCTCGTGGTGAGATAGAGGGGAAGAAAAGCAACAAAGGACATCTGGATCGAGGCCCGGACCACTACCAACATATAGAGAAGGAACAGAGGCTTGCGGTTCCGACGCAGACGAGCGAATAGACGTCGGTGCCGCACCCGCCGCTGCGACGGCGGGGAAGGTCCGCGCACGGCTAGATAGAGTGACATCGCAACGCCCGGAAGGGCAGCCCAGTAACTGTTGTGGAGACCTGCCAGGATGATGATGGTTGTGATGAAGACCGGTCCCAAAGCATAACCGGCCATCCCTGCCGAGATGAATACCGACATGTAGAATCCACGTCTACCGTCTGATAGTTGAGAGGTAAGTCCCGCGCCCTGAGGATGGAACGCGGCAATGCCTACGCCTGCCAGCATGACCATTGGAAGTAGGAAGGAGAAGTTTGGCGCCAATCCTAGAGAGGAAATGAAGATTGCGGCCAATCCTGGTCCTACGACCAGGAAGACCCTACTTCGGAACCGGTCAGCCAGGTAGCCATAGAGGGGCTGAGTGAGGGCACTGGAAAAGGCTAGCGCTCCTCCCAGAATGCCGGCCTGCCCCAGCGAAAGGCCGCGTTCTTGATAGAGAAAGGGAAGAAACGCACCATACATGCTCGAGTAGCAGTCAATCAAGAAGTGGGCTGAGGCCAGGACTAGGATGGTTCGGTGCAGCCTCACGCGCATGGACCGATATTCTGGCATAGCCTCTGAACATCCGAAAGTCAGGTCAGGCGAGCACAGGCCACGCTTGGAATTCTTATAGAATGGGAGCCTGTCATGAAACTGGCCGAGTTCGACTTCCGTCTACCCCAGGAACTGATTGCACAGTTTCCCCAGGAAGCGAGAGATCAATCCCGTCTCATGGTGGTGAACCGTCGGCGGGGCCGCTGGGAGCACGGACTCTTCAGCGATCTGCCAGATTTCCTCACGAAAGACGACCTCCTGGTCGTCAACGATTCGAGAGTCTTTCCCGCCCGGCTCTTTGCTAGGAAGGAGGACCTGGGAGCTCGGACTGAGATCCTGCTGCTTCAGCGGGAGCAGGAAGATATTTGGACCGGATTGATAAAGCCTGGACGACGAGCCGAGGTAGGGACGCGCCTGGTGGTTCATCCAGAGCATCTGGAAATCGAAGTTCTGGACCAGGGCTCCTCTGCCGAGCGCCGTCTTCGGCTGTTTTGCAAGGGGGATATATGGGCGGCCCTGGAGCGATTTGGACATACGCCCCTGCCCCCCTACATCCACCGGCCAGCCCAACCTGACGACCGAGATCGCTACCAGACGGTCTATGCGCGAAAGTCTGGTTCGGTGGCTGCCCCAACAGCAGGACTCCATTTCACTGCGGAGCTACTTGAGAAAATCTCGTACTGCCGGGCGCGTCTGGACGTGGGGTACGGCACCTTCAAACCGATGGTTGAAGAAGAGATTGAAGGACACGAAATGGACGCCGAATACTATTGCCTCACTCCGGAAGCGGTCGAGAAGATTCGATATCATCGCAGCGCCGGTGGGCGAGTTGTTGCCGTGGGGACAACAACGACACGGTTGCTCGAGCACATTTTTCTCAAGCATGGGGAGGTGGTAGCGGACCAGGGTCTGACCAACCTCTTCATTCGACCTGGCTTTACTTTCGGCGCGGTCGAGGGACTGATAACCAACTTCCACTTGCCCAGATCAACGCTACTGATGCTGGTAGCAGCGTTCGCCGGCCAGGATCTCGTAAAGAGATGCTACCAGGCGGCGATCAAAGAGCGCTACCGATTCTACAGCTACGGAGACTGTATGCTTATTCTGTAGAGGAAGGGTCCGAAAAGACTCGGTAAAGACTCGGTTTTTGACCGCCGACAAGAACAGCCTGCCTTGGAGAGAGGCATCTCAGCCGATCAGACTGAATTCGACGTCTGTCACCTTGCTGAGTGAATCCTGCATATAGGTCTTGATCTTCGCGACCAGACCTTTCTCGTTCAGTCGGATGGCCTCGCGGGTCACTCCGAAGCGATCGGCAATCTCCTGAAGTGTCTTCGGCTCCTGAGCGATGAGTCTTCCATATAGGATGTATCGCTGCCGCTCGTTCAACGTCTGCTCAAACTCTTGGATTTTGTCTGAGAACAACTTCTGGAGCTCCCCACGGGCGATCCTTTCGTCGACCAATTCCTCGGTGGCCCTGAGGGTGTCCAGGTACTGGACGGACTGACCCTCATTTGCGTAGCTGTTGAGACTCAGATCGAACGACTCCATGTTTTGTTCGATATCCTTCACGTTCTCAACGCTGACGTTCAGTCGTTTGGCGATGCGCGCAGGAGTGGGTTCGATTCCCTGTAGGCTTAGGCGCTCTTTCTCTTTCCTGAGGTTGAAAAGAAGTTTGCGTCTCTCGTTGGTGGTTCCCACGCGCACGATGCGGAAATTGTCCAGGATAAACTTGATGATGTAGGCTTTGATCCACCAGGAGGCATAAGTCGGTAGGCGAGCTCCTTTATAGGGATCAAACCGCTTCATGGCCTCGATCAGCCCGATATTCCCTTCCTGAATCAAATCCATGACGTTGAAATAGACACTGCGATAAATCATCGCAACCTTAACGACGAGTCGTAGGTTGGAGGTTACAAGACGGTAGGCTGCGTCCTGATCTTCGTCTTCTCGATAGCGGAGCGCTAGCCGATGTTCTTCCTCAGGACTCAGGGGTTCGAACTGGCTTATCTCCAAAAGATAACGCCGAAGGGGGTCCAGCCGGGTAAGCTTGGCCTGATCGTCAGCAGGGAGTGTCTCCGCCTTCTCTCCTAGAATCGCCGTGAGATCCTGCTGGTCGGTTTCGGGGGTAGGCTCGTCAACTGGTTCGGCCGACATGGCCCTCAATGTTACCACTTTGGACAGAGTCCCGGGCGGCGGGCCTCAAAGACAGCACGAGTGAATACTCCTCGGCTTTTTGGTTATAGAGTCCCTCAGAAGGTCGTCACACAGGGGGTGGGGTTAGCCCGCATTTCTCATCGCCAGTCTACTACGGCGCCGCAATCATCCGCCCTGGCTGTGTTTCGCTCGGTCGGCCTCATCGACGTAATGTCAAAGTACGACTGCGGTGGCCTCGGTCGCAAGCCTTGCCAGGACGGCGCTTGCGCCGCCTCGCTACGACGGGCGGTGAGAAATCCGGGTTAGATTTTCGGTTGTGGTCGGTTTAGTTCTCCCGGAGAGAGTCCAGGACGAATGGCAGCGGCGGACTAAGGGCTCTGTCAAGAATAACTTCGCAGAGTTGGCGCTCAGATTTGCGCCAGATTTGGCGCGAACGATTGAGCGAAACCGCAGGCGTAGCTGAGCCTACGTTGGAGATTTTGCGATTGAGGAGCGGCCGAAGATGGTGTGAAGATGAGATGCCAGAATGTGAAGTTATTCTTGACAGAGCCCTAAGCGAGCTCAAGCAAACGCAGGATCTGTTCCTTGTCAGGGTCGATTGCGACCGGTTTATTAGCATGCGTGGACGTTAGCTTACCTGTCTTCTCCACTAGCACGTTTTCATAGCTTGCGTGCTCGTAAAGATTGTCCAAATGGTAGTTGACGGTGTACTCTGGATCCTTGAGTTGATGTCCGGTCAAAATGGCGATAACGTCCTCGCCCGGGTCGATGGTCACTTGGGGGTGAGCCTCATGGGTCAAGGCCAACATCTTCTTCAATCCCCCGATCGTCGTGGCCGAGGCAGGCTCGCAGCCGATGCCGTCCCGGCCCATGATCGCCTTGGCGTCGGCAATCTCCTGCTCGTTGACTTTATCGCACCAGCCGTCCGAAAACCGCAGCGCCCGAACCGCCTTCTTCCAGCTAATCGGCTGACCGATCTTGATGGCACTCGCAAGGGTCCAGGCGTCGGTTACGGGAACCAGCTCTTCAGAGCTGGTCACGAGCGTACGATACAGAGGATCAGCTCCCTCGGCCTGGATGATCGTGATTCGGGGAACTTTGTCGATGAAGCCCAACTCCTGCAGCTCCATCAGGATCTTTCCATAGGAGGAACTGTTCCCCAGATTGCCGCCGGGAACCACGATCCGGTCGGGAATCTTCCAGTCTAGCTGGTCCAGAAGCTCGACGATGGCAATCTTTTGTCCCTCGAGCCGGAAAGGATTGATGGAATTCATCAGATACAGGTCGGTTTCTCGACCAAGCTCTTGAACCAGCCTCATTGCGGTGTCGAAACTTCCACGAATCTGCAGCGTCAGGGCCCCATAGTCCAGAGCCTGCGAGAGTTTTCCGTAGGCGATCTGACCTTCCGGAATGAAGACGACTGCCCGCAGATTAGTGCGAGCGCAGTAGGCCGCCATGGAAGCGGAGGTGTTTCCAGTAGAGGCGCAGGCGACTACCTGGGAATTGAGCTTCCTGGCCTGAGAGACGGCCACGGTCATGCCGTGGTCTTTGAAGGAACCACTTGGGTTCCAGCCCAGATGCTTTATCCGAAGCCGGTCCAGACCCACATACTCAGCACAACGCGGCACTTCCAGGATGGGACTGCTGCCCTCTCCCAGGGTTACGACATGGTGCAGATCCTCTTCGTCAAAAGGAAGAAACTCCCGATAACGCCAGACGCTGCTCACGTCCAGCGGATCTGAGGAGGTCCGCCTTCGAGAGAAAGAGGCCTTGAGCTGCTCTACATCGACCGGAGCAAAGTCGTAGGCGATATCCAACAAGTCAGAACAAGTGGGGCACTGGTAGAGTTTCTCGTTGATGTCAAACTGACGCTGGCAGGATTGATTGATGCAGCGAAAGAAGAAAGAAGTATTCATTTGCCCATCAACTGGCGAAGACTACGGGCAAACTTGGGAGAGTTCCACGAGTAGATTCCGACGTGTCGCAGGGCTAGCCTGCCTTCGGGGTCGATCACGATAGTCGTGGGAAGTCCGTAGACACCAAATCGCCCAGGTAGAATGTCGTCAGTATCCAGGAGAAAAGGGAAAGGGTGCTTGACTTCGGTCTCATCCAGATAGGTCTTCACCGCCTCAGCGTCTTCACTGCTGATAGCCAAAATCGTCAATCCCTCATCCGAGAGATTCTCATGAAGCTCGGCTAGAAACGGCATCTCTATCCGACAGGGACCACACCAGGTTGCCCAGACGTTGAGCAAGAGCGCTTTGTTTCGGAGACCCTCCAGCGCTACCTTTTCGCCCTCGAGGGTGGTCAAGAAGCCGGATAGATCCACGCTCTTGCGTTCACTCACCGGGACCCAGAGGGTTCCTTCAGTTTCAGGAGATGAGGAAGAGATGGAGAAGCAACGCGAGACGATACAGAGGAGCAGAACGGGTATTCCGACGACTAAAACACTCTGGGGATTTACCCGAGCTCTCACTTTCCCCAACCGCTTCAACATGAAAACCCCTTACGCAAAAACCAGGATCCACAACCAGGATCCACACTCTGCAATGTACAACAGGGAGAAGCTCCGGAGCAAGCGGATGGCGCCGGGCTGCAACGGACCAGACGATGCCGAGCAGATCAGGATTTGACCGCGAGATCATATGTAAGTTACATTGTCAGTGAACTGTCAAGAATATTTACTTTTCGGTATTTGTTTTATGGTCTTTTGGGCCAGACTCTGGAAGCAGGTGGTGCCGTTCTTCTGGGGCAGTCTGCGGCGTAAGCTGGCTCTCCTGATCCTGCCGCTTTTCCTGATTCTGATTGCGATTTCGCTTTTCTCCTATTTCCAGGCCAAGGAGCGCATTACCGAAGTTAGAACCGTTCTTTATGTAGAACAGATTGCGCGCGACGTCGCAGACATCATTCAACTCACGATCCTGGAGAAGGAAGAGGAAGTGAAGGCAATGGCGCTCTTCGGTCGTTTGCGTGCGTATCTCCTGGATCGATCCGCTCATCGGCCGCAGCTGCTTCTCAACCAGTTGGTTGAAGTTCATGAAGTTTACGACCTGATCTGTCTTTTCGATCTGGAGGGAGATCTCGTACTGACCAACAATCTCGACCGCAATCGGACGACTCCGAAGCAGCCACTGGACCCGGATCGTCTGCGGAAGCTGGAGGGCGAGTCACTGCTTTCCTACACCAAGGACTCGGGTTGGTTGGAGCAGGTGCGAAGCGGAGAGGTGGGTTTTCTGGATTGGCATCTTTCGCCGCTGGTCCAACCTCTCTACCGATACCAGGATGACGATTCCGCCCGGCAGTACTCCATCGGCTTTTCCTATCCTGTCCGGGACGAGTCCGGCAAAATCATCGGTGGCCTGCTGGCCCTAATGAACTGGGAATCAATTCAGGAAATTCTGGATAAGGTGGAGGAGGATCTAGAGAAGCATTCACTGCCTTCGGGCTACGCCTTCATGTGGGGCCGGGACGTGAACACCGTCATCGGACACAAGTATCGGAGCAACCGAAGCTATTCCAATTCAGAAGATGTTTCCAGCACACACAACTATGGCTCACGACTTATCGAAGATCACAGACTGTATGAACTGCAGAAGGCAGTGGCGGAGGGCGCCACCTACTATTCCTATGAGTACCCTCGGGGGACACCGAAGATCAGTGGTATGGCCCCGGTCAACCACGAATTTTTTCGATGGATCTGTGGTGTGGGAATCGATGAGGAAGACATCTTTGCTCCGGTCCAGGACCTGAAGCACATCCTCCTCTGGTTCGTTTCCATCGCAACCGTTCTGGTCGCTCTGCTCACCTATTCGATTGCGCGTCGGATTGCGGTCCCGCTCAAGGAGCTGACCCGTAGCGCCAGGATTATAGCCGATGGCGATCTCAACCAACGGGTCGAGGTTTCAGGCCAGGATGAGGTGGGCAATCTCGCCAAGACCTTCAATGAAATGGCCGAGTCGCTGCAGGAACGCAGCCAGGCCCTGCTGGAGCTGAACCGGAAGCTGGAGGAGAAGGTCGATGAGAGGACGAGGGCGCTGCAGGAGTCCGGTGAGGAGGTTCGAAAAGCCTACCAGGAGCTGAAGGAAACCCAGGTGCAGCTGGTCCAGAGTGAGAAGATGGCTTCGTTAGGTCAGTTGGTCGCAGGTATAGCGCACGAAATCAAGAACCCGTTGAACTTCATCTATGGCAATACCGATTTCTTGAGGAAATATATCGGAAAGCTGCGAGGCTTGATCCAGTTTTACGAACAACGGCCGGATCTTGATGAGGCAACAAAAAATGACGCAGAGAGGTTTCGAGAGAAGATCAACTACGCTTTCGTTACTGAGGATCTGGACCGTTTGATCGAAAACTTTGAAGAAGGAGCGGAGCGGATCCATGCAATTATCGGCGATCTTCGCGCCTTCTCGCGCATGGATGTGGATCAGACTCGGACCGTCGATATTCATGAACCTCTCGACCTGGCCTGGAACCTACTCCAGAACGAATACCGGGATCGTATCCGCCTGCACAAGGAATATGGAACTCTTCCAAAGATCGAATGCCATCCTGGTCGTATGAGCCAGGTATTCATGAATCTACTTTCAAACGCCTGCCAGGCGATTCCAGATAAAGGGCGAATCTGGATTCGGACCCAGAACCACAATGGCAATGTTGTCATCGAGATTGAAGACAACGGCGATGGCATTGACGAGAAGCACCTGGTCAAGGTCTTCGAGCCTTTCTTTACGACCAAGCCTGTGGGGCAAGGGACAGGTCTGGGCCTGAGCATCAGCTATGGGATTGTCCAGCAGCACAACGGGAGCATCGAGGTGGAGAGTGAAAGGCAGCAAGGCACCAAATTCCGAATCGAGCTCCCCCTAAAACCATGACGGACAAACTTAAGCTGCTCATCGTCGACGATGAAGCCGCAAACCTGGAAAAGCTCAAGCGCACCTTCGTGGATGATTTTGAGGTTTACGAAGCGAGAAGCGGTCCAGACGCTCTCGAGCTGCTGCAGCAGATACCGGTATCTGCCGTGATCACGGATCAGCGAATGCCCGGAATGACCGGCGTTGAATTGCTGTGCAAGTCGCTCGAAGTCAGGGAGAATATCGTCCGCATCGTCCTCACGGGCTACACCGAGACTGACGATTTGATGGACTCCATCAACCAGGGACACGTGCACCGTTACATCACCAAACCTTGGGATCCGACCTCCTTGCGCGAGGTGGTGTTGGGAGAACTGGAGCGCTGGGAGTTGGAGCAGGAGCAGGATCGGCTGGCGAAGAAGCTGGGTGCGGTCAATGATCGCCTCGAACGTGAAAACCTGAAGTTGCGGCACGAGGTAGAACTCCTTCAAGACTCGCCGCGACGTCTTATTCATCGCAGCTACGCGATGAGAGAGTTGTTGCAGTCGCTGGATCGAGTAGTGCCCACCGATTCAACGGTTCTGATGCAGGGAGAAACGGGGACGGGTAAGGAACTGTTGGCCCGCTATGTTCATGAACGCAGTCCTCGACGAGATGAGCCCTTCGTGCCGGTCAACTGTGGCGCGGTTCCCTCCGACCTGGTCGAGAGCGCTTTTTTTGGCCATCGGAAGGGGGCCTTCACGGGCGCAACTGACAGCAGAAAAGGGTACTTCGAGTTGTCCCATGGAGGGACGATCTTTCTGGACGAGATTGGCGAAGCTTCGCTCGCTCTTCAGGTCAAACTGCTTCGTGTCCTCCAGGAAGGAGAAATCTATCCCGTGGGTGCCGAGGCTTCCATCAAGGTCGATGTCCGCGTCATCGCCTCGACCAACCGCAACCTCAGCCAACAGGTGGAGGAAGGCGAGTTCCGACAGGACCTCTTCTATCGCCTCAATGTCTTTGCTGTTTTCGTACCGCCACTGCGAGGTCGAAGGGAGGACGTCGAGGTTCTGAGTAAGTTCTTTGTGAAGCGTTTCTGTGAGCGACTCAACAGGCCGCTCCTGGCCTTCGATCCAACCACGCTCCGGATGCTCCGCGAGTATGATTGGCCCGGGAACGTGAGAGAGCTTGAAAATGAGATCGAGCGCATCGTGATCCTGGCTGATCCCGACCAGCCAATTCTTCCTTCCAAGCTCTCCGATCGAGTACGGGTAAAAGGGGGAACAGAAAATTCGCGTGGCCCCCTGAAGGAAAAGCTGGCCGCCGTGGAGCGCGAGTTGATACTCGATGCCCTGAGAGTCCATGGCAACAACAAGAGTCGAGCGGCAGATGCCCTCCAGGTCAGCCGGCAAACCATCATCGCCAAGCTCAAACAGTACGGCCTCCGTTAAGCGATCAAACAATAGACGAAAGCTGTCAATATATTTTACATACCGTATCCCGTTGATTCCCTGAGGTTTACCCCATCTCGGCTCGGGAACTGGTGTCCATTTAGCAGACAGTCTCTCCTAGCCTAAATCTCGTTACTTCATTGTTTTCAATCAGTTACCGATTTGGCACGGGCCTTGCTATAGGGGAAGGCACAAGGAGGTTGATATGGGAACTTACACCGCAGATCTTACGCCTTTCGAGATTCAGCTGATGACACGCATTCAAAGAAGCGAAGAGGGGGCTTTCCAAGAATTATTCGACAAGTTCCGAGGAAGAATCTATCGAACTGCTCTCAGGATTCTCAAGGAAGAGGAATCGGCCTGGGACGCACTTCAGGAGACATTCATCCATGTTTTTCGAGCCGGACGGTGCTTTCGAGGAGATTCGAAGCTCGGCACCTGGATCAACAGAATTACCGTAAACGTGTGTCTGGAGATGATCCGAAAGAACAGGAAGCATCGCAATCAGACGGATGGAGACATCTCAGAGGATGTCAACCTGGAAGATCGCGAGGCCCACACTCCCGAGGAGACCTTCTCTACTCAAGAGATTAGAGATCGAGTGCAGCTGTCGCTTGGTCAACTGAACCAGAGACATCAATCGGTAGTCCGTCTTCACGACCTGGAGGGGTTCACCATCCGCGAGATTGCACTGCAACTTGGCGTTGCGGAAGGTACGATCAAGTCTCGTCTATTCTATGGACGGCAGGAACTCAAGAAGATCCTGGAGCAAGCAGAGATCTAGGAGCCTGGTCGCTGGGCTGGTTCGCTTCAGAAGCAAGAACGGCCAGGATTCTCTCTGCCTCGTGTCGTTGGGTTCGGTTGGAGCTCAACGACACGGGTTTGTGGCTGATTCGGTCCCGCTTCCCTACCTCTTCACCCCCCAAGTCAGACGCCTTTCTTGGGCGTGCTATAATTTGGAGCTCGGATTACTCATGAGTTTTCGTAGAGAGGCGGTGACAGCGCCGTCCTGGCAAGGCTTGCGACCGAGACCACTCGTGGCGAGTTTCCACAGTCGTGCTTCGACAGTACGTCGAGGCGTCCGACCGAGCGAAACACAGCCAAGGCGGATGATTGCGGCGGCGCAGTAGCCTGGGGTTGAGAAATGCGCGTAAACAGGTGAACGGAGCCAACTTGAGACACTATAGACTCAGAGGCACCGGTGAAACCACTACGCCGTCGGTTCTCTTCGAGGTCAAGCTCGAGCTTCAAGACGTTCGGACCGGTTACAGGGGCTCGGACCAGGGTTGTTTCCGTGGCACTTGGCTGGAGGATGCCGAGCTGCACTGGACAAAGGACATGGTGGAATGGGTTCATCTTGAGGAGTTGGAGGAATATCCTCCACCGCGCCCGCTGTCCTGGCCAGACTCGCTGGATGACAAGATCATCCACTACGTCATGCAGCAATACCGGGCTCGGATTTGGAAGAATCCCGAGATCCAATTGTACTCCGGCCCTAGAGAAAGCCGCGAAGAGTTCCTAGAACGATGCCGCGAACACCTCTACGTGGCGCGTGTCGCTGAGTGGAAGCAGTTGACAGACGTACTCCATCATCGCGCACTGGAGTTGGAGAAGAGGCTCCTCGACATTGCGGATAAGGAGGACATCGAGTTGAGGGTCCGCAGGATGTCGCTGATAAAGACGCTGTTCTGGAATCTGAAGGAGGACTGGAATCGACTCTTCGTGCCTGAAGGGCCTCCGCTTTCCCTGACGGAGAAGATCGCACGGGTGCCGGTAGATCCAGACCTACATGAGGAGGTGGAAACCTTTTGGCAGGATCTGGTTTCTAGATATAACGGTATTCAAAGGAAGTACGAGCAGGATGCGGCTAGCATCGAGCCGCATGAAGTGAACGTCAGCCGATCTCAGGTCGAGATATCCTCGCGTGGGGTTCTCTGGTCTTGAGTGCCTTCCCTTTTGGGAATTGAAGATGAGTAGAGTCCTGGTAGCAATGAGCGGAGGTGTCGACAGTTCCGCGGCCGCACTGCTCTTAAGGAACGAGGGTCACGAGGTGGTGGGCTGCACGATGCAGCTTTGGGACTACCGAAGGAACCCCACCAAGGACGGGCAGACCCAGTTCGGCAGGTGTTGCTCCTTGGACGATGTCTACGATGCGCGCCGCGTGGCAGAAACGCTGGGTTTTCCCTTCTACGTGCTGAACCTGGAGAAGGAGTTCGAACGGCGTGTGATCGAGCCCTTTATCGGTCATTATCTGGAAGGGCGGACCCCCTCCCCTTGTATTCTGTGCAACACCTTCCTGAAGTTCGACCGGCTGCTGAACTTCGCTCGACAGATTGGGGTTGAGAAGGTTGCCACGGGTCATTATGTGAGGCTTCTTGACGAGGGCCCCCAGGGCTACGTTCTCAAGCAAGGCAAAGATCTCTCGAAGGACCAGTCCTATTTCCTTTTCGAGATCAACCAGCGTCAGCTCAAGCACCTGCTTTTCCCGCTCGGGAACTACGAGAAGGACACCATTCGCAAGATCGCCGTGGATAACCAGCTGATTACAGCCACCAAGCGGGACAGCCAGGAGATCTGCTTTGTCCCAGATCGTGACTACGCTGGATTCATTCAGCGTCATGCTGTGGAGGTCCGCAGTGATTTTGAACTTCCACTGGCTCAGAGCGAGAAACCGGGACCGATTCTCTTCAAGGATGGAACCCGCCTGGGAACCCACCGAGGGCTTTTCCATTTCACGGTGGGACAGAGACGTGGACTTGGGATCTCGCATCCCTGCCCACTCTACGTTCTCCGTCTGGATACTTCTCAGAATGCAGTAGTCGTAGGCTACCGCGACGATCTATTTGGAAAGGGATTCATCGCTGACAAGGTGAACTGGGTAGCGGGTCAGCCTCCCGGAACCTCTTTGCGGGCCACGGTAAAGGTAAGATCGCGGCATCAAGCGAGCCCGGCCCAAATCGTCTCTGAGGAACCAAGGTCTTGCGACCTGGACTCGCCCTCGACCGAACAGGTTCGAGTTACCTTTGATTCACCCCAGATGTCATTGGCGCCCGGGCAAGCTGCCGTCTTTTATCAGGCAGACCAGGTTCTCGGTGGCGGCTGGATTCGAGAGACATTTTGAATGCGGTCAGCGCCATTTTATGGCAGTTCATTCAGGTTATCGCCGCTGCTTGATCGAAACTTCTGGTCGCGAACTCCATCAAACCGATATGAGAAATCAGAGGTCGATTCTGGTGGTTACTGGAGAGACCTCAGGGGAGCAACATGCGGCCGGTCTGATCGATGAGGTGAATCGGCAATGTCCCGAGCTGAAGGTGGAATGGTTCGGAAGTGGTGGCGAGCGGATGTCCGAAGCCGGTGTCAACTTGCTGGCCGACGTCTCGCGGCTGGCGGCCATCGGACCCTGGGACGCGTTGTCCCTCCTCTCGGATTACGTCAAGCTGTACCGGCGAATCCTGAAAGAAACCAGAATCCGAGGCACGACGGTCGCAATCCTGGTAGATTTCCCAGAATTCAACCTTAAGCTAGCTCGACGCCTCAAGAAAATGGGCGTCTTCGTGTGTTACTTCATCGGTCCTCAAATCTGGGCCTGGCGTTCCTCTCGGGTCCGGCAGATCAGCCGCTGGGTGGATCTGATGCTGGTGGTGCTGCCGTTTGAGCAGGATTTCTATGAGCGCCGCCAGGTCAGCGCTCGTTATGTGGGGAATCCCTCGGTGAGCCGCCTCAATCGGGCTCAGTCGAGAGAGGCTGTTCCTCGTCGTGCACAGACGGGACAACCCTTCCTGGTAGCCTTGTTCCCAGGCAGTCGCACCCAAGAAGTGCAGCGTATTCTACCGGTTCAACTGGATGCAGCGCTTCACATATCAGGTCATTGTCCGGTTCGCTTCTGGGTAGCACAGGCTCCCGGAGTCTCGGGTCAGCAGCTGCTTGGCATCTACGATTCTTGGCGAAATCGGACCAACAGCTCCCTGCCCTTAGAAATCCGCGAGGAGGGCTCCAGCAGCCTACTTCCCCAGGTTGACTGTGCGATAATAAAGAGCGGAACTTCGACCCTGGAGGCAACGCTGCTTCAGATTCCTTTCGCCATGGTTTACCTCATGCCCTGGCCCATTTGGTTCTTGTTGAGGCCTTTCGTCAGAACCCAAAGCTATTGCCTCGCCAATTTGATTGCGGGCAAGACCATAGTTCCCGAATTCGTACAGCGGCATGCTACCGGAGCAAACATTGGGGCCTGCATAGTTCAGCTACTCGTAGATGAGAAGAAACGTGAAACCATGCGGGAGCAGCTCAAAGAAGCTGCAGACCGTCTGGGCCGGAAGGACGCCTACCGAGAAGCGGCGAAGTGTCTCCGGGAGTGTTTTTTGGAGAAGCAGGGATGAAGACCAGGCTTTTATCGATCCTATTTTTCACCACCTGGAGCAGCTCGGTGTGGGCCCAGAATGCAGCAGAAGGCCCTCCCCTTATCGACGTAGAGCACTACGACATCCAGGCGGAGGTCGATCCGGATGAGCGGTTTCTACAGGGCGAAGTCCGGGTACGCTTCAAGGTTCTGAGAGACACTTTGAGCTTGCCCTTTGAACTGAACAGCCGCTTGAGCATCCTGGGGGTGACGGATGAGGAAGGCAAGCGATATTCGACCCGCTTCGACGACCTCAGGAGTCATGTCATGCGGGTTCAGGGACCGAAGGCATTCCCTCCCGGAAGCGTCAGGACCCTTACCTTCAGCTTCGAAGGAACACTCGAGAGCGACGAGTACGCCTTCCTGGATGTGGCCCGTAGCGAAAGGGCCTTCATTGCTCCAGATGGCGCCACCCTTCTCACCGAAGGGCGCTGGTTCCCCCTGCACTCCCTACCTTTGGATGCTGCCACAACGGATCTCAAGATAACGGTCCCTTTGGGATTCACGGTGGTGGCACCGGGGAATCTGGAGTCAATCACTACCGAGGGGGTCCATGAGGTCTTCACCTGGGTCAGTTCGCAGCCCGTCACCCAGGTTCCGGTGATCCTTGCCCGCTTCTTTCGCCAGAAATTCGAAGAGGGACCGGTTCCCCTTACCTTCTTCGTGACGAAGAACCACAAAGGTGACCTGAGCCCCTGGGCCGAGGAAATCGGTAAGATCCTGGATTTCTTTGAGAGTGAATATGGACAGCTCCCGCTTTCCAAACTGCATCTCGCCGCGGTTGGCAACGTGACCCTGCCCTCCCACGGCTGCTTTGAGTTGATCCTCCTCGAATCTTCCATGCTCGATGCCCGTTCACTGCCGATTTTCGAGCTGGCTACCCGGATCGCTCGACACTGGTGGGGCTATTCGGTCACGATGGCGGGAGCTTCAGATGCGTTTCTCCAGGAGGGCTTCGCCATCTACGCCGCACTCAGATATGTGGAGGTCCGCTACGCCGACAAATTTCCCGCGCAGCTTGCCCGGGAGGCGGTCCAAGCCCTCAAGTACGAAAAGGCGGCTCCTATCACTCAAGGGCTCGCTCTGGAACTGGGCTCGGCGCAGTATGCGTCCATCGTCGGCAGCAAGGGAGCCTGGGTGCTGTATATGTTGAGCCAGCTGATTGGAAGAGAGGAGTTCAACTCCTACTTCAAGGATTGGTTCCAAGATCGAAAGGGCAAGGCCACGAGAATTGCGGATTTCGCTGACTTCGTGAAAAACAAGAGTGGCGAGGACTACGGATGGTTCTTCATTCAATGGGTAGAGTCGGTGGGAGTTCCCGAGTTTCGCACCGACTACACCATCTTCAAGCTGAAGGACGGCACCTACACCATTCGGGGTCAGGTAAGACAGAACATTGATCTCTTTAGAATGCCTTCAGATCTAGCCATTGAGACAACGGGAGATCCGATCGAGAAGCAGCTTACGATCAACGGAAAAACAAGCTCGTTCAGATACTCTCTGAAGGATGTACCGCAGCGAGTGATCGTGGACCCCAAAGGAAAGATTTTACATGACTCGGACAAGATGAGGGTGCTGGTACATATTTCGTTAGGGGAAGAGTACCAGGAAAAGACCGAATTCGTCGCCGCCATTCGAGAATATGAAAAGGCGAAGGAACTGGACCCCCGAAGTTCCGTGGCTCACTACAGGCTGGGCGAAGTCTACTTTGAGCAACACAGTTATTCCAACGCCGCCAACAGCTTTCGGGATACCCTCAACGGGAACCTGAAACCGGAGTGGGTCGAAACCTGGACGCACATTTACCTGGGAAAGATCTACGATGTCCTGGGTCAGCGCGAGCGTGCCAAGTCCGAGTATCGAAAGGCGGTCAACAGCAAGATCGACTTCAATGGGGCTCAGGCCGAG
>CAUZIZ010000078.1:0-5000 GCA_963579905.1 Acidobacteria bacterium UBA6911 | reverse complement strand
GGCAGAGAGGCGCAGTGAGAAGTGATCTCGTCCAGTTCATCGGTCAGCTGTCGGCCTGATCTGTCGCGATCGAGTCGCCTCAACCGCTCGCGTAAGGCCTTGGTGACAGCTTCCGTTTTCGTCTCTCCCGTACGCCTGGCAAGTGTCTCGGCCAGCCGCTCGGTCTCAGCGTTTCGAATGTTCAAAGCCATAGACTCCCTACGTGTAGCTAGTTTACTGCAATGTAGCATTCAAATTCGCGTCATCAAAGCCATGCCCTGTCGGATCTAAGACGGTTAGCCCTGCCTGTTACGAGACCCGCTGACGTCGTGCTAGACTAATCGCGAAGGAGGCCCTCCAGAATCGCGGGACTCCTTCTCAACTCGAGCCTGAGGATGCGCCAAACGCCGTAGCCTCAACGCCGGTGGGGGTATAGCTCAGTTGGCAGAGCACCTGCTTTGCAAGCAGTTTTTACGTTCCTGACCAACCCCTTGAAAAAACAGATTATCCATTGAAGGTAAAAGACTTAGCCTAGTCCCAGGTTTACCCAGGTTTTCCCAGATTTCCCCCTGTTTCCCCGTCCGATTCACTACGGGATTCTCTCCCCTATCTCCCTAGTATGTAGTTTCACCTGTTATTTTATTGTTGGCGCCCTGGCCGTTCCAATAATGACTTTCCTACTATCCCGTCCAACAAGGGCGAGTCTCGGCCCACCCCTGGATCCGTTACCTCGACGGAAGCCACAACGGCTACCCTCTTCAGGCGCTGGAACTTTGGGACTAGAACTTCCACATCGGGATGGGTGTACCGGAGGAGAGGACCTCCTCGACGTAGCAACCGGTCTGAGGAACGGGATCGGCCCCGACCCGTACCTCGGCGGTATCACAGATCCGCATCACGATGACGTTGTGCCAGGCGCTGTCGGCCAACTGAACCGTCATGGCTGACGGATGGTCGACCGCCCAGAAGTCGCCGGAGGGCGCTAGACCAAACTCGGCCACCGAGTCGCGGACCAGGATCGGAGTCTCCAGACCGTCCCTGGCCTGGTTCAGAGGCCAGAAGCAGAGCTTCTCGCGGCCGGCGGCCGAAGCGTGGACAATCCCCTGATCGTTCTTCTTGGGCCGCGCTCGCTCGCTGAGGGGATGCAGGGTGACCTCATTGAGATTGGCGGCGATGTAGGGAGTGCCATCGGCCGCCTGATTGAGGGTGATCGGGCAGCCGCCGACCGCGCCCTCTACGTGAATGACCTTGCTCCAGCTCTCGCCACCATCCTGAGAACGCCAGACTCGCGATTGCAGACGCCTCCGTCCCTCCTCGTCCCTTCCTCCGCGGGCAGAGAAGAGAAGGCTCCCATCCCCGTCACGGATGAGGCTGGGCTCAAAAGAACCGTCGGCGTGGGTGATCGGCTTCCAGGAAACGGGTCTCCACTTGTCAGCCTGTCGGCGCCAGCGGGTCAGGCCGGAGGCCGATCCACCTTCGATTCCGCCGCCCATGGTGAACAGAAGATCCTCTCCATCGGCGATGGCATTGGTCAGGCCAGGGTTGGCAAGCACCGCTCCCGCTAGGAGCTCGTCATAGGGGATCCGTTCCGTCTCGGTGAGCCGAAAGCCGTCGTCGTCGTAGGCCAGCTGATAGAGCTCCATATACTCATACGTCTGCTCACCTGGATAGACGCTCTCTTGATCCGCCGTCCAGGCGATCGCCTGGCAGATGCCGAAACCGGTCCCCGCATGAGGGTGGGGAGAACCGTCCTCGAGCTTGGCCCCGGCGGGGACGAAGCCGCCAGTGACCGGGTATTTCACCATGATGGAGGGCGCCCCGGCAGGACTGGAATTGGGGTTCTTCTCGCCGTGGTTGCGAGAGATGGAAATGGCCCCCTCGGCCTGAATCTGGGAAAGGTCACTGAACAGAATTGCGTCAGTGCCTACCTCGAAGTCGTGGCCTCGCTTCCCCCGGATGCCGCAGAAGAGACCCACCTTCCCAGCCGCCACCTGAAAGGGTAGAGCGAGCCCGTAGCGCCAGGTGTCGCCTTCGGGCTGAGTCGGAGGAATGGTGACGTCAGCCGATCCCAACGTCATCGTGAGCGGTCCGGTGGCTGTGGTGGCCCCTCGAGTAGTTCCGCTGGGGCGGGATGTTTCGCCCGGGCCACAAGCGATCCCAGCAAGCAGGGGAGAGAGCGCCAGAGTCCGTCCGGTCATCCACTGAAATTCCCGTCGAGTCAGAGTCTTCATGATTCCTCCTAGTGTTGGAGCCTAATCTAGTTATATCTGACACCGTGGTGCCAACTTTGTTATCTTTGGTGTCAGAGATGTCCTGTAGGATTATCCCATAAAGGAGAAACCAATGGCGAAACCGCGAGTATCGTTCCGGGTAGATGAGGAGTTGAAGCAGAAGCTGGATGAAGTGGCAAGCCAGCGGGGCCTGATTCCCACTGATGCGGCCCGGGAAGCGCTGGAGTTCTGGACAGACTTGGACTCCGAAATGTTGAGGACCGTGCAACTCCTCGCCTCGCCCGAGTGCCTAAACATCAAACCGGCCGTGGTTCTGCAGAACTTTTTCATCCTGCAGAGGGCCAAGCAGGCAGCAGAGCTGGAGGTCTGGGGGCCGCATCAGCGCCTGCTTATGCAGTTTCAGGTGACCAGTGATGGCAGAGTCATTACCGGGGAGGAGCTGTTCCAGTCGCTGAAGGAGACGTTTATCCAACGAGAAGAGCGGAAGAAACAAGACCAGCTAGAAGCGAATTTGAGGAATGGTGCCCCGTTGAGCGCTGAAGAGAAGGCCTTTCTCCAGAGGCGGTACGCCCAGATAGAGGCTGAGGATACAGAGGATTGATGGCTAGCCAAGGTGCGCTGCTGGATGTCCCGGCGGCCGCCGAATTTCTGGGAGTCAGCGAGAAGGCTCTAAGGGCAAGAATTGCCCGGGGCCAGGTGCCTTTTAAGCGATGGGGAGGTCGATTAGTGTTTCGGCGCCAGGAGCTGAGCGAATACCTGGAGATGCTGCCTGGAGTCAGCCTCGAAGAAGCCCTGGAGCGAATGCAACAATGACCGAAGCCGAAGCTCGGGCGCTCCACCATGTTGTGATCGCAATCGCGAAGGAACAAGACCGTCTGGCAGACGAAATGGTGGAGATAATTCTCCGACTGGAGGAGCTGAGAAGAGGATTTTCCTACCTTCTGGATCAAACATCGCAACGCTTGCTAGAGCGCAACATGACGACGCTCATGGACGAGGAAACGAAGCGGCAAAAGCGGTCAATGCTGGTGGATCGGAAACAGCAGGAGCGCTGGAGGCGGCCAGCGTGATCCGATCCGTCGTGGCATCTCCTGAGGAAATTCTGGAGGAAGCAGGGTTCGGCTTTTTGGACCGTGATGCGCCTCCGGGAATGCTTCTGACATTGCTGGAGAGTATAAAAACCCAGGCCAGGGACCTTGATGACTTGCCCCGTGGTGTGCTTCGGGAGGCTCTGGTTTCCAGGTTGAAAAAGGCGGGGATCAGCAGCCCGAGTCATCTAGCTGACGCTGCGTTAGCCTCTAATCCCGAAATTCGCAAAGATACGGGAGATTTCCAGGGGCGCTCCCTTATCTTGAGCGATCCCGACCCCTGGCCCGAACCGGTGGATGGTGCGAAACTCCTTGCTCAACTCGAAACAAACCTCTCCCGATATGTGGTCTTGCCATCGGGTGCTTCCGTCGCTATTGGCCTCTGGATAATCCTGACTTTTCTGGTGGAAGTTATCTCAATTGCGCCGCGTCTTACTATCTCGTCGCCGACAAAGCGATGCGGAAAAACGACGCTAATCGATATCCTGCTGTGCCTGGTCAGGCGACCGCTCGGAGTCGCAAACATAACTCCGGCGTCAGTCTTCAGATCAATAGAAAAGTGGTCGCCGACCTTGTTGGTGGATGAGGCTGATACGTTCATTCGCGACAAAGAGCTAACAGGAATTCTGAACAGCGGGCATTACCGGGCGACAGCGCAAATACCTCGCTGCGTGGGCGATGATCATGAGCCGAGACTTTTCAGCACATTCGGGCTGCTTGGCATCGCATTGATCGGCAAGCTTCCTGGAACTCTTGAGGATCGCTCTATTGTTATCAAGATGCGGCGTAAGCAGAAGGGAGATCAGGTTTGCCGATTCCGCAGGGATCATGTGGTGGGAGAACTGGAACCCTTACAGCGAATGGCGGCCAGATGGGTGCAAGACAATTCGGCCACGATAGCGGACAGCGAACCTGAAATGCCCACAGAACTCAACGATCGCGAGCAAGACTGCTGGAGAAAGCTCTTCGCCATTGCCGACCTGGTCGGGGGCGACTGGCCCGAACGGGCACGGTCCTCCGCCTTGATCCTCTCCACGAACGATGAGGCCGAGAACTCAGAAGGCGTGCAGCTGCTGGCGGATTTGGAGGAGCTGTTCCGATCGAGAGGCGCGGAAAGATTGACCAGCGCCGAAATTGTAGAGGAGCTCGGGAAGATGGAGGAGCGCCCCTGGCCCGAGTTTGATAAAGACCCTATTACGACCAGACAACTTGCCATGGTCCTTGCCCCATTTGAAATCCGCCCGGACCAATTTCGGCTCAACGGCAATAAAGTTCGCGGCTATGTGAGGAGCGATTTTGAGGATTCTTTTGGCCGATATTTGATATCGGAAAACGGAACTTCACCAACCCTGGGGCATACACGTAACGATCCCCATTCCCAGGGCGAACCGGAAAGAATATGACAACCTACGCCTATATACCTCCGCTCCAACCGGTACACCGGTACAACCCAGTATTGACAGGGGTTTCAGCCGATCTCCTATCCGGTACAGTACCGGATAGTGTACCGGATCGAATTCCGCTGAAACCCTTGTAGGTAAAGGATTGTACCGGTGTACCGGATGGAGCGGGGGTACTTTTCTACGCCAGCTATTCTGTTGAATTGCCTTTGCCCTCCTCTGCTTCCAGGAGGTGCGAACGCCGGCCCGGTGCTACTCGGAGAACACGACGTACCCTACGAAAGCGGCGACCAATAGAAAAG
>CAUZIZ010000077.1:0-24403 GCA_963579905.1 Acidobacteria bacterium UBA6911 | reverse complement strand
GGATGATCACCTGGCAAGACTGATGCTCGACGACACCCAGAAGGCCCGCCTCGACCGACTCTGGAAGGAGCTACACTACGTTAGCCATAGCGCCTTTCTGGAGGCTACTGCCGTAGATCTGCTTCTGGAAGTCATGGCCGGAAACGGGCTTGATGATAAGACTCAGTACAACGCACTACTTCCACTACGCGAACCCTCCGAGCGTCGCGCGGCCGAGTTCAGGAAGGAGCTGATCCAGGACGAGCCCAGACACGTGGACGCCCTGATCGACTTCGCGACTCAGGCCTACCGGCGCCTCCCGACCGAGGCCGAAACAGAGGATTTGCGTGGCCTCTATAAGAGACTGCGGGAGCAAGAGCTGGAGCACGAAGAGGCCTTTCGTCTGACCCTCGCCAGAGTCTTTGTCGCTCCAGGATTCCTTTATCGGCTCGAAGGAGCCCCGGTAGCAGCTGATTCCGCTCCGGTCTCTGACTGGGAACTGGCGAGCCGCCTGAGCTATTTCCTCTGGTCCTCGCAGCCGGATGAAGAACTAAGGAGGCACGCTGCCAAGGGCAGCTTGCATGAACCCGAGGTACTGAAAAAGCAGGTGGCACGAATGGTGGGCGATGCCCGTGTCCGGAGGCTAGCCATCGAGTTCGCCTGTCATTACCTGCACATCTACGACTTCGACGCGATCGAGGAAAAGAGTCAGAAATACTATCCAGAGTTCGCGGATCTCCGCAGCGACATGTACGAAGAATCAATCCGGTTCTTCACCGATCTGTTTCAACGGGACGCCTCCCTGTTGAGCCTCCTTGATGCCGACCACACCTTCGTCAACAAACGTCTTGCAGAATTCTACGGCATCGAGGGAATCCCGGATAGGGGATGGCATCGTATCGGGGACATGCGTCAGAAGCACGGTCGCGGCGGCATCCTGGGCCAGGCGACGACGCTTGCCAAGCAATCGGGAGCGTCCCGCACCAGTCCAATCCTGAGGGGCAATTGGATCAGTGAAGTGCTGCTCGGTGAAAAACTCCCCCGCCCACCTCAGGAGGTCCCCCAGCTGCCCCCGGATGAAACTGAGACGGACGGACTGACCGTGCGCCAACTGGTAGCGAAACATACGAGCGACCCCCAGTGCGCTACTTGTCATCAAAGAATCGACCCCTTCGGCTTCGCGCTCGAAGGCTTCGACGCCATTGGACGCCGTCGCAGTAAGGATCTCGCTGGCCGTCCCATCGACACCAAGACGAGGCTTCCCGACGGGACCCAGATCGAGGGTCTGACAGGTTTGCGGGACTACCTGTCGAAAACGCGCCGTGATGCTGTCCTAGGACAGTTCTGCCGCAAACTTCTGGGTTACGCTCTGGCTCGGGAGGTGCAGCTCTCCGATCAACCTCTGCTCACTAACATGCGGCAGCAGCTGGCGAAAAACGGCTACCGCTTCTCGGTGGCCATCGAAATGATTGTGAGAAGTCGCCAGTTTCGGCATATCCGTGGGAAATCAGCGCTGCTTGCCGGACGGTAGCAGGTCGAGTCTTGTCCGCTATGGAAAGCACGGATGCGGACCGGTTTGATTGAGGTTAGAATAAGTGGAGATTTTGTCAACTCTTCTCTGAGGTAGATCATGAAGAACCATCACTTGTCTCGTCGAACGTTTCTGCGTGGAGTCGGTGTCACGATGGCATTGCCCTGGATGGAGTCGATCCCTGTATGGGGGGCCAAGGCCGGTGCTGCCGCCGATTCGGGCAGTCAGGCGCCGATCCGCTTCGGGGTGCTGTTTTCAGGAAACGGCTTTCACACCGAGGAGTGGTGGGCCACAGAGCAGGGCAGGCAGATAAAACTGGGCAAGGTGCTGGCACCGATCTCCGATTTCCGCGAAAAGCTACTCTTCGTCCGCGGACTCTACAACGAGGAAGCTCTCAAGGGAAACATCCACAGCTCCATGACAGGAAATCTCCTTTCTGGAGCCCCGCTTGCCTCTGGGGGCGCGATTCGCTCCGGAACCAGCGTCGACCAGATCATCGCCCAGCAGTATGGTCGATCGACCAAAGTTCCGAGCCTGGTGCTTGGCTGCGAAAGATCCAATCCTGGGATTCACAAAGACTATTCGATGCTCTACAGTTCCCATATTTCGTGGAGCTCCCCCACGGCTCCGACACCTCTGGAACTCTACCCAGCCCTCGCTTTCGACCGGCTCTTCAAGGACGAAATCGAGCGGGGCGACCGCAGCGTACTCGACTCTGTGCTGGATGAAGCGCAGGGGTTCCGTCGCAAAATCAGTTCCAACGATCAGCTAAAACTCGACGAATACCTCAACTCTGTGCGCGAAATCGAGCAGCGCATCGAGGGGGCGGGACAAAAGGGCGAGCTGCAAGGTTGGCGCCCGACCCTGGATGGGCCCAACCTGCCGCGTCCGGCGGACGGCATTCCACAGACCCTGGGCGAGCACATGCGGCTGATGTGCGACATCATGGTGCTGGCCTTCCAAACCGATACCACCCGCGTGTGTACGCTGAAACTCAACAACGACCACAGCTACCTGCTGTTCCCGCACCTCGACGTCCAAATAGGTCACCATGAGCTCTCCCATCGCAACAACGACGACTGGCTCAAAGTGAATCAGTTCTTCCTGGAGCAATTTGGCTATATCGCCCGCAAACTAGACGCGATCCAGGAAGGTGAGCGAACTGCCCTGGACAACTCCATGCTGATGTATTGTTCGAGCATGCTTACGGGCAGTCACATCGCCACCCAGCTGCCGGTGGCAATACTCGGGAGCGCCGGTGGTCGTCTTGAGACCGGGCGGATCCTGGACTACCTGGAAAAGCCGAACCGCAAGATGTGCAGCCTCTACCTGTCGATGCTCGACAAGTTCGGCATCCACCTGGAGAAGCTCGGAGACTCAGACCAACGGCTAGCAGAAGTCTGATCCGCTGAAGTCTCGCTCTAAATATCTGAGAGCTCCGACCCCGGAGTTCGCCGATAAGCCGGCCGGATTGCGGCCGTCACCCTCGCCCCCGCGATTTCCTTCGCAGTTTTTCCGACTCCGACGTTAGGTACTGCTGATACCAGGTTCAGAGGCCTGGTTCAGTCCCACCACCAAACAAAATCAGGGGAGTCAACACCATGTCGTTTTGTCTTTTCACAGTCCTCTTTCTGTTCGCTGCGAGCCAA
Organism: Acidobacteria bacterium UBA6911; assembly: GCA_963579905.1. Classification (GTDB taxonomy): domain Bacteria; phylum Acidobacteriota; class UBA6911; order RPQK01; family JAJDTT01; genus CAUZIZ01. The sequence continues at coordinate 21,244 of CAUZIZ010000077.1, read as the reverse complement.
CCTGCTCTTTCACAGGTCCTGGTCAACGAGGTTGATGCAGACCAGGCGGGCACGGATGACGCAGAGTTCGTCGAACTCTACGACGGTGGGGTGGGCAGCACCGATCTCTCCGGTCTGGTTCTGGTGTTTTTCAACGGCGGCCAAGACGCCTCCTATGCCGCCTTTAACCTGGATGGAAACTCCACCGGCGCAGGCGGGTTCTTTATCCTCTGTGGCGATGCCAGCAAGGTTGCCAACTGTGATCTCGATGTCTCTCCCAACACCAATCTCCTTCAAAATGGAGCCGACGCCGTGGCCCTGTATACCAGTGACGCTACTGACTTCCCGAATGGCACGGCGGTGACTACAGCCAACTTGCTGAATGCGTTGGTTTACGACACAACTGACGCCGACGATGGCGGTTTACTGGTGCTTCTAAACGGGGGCAGCCACAGGTCAACGAGGCTGCGGGAGGATCCAGCGGAACCCAGTCCAATGAGCGTTTTCCTGATGGGGCCGGTTGGGCGCGGAATACCTTGACCTTTAAGCAGGAGACTCCGACGCCAGGCGGAATCAACCTGCCAGTCGAACTGCTGAGCTTCGAGGTGGAGTAAGCTGGAACTCAAGAATTCGTCGCACGTCCAAACGTCTGCACGTCGCACGTCTCCTGTCCTCCGAAGGTGCCGCCAACGGGTGAACTACCAGCGTTACGAAGCCAGGTCCGACAGAGCCGCGAACGACTCGACCCGTTACCAATCGAGCCGTTAGCAAAATGAGCCCAGGTTCCGAGGAGAGAGCCGGACAACTCTTCCCCACGCAGTGACGCACGAATCCCCAGCCGGAAGTTTCTTCCTTGAATGGGGCAGCACCGCTAGAGAGCCACTGAGCTGGAAGTTCATTAGCAAGAAAAATGCGCGCGAACCTGTAGGATGGGCACTCTTGCCCGTCGTGTCCTCGACGGGCAGGAGTGTCCGTCCTACAGCGGTCACGCTGCTAGAGATAGGAAAAAGTTTCTTTCTCGGCCGGATCTCTCACACGGGATCTGGAAGCTCGAAGAGCTTGCGGTACTCTCGACCCAAAAATTTGTTGGCTTCATCGTCTCCGACGATCTTCTCGGTAGCCGGATCGAAGCGCAGCTCCCTGCCCACCCGGGTCGAGATGTTGGCCAACTCGCAAAAGATACCCGAAAGGTGGATCTCTTCGATCTCCGCAGTCAGGATGCTCCGATCTCCGGCCCGCATAGCGTCGACGAAGTTCTGGTAGTGATGTAGATTGGGTAGCTCTCCCATAGGGGGCTCAGCCTTGTCGTTGCGTCCCAGAAAGACCTGGTAGTCGCAGCCTGCACCCGGTTTCTCAACCCGGTGCTTCATGTGTATGTACCCCTCGGTACCGTAGAGATCCCAGGTAAACTCCGCAAACCACTGCCTCTTGGCATAGACGGCACGACGGGGAATCACCCGACCCTGGTCGGAGTACAGATTGCGGAGATCACAGGTGAGTAGCGCCCCATCTGCGAATTCGAACGTGGATCGATGTGTGTTGGGGGTCTGCGCCTGATCCTTGGGACCGAAGCGACTTCCCGCGGCGTGAGCCCTGACGGGAAGGCCCCGCCCCATCATCCACCGGCAAATATCGATAATGTGTACCCCATTGTTGCCCATTTCTCCATTTCCGAAGTCCCAGAACCAGTGCCAATTGTAATGCACCAGATTCTGGTGATAGGGCTGCTGGGGAGCGGGTCCCAGCCAGAGGTTCCAATCGAGCCAGTCCGGTGGCGGTTCGGGCTGCTTGAAACCCAGCGGATCTCGAGGGTTGGGAAACTCACAGCGAGCCCAATACACATCTCCAATAATCCCTTCTCGCACCAGTTGGGCAACCCGGCGAAAAGAGCCACTGGAACGCCGATTGGTTCCTCCCTGCATGATCCGTTCGTACTTGCGTGCGGCCTCCACCAGCTTGCGTCCCTCGACCACATTGTGAGCGATCGGTTTCTCTACATAGACATGTTTACCCGCCTGACAGGCCCAGATTCCGGCCAGCGCGTGCCAGTGATTGCAGGTGGCGATCGTCACCGCATCCACGGAGGGGTCGTCCATGATGCGCCGCATGTCCTTTTCGATCCGGGGCCTCTTGCCGCTGATCTTCTCGACGGCATCTGCCTTTTCTCGACTGCGCCTTTCGTCCACATCGCAAACCGTGACAATCTCGACGCCCTCGACATCGTAGGTATCACGCACCAGGGCGCCACCTCGACCACCAGCTCCGATAAGGGCTACCCGGATCCGATCATTGGCATTCGCCCAACGGTGGGAAGTCCCCACCAGGGAGGCCCCTGCCCAGGCAGATGTTTTCAAGAATTGCCGCCGCTTGAGTTCAGCCATGAGGGCTCTCCTAATTCTCTCGTCGCCCTATATTGTCACGGATCGCAAACCTGCAACCTGTAGCGTGTTCCGCTTTCAGCTTAGCCTATCGTCTGTGTACGGCCCGTGTCCGAGGCTCGATAGGCGCCGAAAATGACCCTTAGGACGTGCAGCGAGTCTTCTCCCGTCAGCGGCGCTTTGCCCACTCCCCGGGCGACGTCAACTGCCGACTGCACCAGGTAGAAGTAGGAGCCGGGCTCCATGGGGAAAGAAAAGGACTGGACTCCTTTGGGAGCGTCTGGATGGGTCGAGTACCACGTCACGGGACTATGCATTGGATCGAGCTTGACCCACCCCTTCGATCCCCAAAGAGTGATGCCGAGGTGGTATCCCTTGTCCAGGTAATACCCACCGTGGAGTGTACCCACCATACCCTTCTTGAACTTCAGAGCCAGGGCGACCGCGTCTTCGATCTCCACGGGCTGCCCACCCACATTGCGGGTAACGGCAGATACCTGCTCAATACGATCCCCTGTCAGATACTGAATCAGATCCAGATAGTGAATGCCCAACCAGATGAGCTGTCCTCCTCCCGCCTTGTCCTTGAAGGCCAGCCAGGAGCGATGGAACCGAGGACGGGTAAGGCGGGTCTGATCGGCAACAAAAACCAAATGAGACCCATAAGGCTTGCCTAGCAGTCCAGAATCGACCAACTCCTTGGCCTTTAGGGCTCCAGGATGCAGCCGGGTGCCCAAGGCCAACATCAGGCTGAGGTTCTTGGAGTTTGCCAACTGGACCAGAGGTTCGAAGTCCTCGGCTCGGACGCAGGAGGGCTTTTCGGCCAGGACATGGGCCCCGGACTCCAGCGACTTTCGAATCAGCGGAGGAGCCACATGGGCCTCGAGGCTGAGGATAACGGACCGTGGCTTCACCTCCCTGAGCATCTTGTCGTGGTCCCGGAAGGTAGTGAGCTTGCCGCCCAATACCTCCTTTGCCTTCTCGAAGGTAGTACCGCTCTGGTCCGAGAGGGCAACGGAGGCTACCCCCTTAGCCTTGGCCAAGGCGTCCAGGTAGATGCTCAGATGAGGACCCTTTTCCTGGGTGATTACGCCTACCTTGATCGGCTCCCCGGCCGCTAGTGTCCGGATGGACGAAAAAGCCAGGGAGGAAAAAACGGCGCCTCCGGTGCTCTTCTTGAGAAAGGTTCTTCGCTCCATAGTGGCTCCAAGTCTAACAGTCCAAGCGATGCGAATAGTAGCTTTGGTCTCCAGGCCGAAGGTTTTTTCTTCTTTCGAGCCTTTGGCTCGACCTACGGCGGCTTGGAAGCCACCGCCACGTCCTTCAGGGCTGCTTCAGGAAATCGCGCGCGATTTCGGCGTAGCCTTCCGTATAATCCATCTCCAGGTAGTGCGCACCGTAGTACTCCTGCGGGGCAAAATCCGCGAGATTATAGATCGGCGAAGGATCGAACTGAACTACGCCATCACCGGCCCGACAGACATGGATGGTGGTGTCCGTGCTTGCATTTGTGGTGTCAATGAGCTGAAGGACATCCGCTCCCTGGCCGTCCGCCCTCGGAATCACCTTGACGCGCCAGGCGGGTTGCAGCTTGGGAAGATCGTCGCTGGTTGCCGGCCGATGCATGGTGGAGCGGATGACCATTACCGAGGCACCGGCCAATCGGGTGTCGGTAAACATGACTCTCTCATCCATTCCAACGTCGATTTCGGCGGACACCTTGGGCGTCCCGTAGATTTCGCGGCCGGCCGGAATGCTCGACCTTGAATTCAAGAAAGCGATCGGGGCGAAGTACCCGACCTGCCCTTCGTACGTACACTTCACCGACAGAACGCTCTCCTGAAATTCGCCATAGCTGGACGTCCAGGGAGCGGTGAGCCCCATGGCAACACAAAAGCCATCGTCGGACGTCTCAAAGCAGGCTGGCAGCACTCGATCAATCGCAGCCAGATCGGCGCGAAAATAGACGAATTGAAAGCGTACCCCTCGGTAACGGCAAGGGGGCATGGGATAGTAGGGCGAAAAGGCCGGCATGTTGGCGATCTGGTCTAATGGAATCGTCATGAGTCTCCTTTTTTTGGGGTTCAGTAGCCGTTAATTTATTAGTAATCAGTGAGCAATGGTGGAGTGAGCAGTGAAGACATTCAAGAAAGTGAATAGTGGGTGGACTGGATAGTGGAAATCTGCTCTAGGGAACTGATGGCTCAAGACTGCTGCCCCCCACTACTCCACCACTGCTCACTTCTTACGTTTAGCTGGCGTCGCCGAGACTCCCTCCAATCCACCACTTATCCTCAAAACCTCCCCCGTCACCCATGAATTCGCGGGATCGCACAAGAAAGCGACACCTCTGGCGATATCTTCCGGTTCCCCCCAGCGCCCCAGCGGGACGGCGCTACGGACGCGCTCAATCATCTCCGGTTCGGTGATGTTCAGCGTCTTGCAGCGCTGCGCCATGGTCTTCTGATTGAACTCGGTGTACACCGGACCTGGGCTGATGGCGTTGACCCGTACGCCGTATGCTGCCAGCTCCAGGGCCAGGGTCTTGGTGAGACTGATGACCCCAGCCTTGGCTGCATTGTAGGCGGCAACCAGGGCAGCGGGATTCTGGCCGTTGATGGACGCCACATTGACAATGCAGCCAGCCTCCTGGGTTTCCATTGTCAGCCCGGCCGCGCGACAGCAGTAGAAGGTTCCGGTCAAATTGACGTCTAGAACCCGGGACCATTCATCATCACTCAACTCGACGGCCGGACCCACCTGCTGGCCCAATCCGGCGGAGTTCACCAGAATGTCGAGTCGTCCACGGTCTCGTGCCAGGGACTGGAAGAACTTGGAGACACCCGAGCTATCGGTAACATCAAGGTAGGCCGAATCGGCGATCTTGCTCAATTCACGCAGGGCAGATGCTTCCTGCTGAGCCTTTTCCTCCTGAACGTCGGCGAGGATCACGGAGGAGCCCTGTCCCGCAAGGTGGCGCGCTATACCGAGACCCAGACCCTGGGCGCCTCCGGTGATGACCGCAACCAGTCCCGAAAGAGTGTCATCAGTTGTGGTACTCATCGTTGAACTCCGCACAGTTCCTTCAGCTTAGCACGGCAGCCCATCCGGGGTAGACTGCGCTGTTGAGAACGTTAGAATGGAGGTTTCAGTAACATGAAAGAGTGTAGAGATGCCATACGCCGACGCGAATTCGGCAAGAAACTTGCTTCCGTCGGTGGAGGTCTGGCTCTCACAGCTAACGCCGTCGGGGCAGGCACCAGAACCAGAAAAAGGATGAAGCAGATCAAGCTCGGCTTTGATAACTATTCCATTCGAGAGTTGGGCTGGAAGGCCCCCAGGCTTTTGGACTACGCCGCTTCACTGCAGTTGGATAGCATCCTTCTATCGGACCTGTTTGTCTACGCGGAGCACAGTGAACGCTACCTCAAAGATCTCAAGGCCAAAGCTGATGATCTCGGAGTCGAGATCCAAATGGGAACGGGTGGTATCTGTCCCAGCTCAGATCGACGCGAGACCGCCTTTGGCAGCCCCGAGGAGCACCTGAGGCTCACCCTTCGTATTGCCGGTGTCCTGGGCTCCACGGCGGCACGCTGCTTTCTGGGAGGGATGGACGACCGCAAGGATCCGGGAGGAATCCAGCGCCACATTGAGACGACGGTCGAGCTTCTTCGAAAGGTAAGAGGCCATGCGCTCGATCTGGGCGTGAAGATCGCGGTCGAGAATCATGCCGGGGACCTGCAGGCTCGCGAACTCGTCGGCTTGATCGAGGCTGCCGGGAAAGATTACGTGGGAGCCACGGTAGACGCGGGGAATGCGACCTGGACGTTGGAGGATCCGGTACGTAATCTCGAGATCCTTGCACCCTACGCGGTCAGCAGTGGTATACGCGACTCGATGGTCTGGGAAGACGGACGAGGGGCGCGAGTCCAGTGGACGGCGATGGGTGAAGGATGTGTGGATACCGAGGCCTATGCGGAGAAGTTCAGGGCGCTTTGTCCCAACGTGCCTTTTCAGCTCGAGATCATCTCCGGAATTCAGCGTTCTTTTCCCTATCTGGACTCGGCTTTCTGGGGTCCCTATGAGAGCGTCAGAGCCAGCGATTTTGCGGCCTTCCTAGCTCTCGCCAAACGCGGAAGCCCGCTGGAAGCTTTTCAGGCTCCGGCGCCCCCCGAGAAGGGTGCGGCCATTCAGACCTACCAGAAGACACAGCTGGAGCACAGCATCAAGTATTGCAAAGAGGAACTCGGTCTTGGTCTGAAGTAGATTCGTCACCAGCCGGACGACACGACGAGAGAAACGCCCAGCTTCTCGTCTGGACAGACGAAAACGCTACCAGTAGACTCTACCCTCCCATTGACTGAACGTTTGCGCTTGCAGGAGGACTTCCATGATTACGGCGATGGAACACGTGGCGATTGTTTCTGTTGATCCTGGTGCTCTGACTGAGTGGTATACCACGACACTCAACTTCGACGTGCTCTCTAAAGACGAGCAAAGCAGCACCTATTTTCTGGGGGTTCCGGGCGGAGGGATGTTCGAGATACTTCCTGCCAATGACCGGCCACGACCGGAGGCCACCGATGCCGATGCCGGCATCAGGCACATCGCCTTCACCGTCGACGAGTTCGAGCCGACTTGCCAGGAGCTGCGCCGCAGGGGCATCGAGTTCTCACGCATGGCAGCAGGGAATCCGGGAGAGACGCAAATGGCCTTCTTTCCGGATCCGGAAGGCAATATCCTGCAGATCGTCCGACGAGCCAAGCCCTTCGGCTAGACTCGCGACCAAAAAGGAGTCATTCGTATGCTTCCCGAAGAACGTCTCGCTGCACTCGGCATCACATTACCCCCTCCTCCCTCGGCGGTCGGGGCCTACGATCCCTGGGTGCGAACCGGGAATCTGGTCCTAACCTCGGGACAATTACCATGGCTGGACGGAGAGCTCGCTTACATCGGAAAGCTGGGAGATGAGCTAATCGTCGACGAAGGCTACCAGGCTGCCAGACTCTGCGCTATCAACGCCATTGCCCAGCTCAAGGCCGCAGCTGATGAATTGTCGCGAATCAAACGAATCGTCCGTCTGGACGGATTCGTCCACTCTGCCACCGGCTTCCAAAGCCAGGCTCAGGTGTTGGACGGAGCCTCCGAGCTCCTGAACGAAGTCTTTGGCGCCAAAGGGCGCCATACCCGAGTCGCACTCGGAATCAGCGAAATGCCACTGAACGCCGCCGTCCAATTGAGCCTAACCGCCGAGCTGGCCGATTAGTCCGATCGGGCTGAAACTACGCTGAAACTTCAAGAATACGTCGCACGTCGAAACGTCTGAACGCCGCACGTCTCCTGTCCTCCGAAGGTGCCGCCAACAGGTGAACTACCCGCGTTACGAAGCCAAGTCCGACAGAGCCGCGAACGACTTGAGCCGTTAGCAAATGAGCCCAGGTCCCGAGGAGAGAACCGGACAACTCTTCCCCATGCAGTGACGCACAAATCCCTAGTAGCCGGAAGTTTCTTTCTCGAATGTTGCAGCACCGCCGGGGGCGTGACTAACCTGAAGCTTCATTTCCGGATTCGGACTGGAAAAGGAGATAACCCATTGATCTAGCATGGATCGGGGGCATCTCAGACGATTGGCTAACCTGACACCCAGGTGGAATTAGAAATCCAGTTACAGGTTCCTGGGAGCACCTCCTTACGCCAAAGGCGTTACTGCGGGTAGCCCAACGGAGCGAAGCGAGCTACCCTGGGTCAAGGGTCGTTGAATGCACTATCCCGAAGGGGTTATTGCCGACCGGAAACGCGTTGGCAACAACGCCTTCAGCGCAGAAGAGGCAGACGACCGGAACCCAGGGTAGCTCGCTTCGCATTGCAACCCTGGGCTACACGCAATAACACCTTCGGTATAGGTCATGCTCCCTTATAGGTCATGCTCCCTGAAATCAGCCGGAAGTCTCTTTCTCAAATGATCCGGTTCACAGCCGGAAATACGACTAAACTGTCAGCCTTTGGGAATGGGCACGAACTAACATGAACCGCAACAGCACTCCGATAGCCAAGGATCTGGTCCTGATCGGGGGTGGCCACAGTCAGGTGAGCGTTCTCAAGAGTTTCGGCATGAAGCCGCTACCGGGAGTGCGGGTGACGCTGGTCTGCCGCGATGTCCACACCCCTTATTCCGGAATGCTCCCTGGTCTGGTGGCCGGTCACTACCAGTTCGACGAAGCCCACATCGACCTGGGTCCTCTGGCAGAGTTCGCGGGAGCCCGAATGGTCAACGATGAGGTAATCGGTCTGGAACTGGACACCCAGAAGTTGCTCTTCCGCGGCCGGCCTCCGCTTTCCTACGACGTGGTTTCCATCAACATCGGCTCCACACCGACGGTTGCCAACGTACCCGGAGCTACAGCTGAAGTTATCCCAGTAAAACCCATCGGTGGGTTCGTTTCACGCTGGGAACAACTGCAGAAACGAGTCGTCGAGGCAGGAGGACGACTCCGAGTAGGGTTAGTCGGCGCCGGCGCTGGAGGGGTGGAATTGATCCTGGCAGTCCAGCAGGCTCTCCAGGACCTGCTCGAGAACCTGGGCCAATCCAGCGATCAGTTGAAGTTTCACCTTGTCGGTGGAGCCGAAACCGTCCTGCCTACTCATAATCGCAGAGTGCGCAAAAAGTTCCAGCGGGTGCTTGGCGAGAGGCAGATTCAGGTGTGGACGGGCCGGTTTGTCGAGCGGGTCCAGAGTCGCCGAATCCGATTCGACGATGGATCGGAGCTGGAGTTGGACGAGATTCTTTGGGTAACACAAGCCTCCGCCGCTACCTGGCTGGCGGACTCGGGGCTGGCAGTCGACGCTAACGGTTTCGTCCAGGTCCACGACACCCTTCAATCGATTTCCCATCCCAAGGTCTTCGCAGCTGGGGATATCGCATCGGTCCTTTCCCATCCGAGAGAAAAGGCCGGAGTGTTTGCGGTTCGCCAGGGCAAGCCGTTGGAAAAAAATCTGCGACGAGCGCTGTTGGGCCACACGCTGAAGCCCTTTGCCCCCCAGAAAAGGTTCCTGAGCCTGATCAGTACGGGTGATCGCTACGCCGTTGCCTCCCGTGGTCACTGGTCTGTGGAAGGGAAATGGGTCTGGAACTGGAAGAACTGGATCGATCAGCGCTTCATGCACCGCTACAACGTCCTTCCCGAAATGAAAGTAGAGAAGGATTCGAACCCACCCGACTTCTCGGGTTCCGAGTCTGCTCTTCGGGAGCCATCCACTGTCGCCATGCGCTGCCGTGGATGCGGTGCCAAGGTTGGGGCTACCGTCCTGAACCGGGTCCTGGGACGGGTCCAACCTGTGGTCCACCCCAACGTCGTCAGCGGCCTTGACTCACCCGACGATGCGGCGATCATCTCGGTTCCCGCGGGCAAGCATCTGGTTCACTCCGTTGACTTCTTCCCTGCCATCGTTGAAGACCCCTATACTTTCGGCAAGATCGCGGCGAACCACAGTCTAGGTGACATCTTCGCCATGGGAGCCCAGCCTCAATCAGCACTGGCCCTGGCTACCGTTCCCTACGGACTAGAGCAAAAAGTCGAGGAAACTCTGGAACTGCTGCTGCGTGGGGCGGTCGAGGTCCTGAACGCAGCTGAAACGCCCCTGGTAGGAGGCCACACCAGTGAGGGATCGGAACTCGCTCTTGGTTTTGCAGTCAATGGTCTGGTAGATCCGGGACGGGTTCTCGAAAAGAGAGGCATGAAGGCCGGTGACCAGCTGATCCTGACCAAGCCCATCGGCACTGGAACCCTCTTCGCCGCCCACATGCGTTTGAAAGCCAAGGGACGGTGGATCGTGGCAGCGACACAATCCATGCTTCAGTCGAACCGGCTCGGGGCAGAGTGTCTGCTGCGCAGAGGTGCCCACGCCTGTACCGACGTGACGGGTTTCGGTCTACTAGGCCACCTGGTCGAGATGACCCGGGCGTCCCGATTGGAAGCTCAGCTTTCACTCTCCTCCGTTCCCCTGCTTCCGGGAGCTCTGGAAACAGTACGGTCTGGAATCTTCAGCTCGCTGCAACCCCAGAATCTCCGGTTGCGCCGCGCCGTTCGCAATCGTAAAATCCTCTCTGAGTCCGAGACCGGGCCTCTCCTCTTTGATCCACAGACTGCCGGGGGTCTGCTTGCTAGCGTTCCTGCCGAAGTGGCTCGAGACTGCGTGGAGGAGCTGAAGCAGCTGGGATACGAACGGGCTGCAGTAATAGGCTCGGTGCAGGAGCGAGGTAGCGGCCCGGAGTCAATCACGGTCGCGCCTTGAGCTGAAGCTTGAAGGATTCGTCTGAACGTCGCAGAGGAACATGAACCGGGTCTCAACAATCTGAAGACAAGTCCGGCAGAGCCGCGAACGACTTGAGCCGTTAGCAACATGAGTCCAGGTTCCGAGGAGAGAGCAGGACAACCCTTCCCCACGCAGTGACGCGCACTCTCCCCTATCCTCAACCTAAGGTTTCCTCCTGAATGATCCACAATGTCGCAGGGGGGCAGCACTAACTTGAACTGAAACAAGGAGCCAACGACAGATGATCGAGACAGGAAAAGCCGCACCCGCCTTCACGCTGAAGAACGAGAACAACGAGGATGTGAGCCTGACGGATCTCTCGGGCCAATGGGTCGTGCTCTACTTCTATCCGAAGGACGACACGCCTGGATGCACCATCGAAGCCTGTGACTTTACGGAAGGCCTGGGAGGATTTGAGGCTTTAGAGGCCGTCGTATATGGCTGCAGTCCGGACGATCCCGAGTCCCATCGAAAATTCATCGCCAAGTTCAATCTTCGCGTGGGCCTTCTTTCCGACCCCAGCCACAAGATGATGGAGGAATATGGGGCCTGGGGCGAGAAGAACATGTATGGCAAGAAGGTCGAGGGAGTCATCCGCTCGACCCTGATCATCGACCCCAAAGGGAACATGGCCCATCATTGGCGCAAGGTACAGGCGCAAGGGCACGCCGAAAAGGTGCGCGCGAAGCTCGCGAAAGTGCAGTCTAGGTAGACACAGCCCAGCTACCGGTATTTCCCGTGCTAAGATGGACGGGTGTCTGCTCATATAGGGAAGGGTTCGATTCGTCCAGGGTGGCCCTTCCACTCCACTATTGGGCTTCTCAACTGTCTTGGCGCAGCCTTTTTCTTCCTTCAACCAATCACCGCCCAGGTCAATACCTGCTTGCTGCTCGGCATTGCCCTCGACTCGGAATCACAGGCAATAGCAAACGCCGAGTTGACGATTCTTCGGATCGGAACCAACGAAACCTTTCAGGCCCTCACCGATGAAAGAGGAGCCTACCGGGCAGGAGGACTACCGGTGGGAGAATATCGACTCCGGTTGGAGCACGTCGGCTTCAGGACGGAGGTTCGACGGGGCGTCGTGCTGCAGCTGGGTCAGACTCACCGACAAGACTTTCTGCTGCAGGCCGGACTACCCACGGAGGTGTTTGAGTCCGAGGCTGAGACCTCGCTCCTCAATGCCGAGAAAGCCGAGATGGGCCAGGTAATCGACCGTAAACAGCTGGAAGACATGCCGCTCAACTCCCGCGACTTTACCGAGTTGGCCACCTTGGCACCGGGGACCGCCCCCGCCAGCAGTACCAGCAGCTTCAGCAGCGCCTTGGGAAACATCCGGGTCGGAGGAATGAGGGAACGCGACAACATTACCTACGTCGACGGCTCCATCGTGCCCTCATTTTCAAATTTCAAACCCAGCGTGGACGCGCTTCAGGAATTCGAGGTGAAGACGGGACTCTATGGAGCCGACTACGGAATACTGCCGGGCGGGCAGATCGTTGCGGTGACGAAGAGCGGCGGAAATGAGCTACACGGGAATGTCTTCTGGTTTCATCGCAACGACAACCTCGATGCACGCAATTTCTTCGAGCACGAAAAGCAGGAGTTCAAACGGAATCAGTTCGGGGGAACCCTGGGAGGACCGGTTTACCTCCCCGGCTTGATCAATGGAAAGGACACCGCCTGGTTCTTTGCCTCCTACCAGCTTGAGTTGGTTCGCGAGATCCGTCCTCTGACGGGCGTTGTGCCCACGGCAGAAGAGAAGTCAGGACACTTTTCGAGCACCATTCTAGATCCTCTCACCGGCAACCCGTTTCCCAACCACACCATCCCCAAAGATCGCTTTGATCCAGTCTCCAGAAAGCTCCTGACCTTCTGGCCGGCTCCCAATACTGCCGGAGCCTTGAACTACACCAGCCCCGACTCCAGCGCTCCCTTCGACAATCCCCAGCTGATCGCTCGGATGGACCTCAAGACCTCGGAGACCAGTAAATGGTCGGGCCGCTTCCTCTGGAACTCGGGCCCCTACCTGAGCATCCAGCCCTTTTCAGAGTTCTCCTCCACCCAGCCGCTGCACACATACGGTCAATCCATCTCCAACCAGCAAAGCCTCTCGACCGGCATCCAGAACGTGGCCAGCGTCCATTGGACTCGACGGCCTTACGATGCGGAAATCTCGCGCCCCAAGACCGAGATTGTCCAGGGCCTGGGTGTACCTGAGCTCCTTGAGGAGGAGGTAGATCGAACCGGTGTCCCCACGATCGAGATCCAGGGCTTCACGGGTATCGGAGATATTTCGCTGTTAGGCCGCAGCGTCACCGGAAACTGGCAGGTCAAGGATGACGTTTCCCTTCAGAAGGGCAGGCACAACATCAAGGCGGGAGTCGAGTTCCGGCAGCACTACCTTTTTCTAGCGATGTCCAGACGCTCCAAGTTCGATTTCTTCGACCGCTATACAGGCAACGGCTTTGCCGACTTCCTACTCGGCTATCCAGCCCGTTCCACCTCTGGAGGAGAAGCGCTACGAGGGAGTCTTCACCAGAACAGTCTCTATTGGTATCTACAGGACAACTGGCGACTGGCCCCCAACTTGACCCTGACCATCGGTGTTCGCCACGAACTGAGGCAGCCCTGGAGGGACAAGCGCGGCTTCGTCACCAACTTCGACACTGCCCTGGGCGACCTCTCCCCACCTCTGCAAGACCTCGACCTGGCTGAAGGGGAGACCGGTCGATTTCTGGCGAACGTCCCCCTCGTCCAGTGGAACAAGAGGGGAGTGTTCCTGCCTCGCCTGAGCATTGCCTATCACCTTGCCTCCTCTACTGTACTGCACACGGGTTATGGCATCTATGCCAACGAGCCAGACACCGGAATGATCTACCGACTGGTCGAGAACCCCAGGCCGGGAGCACGGCGCCTGACCTTCGACGCACCTCTGGAGAGCCCTACGCTGGGCCTTTCCAATCCCTTCCCCGCGGAGCTCCAGGATACGGCCGTTCCCAACTATTTCGGAGTGGAGAGCCCTCTGCCTCATGCCCTGAGCCATGTCTGGGGGCTCTCCCTGCAGCAGGAGCTGAATTCAAGTCTGGTCGTAACCACGGGTTACCAGGGCTCTCACGGCACCCATCAGTTGGAGACGGTTTCCCTGAACGACGCCGTGCCAGGAACCGGCGACCGGCAGACTCGGCGCCCCTATCAACATCTGCAAGCCGTTCACATACCTCTGGCGGATGCCGATTCCTGGTACCACGGCATGCAGCTTCGCGTCGAAATGAAAGAGCAAAAGGGGCTTCAGTTGAACGGTTCCTTTACCTGGTCCAGCCAGGTTGCCAGCGGGGGCGGCTGGGAGGGTTCCTCCGTGCGCCGCATCTTCCGCTCCAGGAACGTACCCCTAGACCTGAACCGAGGGCTTACGGAGCTGCATGTTCGAAGGCGTCTGGTCTTGACCAGCCGCTACGAGCCTCCCTTTGGCCCTGGCAAATCCCTTCTCCACCGTGGCCCCCTGTCCAGTGTGCTGCGGGGATGGTCGGTCCAGGGAATCTGGAGTTTCCAGGACGGACCCTGGTTCACCGTCTACCAGCCCGGAGATCCATTGGACACCGGTTCTGAATTCTCACAGTGGCCCGACCGAGCACGCGACCCCAACCTGAGGCCATCGGAACGAACCCCCACTCGATGGTTCGACACCAGCGCCTTCGTCGCACCTGCCGCAGGCGTTTACGGAGACGCCGGCCGCGCTACAGTAGAGGGTCCAGGACTCTTCAATCTAGATCTCTCCCTACGCCGCGGATTCGAGTTGGGTGAAAACCAGAAGTTCGAACTTCGCTTCGAAATCTTCAATGCCACCAACCACGCCAATTTCGTTCTACAGCGCAAGTCGCGGGTCAATCAGTTCGGCACAGCGGATTTCGGTGCACTCGGGAAAGCCTCCCCGGCGCGACAGGTCCAAGTTGCGTTGAAGTATTCGTTTTAATTCTGTTCGCACGTCGGTCCTTTGAAGAGTCGCACGTCTCTCAGCTCGGACAACTGTGGTGAACCTGCTCCCACATGCCTTCTGGGTGCACACTTGTGAGAATCAAGTTGACGAGGGCGTAGCTCCAGAGGAACACAACCTGAGACGTGCGACTCTTCCGTGCAACTCTTCAAAGATTGACGTTCTTCTCACACCACACGTACGCGTTCTGAAACATCCGCAGCCAGGGAGATTCGTTCGAGCCATCCTTCCAGTCTTCGGGGATCCAGCCCCATTGCCACTTGAGGAAGGATCTCTCAGGGTGAGGCATCATGGCCAGATGACGGCCGTCCTGCGAGCAGAGCGCTGCAATTCCCTCAGGAGATCCGTTGGGGTTGAAGGGATAGGACTCGGTAATGTGGTTGTCGTCGTCGACGAAGCGGATGGGAGCTAGTTTCTGCTCCTTCACCTGAGACAAGGTCTTTTCGTCTGGAAAGAAGGCCCGACCTTCTCCGTGGTCGACCCAGATGCCCAGGACAGCGCCTTCCATCCCCTCTAGCATCAGGGCTGGGCTCTTCTGGATCTGAACTGTTGAAAAACGGGACTCGAAACGGCCCGAGCTGTTGCGAATGAAACGGGGACGCTGGGAGTCGACAATACCTGGCCAGGGGATACGACCCAATAAAGCCATCAACTGGCAACCATTGCAGACGCCCAGGCTGAAAGTGTCGGGTCGGTCGAAGAAGGCCTGAAATTGGTCCCAAAGTGGGTCATTGAAACGAATGACTCCCGCCCAGCCTTTGGCTGAGTCCATCACATCGGCGTAGCTGAATCCTCCGACGAAAACCACGCCCTGGAAAGACTCCAGCGTGATCCGGCTGGCCAGCAAGTCGGAAATGGTCACGTCCCAGGGCTCGAAGCCAGCGGCATAAAAAGCCGACGTCATCTCGCGATCGCCGTTGCTTCCCTCCTCGCGGACGATGGCTACGGGAGGTTTCCGTTTGGACTCCAGGATCTCGGGCGCGGTCGCCTCCAGCGTGAAAGGCACCTGATAGGAGGGGCCCTTCCGCAAACTGAGGCCACGCCTTTCCTGATCCGCACAATCCGGGTCCGCCTGAAGGCGCTCGAGTTGATAGCTGGTCTCTTCCCACAGGTCGCGCAGATCGCGCACATCGTCTTCCAATACCAACTCCTGGTTCAGACGAACGCGGGCGGTCTTCTCCTCGGTTGCCGACCCGATTGCCACACAGGGCACCCGGGCCCTCAGAAAGCTTTCCATTACGTGGGACTCCACATCAGGCTCCACTTCGATCACAAGACCCAACTCCTCGGCAAAGAGGATGGGAAAAACGTCGGGCGCCTCGCAGCGCAGATCGATATCGACACCGCAGTTTCCTGCGAAGGCCATTTCCAGAAGCGTGGTAATCAGTCCGCCGTCGCTGCGGTCGTGTCCGCTTTTGATTAGTCCTTCTTCTATCAACTCCTGCACAGTATTGAAGGCTCGGATGAGGTTCTCTGTATCCTCGACGTCAGGGGGTTGATCCCCCACCTGCTCGAAGACGGCTGCCAGGGAAGAACCTCCCAGACGGGAACGCCCACCTCCTAGATCGATGTACAGGATCCGTCCTCGGCCCGGGAGCTTTAGATCGGGTGTGACCGTCTTCGTGATGTCAGGACAGGTGACGTAGGCGGAGATGACCAAGGTCCCAGGAGACTTGACCACCTCTTCTTGACCCGACTCAGTGGGTGCTACGGCGGCCATTGAAAGGCTGTCCTTGCCCCCGTCGATGGCGATTCCGAGCTGAAGCAGTATGTCACTCAGCGCTGCCGCGGCATCGCAGAGGGCAGCCCCTTCACCGGGGAGCTTGGCAGACCACATCCAGTTGCCGGAACACTTCACGTCCTGGAGACCGCTCACTCTAGCCCATACCAGGTTGGTGAGAGCCTCTCCGACACAGAGACGTGCCATCGCCTTCGGATCGAGCAGGCCGACGATGGGTCGTTCTCCGATGGCCGTTGCGGCACCGGTGATGCCAAAGTGACTCTGGGAAATGACGGCCACGTCGGCAACGGTAAGCTGTAACGGTCCTGCACACTGCTGCCGGGCGACCAGACCGGTGACGCTGCGATCCACTTTGTTCGTCAAGAACCGCTTTGACCCCACCGAAAGCAGACGAAAAACCCGCTCTAGAGCGGCCTTGACGGTGAGGTCCGGCGACAGCTCCAGACTCTTTCTCCCAGGCTCTATTCGTTCCAATTCGAAGGTCTTACGGGGCATGTCACCTAGAACTTTTTCGAGATCCAGATCAACTGGCGTGGATCCATCGTTACGATCGAAAAGGACGATCCGTCCATCCCCCGTCACCCTTCCCACAAATGCCCCAACGACCTTCTCGCGCTCACAAATTGCCTGGAACAGTTCTGCGTGCTCCGGCTTCAGAAGAAGGGCATCCTGTTCCTGGTACTCGGCAACCCAGATCTCGAGAACAGAGATGGTCTCGTCACCGACGGGAATCTCTCGGACTTCAATACGCGCTCCTGCGGGTTCGACGATTTCCTTGAGAACATTGCAGTTACCACCAGCTCCCTGATCGTGAATGCTGACAATCGGATTACAATCGCCCATTTCCACACAAGCTCGGATCACGCGATTGACCTTCTGCCCCATCTCGGCGTCGCCCCGTTGCACGGCGTTGAAGTCGAGCTCACTGACGTTCTCTCCCTGGAGCAGGCTGGAGGCGGCACCGCCACCCAATCCGATGCGGTACGCTGGCCCTCCAAGCTTGACGACCCACATCCCGACTTCGGGCTTCGCTTTGCGGGTGTGGCGGGAATCGATCTGCCCGATTCCGCCGCTGAACATGATGGGCTTGATCCACTCTCGTCGCTCCCCGTCGGGAAGCCGCAGGCCAAAAGAACGGGTAAAACCTTGAATCACCGGCTCGCCAAACTCGTTGCCGTAATCGGAGGCCCCGTTACTGGCTTCGATCTCGATCCGCAGAGGGGAGGCAAGATTATCCGGATAACGGAATTCGGAACGCTCCCAGGGGAGCCGGTATCCTGGAATCAAAAGGTTCCCGACACAGTAGGCAGCGGTACCGGCAACTACCAGCGAACCCCTGCCTGTCGCGTGCACGTCTCGAATGCGTCCTCCGGTGCCCGTCTCGGCACCCGGAAAAGGAGCGACGCCGGAGGGAAAATTGTGGGTCTCGGCAGTAAAGATGATGTCGTAGTCGGCCTCCGAAAAAAGCAAGGCCGATGGCTCTCCGGGTCGGGAGGGCAAGAGAGTCTGAATCCGATACCCTCTAATCGCACTCGAGTTGTCCTTGAAGGCAATGATACTGTTGTTGGGGTTGACCCTGAGAGGCTCCTGGATCATATCGATCAGGCTCTGCGAAAGCTCCTGCCCATCGATGACCATGCGGCCTTTGAAGAACCAGTGACGGGAGTGCTCACTGTTGGACTGGGCCATATCGAAACACTCGACATTGGTGGGATTGCGACCGATCTCATGCGCGAAGAGATTCGTATAGTAGTCCAGATCCCAATCATCCAGCGCCAGGCCCGCTTCCAAATTCAATCGCTCGAGGGCGGCCCTACCCTCCTGAAGGACGGGAACTTCAAGGGTCGGCTCAGGCTTGATTCCGCTTTCGAAGGTAGATAGAGGCTCTGGGTAGTAGCATTCGGTCATCCGGTCGTGGATGAGGGATAAGATACCTTCCTGCCGTGCCGGCGTCAGACTCAAAGAACCGACCACAAGGTAACGCCGCGAGCGCTCAATCCGTGAAATCTTGGCAAGACCGCAGGTATGGCAGATAGCCAGCGCATTGGTGCACCAGGCAGACTTAAAACTCAGTCTGGGACCCACCTCGAGGGAGATTCCTCGTTCGGGAAAAAAGGAGTCCAGACCGAATTGATTGACCTCAAACGTCTCGCCGAGCAACCACGTTAGCAACTCAATTTCTCTCTCGCTGAGTGCTTCCTGAGTCTGAACGTTGTAGCAGAATTCGGTTTCAAGGCCCTTTATCTGCGGAAACACCGATTCCCGCAGCAAATTCAACAATCTCTTCTTCCGTGCCGGGGAAAGGGCGGGAGTTCTGTAGAAGTGAAAAAGCATGCTCTGGTCCGTCGCCATTTACATCGAAGGCGGAGAGGGCGGGAACGCCGAGATCACGGGCACACGATTTTGTTCCGACTCCCGAATCGAAAACGGAACCCAACGACTCGATTTTATGCTACAGGTGCGACGCACCACAACCGCTGGACACGGCGCCGACCGAAATCATCTCAAGCCTGGAAGTGAGTCTTGGGGTAGAAGAACCAACACTCGTTGGTGAAAGCATCTCGATCCAGTGCTATATTGCCGCCGCACAGCCCGGCTGGGCGAACAACCTCATCCTTCTATGGGGCTCCTTCTGCATTTGTCCAAGCTCCATCTTTTTGAGACAGTGGACGGGAGTATGCTCCAGTGACGCGGACCGCCATATCAGCATGGAACAGGAATGAGTCTAAGACTGGACCGCTTTGACGATCGTTGCTGGCCTTCTCTGCGCGAGTTGATCAAGACCCACTGGGCAGAACGCCATCCGATTCTCAACAAAGAGCTGTTCGATTGGCAGTACCCGGCTACGGACCTCTATCGGATGGAAGGCCTCACGTCCATTTGGCGATTGATGCCGGAGCAGTGATCGGCTTCATAGGAACCATACCAGGGCTTTACCAATTGGCCAGTTCAAGAGGCCCGCTGCTGGAAGGTCATAGTGCAATCACGATGTGGATGGTTTCTCCCAACTATAGAAAGTCTGGGGTTGGTACTCAGTTGTTAGTTCATGCCCAGCAGGTCGATTCGATCATCGCCTGTCTAGACGTCAATGAGATTTCAGGATCAATATTTCTAAAGCTTGGTTACCACGAACTCGGCAAACTTACCCGGTGGGTGATTCCTCTAGCATTGGACTATGAGCACCTCATACCAAAACAGGCCTCGTCGACACGGCATTCATCCAGCCTCCGGGCCTGGCTTGGAGCAATTCCCCAAGCTCCAGCCGCCGAAGAATGTCCTCCGGGGGAGGTGACGGCCGAGCTGGCCCATCTCTGGGCAGCGGCGAGTCACTCGCGAAAGGGCGAAACCCCAAACGGTCTGCTGCGCAACCAGGAATACTATCAGTAGCGCTATGCGGAGAGCCCCTGTTCCCGGTATTGCGTCCTGCGGGCCAGGGGTGGAGCGGCCGTGGTTCGAATCGAGCACGCGGACAATAATTTTCGCACACGCGTGCTTCGAATTCTCGAGATTCTGCCCTCGGGCCCTGGCACGCTATTTGGTGAGGGGGTCGACAGAGGCTTGCTGCCGGCAGTAGTCGAGTGGGCGCGCAGGAAGGGTTGTGTTGCCGCGGATTATCAAGTTCTGGATAATTACTACTCCCCGACGCTTGAGTTCGGAGGGTTTCGGAAGCGGTCCAGCAACCAGCCCGAAACCATGTTGGCCGAGGTCTTCCAACCTTACCGACCCTCCGCCTCTCCAATTAACGTCTACTGCCGACCAGCCCACGAAATCGTTGGCAACTGGTGCTTCGTGAAATCGGATGGGGACATGGACCGCCCCAACGACCTCATTGACGAGAGGCCCTAGGAAGATCCCGGATGCCGAGTAGCGTTTCGGAAGCCCGGTCCCTTCCAATCCCGATGGAGCAAACCAGATGTACCGTGGTCATGTATCACTACGTCAGGGATGCCGAGAAGACGCGGTATCCTGGAATCAAGGGCATCTCTGTCAAGGCCTTCGCAGAGCAGTTCCCTTATCTTCAGCACCATTACGGAATCATTAGTCTCGACCAATACCTGGGCTTTCTCAGAGGGGAAAAGGATGTTCCCAGGAATGCTGCGATCCTATCCTTTGACGACGGACTGAAAGATCACTATTCTCACGTCTTCCCGATTCTCAGGGAGAGGGGGCTCCCTGCCTGCTTCTACCCCCTCACTGCCCCCTTGACCGAGGGCTGGGTTCAGCCGGTGCAGAAGGTTCATTTCCTTCTGGAAAAAATGGCAACCGAACAGCTATCCTTATGGCGACTTCGACGAGACCAGCATCGAGATCTTGAAGGAACTGGGCTATGAGAGCGCTGTTGCCATCCAGGCGGACGTCAATCTGGGAAGAAAGGTGAATCCTTTCATCATCAAAAGGTTGGATACCAACGATATCCCAGGCGCAGGTGGATGAGTGTGCTTCTCTGGAAGATTCCAGACTAGGCCCAAAACAAGTAGATGGAAGTGGATTAACCCACGTGTAAACACCTGAAATTCCCGACCTGTCGGGTATTCTGGAGTTCGAGAAAGAATCTTCAGAGAGGCCCGAAAGGAGGCATTTCAGGTGAAGAAAACGCATAGCGCAATCCTCCGAAAACGGGAAGCAGAGGTGGCCACTCGGTTGAGCCCCAGCTGGAACGGTCAAGCTCGGAAAACGGTCCTTTCGTCCGACGGGATTAGCTACGACGGGCAGTGGGGCTACGCGCCGCTGATCGTGACGCTGACCCAGAGGGGCGAAGTGCTCTATGCCGTCAACCGCTCGGGCAACCGTCCCTCTCATGAGGGAGCCCCCGAATGGCTGGATCGGAGTATCGAGCGG
>CAUZIZ010000076.1:0-24432 GCA_963579905.1 Acidobacteria bacterium UBA6911 | reverse complement strand
ACCTGGATTACTACCTCGACGAATATACGTTCCGATTCAATCGCCGAACGAGCCGCCACCGTGGCAAGCTATTCTACAGATTAGCCCAATAAGCGGTGGCGATCGAACCGACACCTTACAAGGACATGGTCAAAAACGTAAGGGGCCCCAGGCCCCGCAAACACGCCATATAGTCGCAACTCAAGTTAACTGAATACCCCATTTTTTCTATCCTTTCCGGGCTTTGCCATAGACGATCGGATGGCTCCCAGCAAACCTGACCGGACTCTGCAATCGGTCTCTCCGACTCCCTGGCTGAAGCGTACGCTGGAGTTGAGAGGGCGATCGGACTCCATCTGGTTTCGAGCGTTGAGTGCTCCCCGAATCCAAGATCGGGGCGATGGGGTCTACGTGTCTCAAAAGCTGAAGGTCCGCTTGAGTTCTGATGGTGCCGGGTCGCTACTTCTGAGACGCTCCGGCCCGCAAAAGGAAGTGCTGCTTCCGGTGCGGTTCAGAGGTGACCGGGCCAGGATCGAGCTGGAGCTGACATGGTGAGAGCTCTCTTGACGGTGTTGCTTGGCATCTTCGCGGTCCGCTATGTGCAGGCGGGCGAAGAAGAATTCTATCGGATAATTACACTTCCTACTCCGGAGGGGCTTCCCTCCGAAATCAACGGTCTCGAGACCCTCAGAGCCGGTTCCCTCGCCGTTGCTATCCGAAGGGGAGAAGTATGGCTGATCGAGAACCCCTACCAAGACCCTCCCGGCAAGCTCCGGCTGAAGCGCATCGCCTCTGCCCTGCACGAGCCTCTGGGGCTTCTCGAGCACGGCAATTCTCTCTATCTGGCGCAGCGTAGCGAGCTGACTCGTATGCGCGATCGCGATAGTGATGGGGTCATGGACGAGTACCGCACGCTATTCAATGGTTGGGGTATCACCGGGAACTACCACGAGTATGCTTACGGGCCTAAGGTCGATCGGCAGGGTAATTTCTGGGTCACCCTGAATTCCACCATTGGGGACAATACTACCTCCAATGAGGCCTGGCGAGGTTGGGGGCTGAAGGTCACACCTGAGGGGGAGATGTTTCCCATCAGTGCTGGAATGCGCTCTCCCAGTGGGCTGGTGTGCATGCAGACGGTGCGGTATTCTTTACCGACCAGCAGGGAAACTGGATCGGCACCTGCACTCTCAACCACATGCAAGAAGGTGATTTCTTCGGCCATGTCGATTCCTTGAAGTTCTGCAGCCTGCCAGGATCACCTATCGAGTGTCCTGACAAGATACCTTCGGGCATCCCGATACTCGAGGCGCGTAAGCAGCTGCCGATTCTGAAATTGCCGGCCGTGTGGTTTCCCTACCATAAGGTGGCGCGCAGCACGACCCATATCCTCTGCGATCAAACCGGCGGCAGCTTCGGTCCCTTTGAGGACTAGCTTTTTGTCGGTGACTTCACCATGGCACTGATCTCGAGGGTTTTCCTGGAGAAGGTCGGAGGCAAGTAGCAGGGGGCTTGTTTCCCATTCAGAAAGGGTTTTCAGTCGGCTGTCGGCCGCCTGGCCTGGGGCAAGGACGGGTCTCTCTTCGTCGGCGAGACGAATCTCGGTTGGAACTCGATCGGAAATCGTTCCTATGGTTTACAGCGGTTGGTGTGGACCGGAAAGGTGCCGTTTTAGGTCAAGGAGATGAGGGCAATGACGGATGGATTCGAACTGGTATTCACCAAACCAGTCGATCGCGGTCGGGGGAGTGATCCTCGGTCCTACCGTATGATCAGCTACACCTATCTATTTCACCCCGACTACGGCAGCCCCGAAATCGAAACGCAAACCCCAAAGATTCGAACGGCATTGGTTGCCGCATCAGGCTGACGTGTCCGTCTCCTGATCGACGGCCTGCGGGAAGGATACGTGCATGAACTACAGCTTCCAGGAGTGCCGTCGGCAGAAGGGAGGCCTCTCTTGCATGACCGCGCTTACTACACCCTTAACCAGATTCCAAGATGATCGCCAAGAATTGATCGATAATGGTTGGGGTGGATAGTCGATTGTTAGTAATTTGGTGCTTGTGATTTGGAGCTTGTTCGTATCTTGTATCTTGTGCCTTGGATTTTCGAAGTTTTAGCTCAGTGGCGGTCTCCAGGCCGCCGTGTATCGAGCCAAAGGCTCGAAAAGAAGAATACTTCGGCCTGGAGACCGAACCCACGTCGACCCGCCGGATCCAATTGAAGTTTCAGCTTAGTCCCGCCACCGGCTGCGCCGAATCGTACATGAAAGAAACTGGTGCCCCCAGGACAGGCATTGCCGATTCATGGAAGCCTGAAGCGCAAGCGAGGGGTTGGGGAACAGTCAAATCAAGTTTCAGCTTAGTGCCCCCCAGCGGTGCTGCCCCATTCGGGGAGGAAACTTCCGGCTACTGGGGATTTGTGCGTCACTGAGTGGGGAAGAGTTGTCCGGCTCTCTCCTCGGAACTTGGCCTCATGTTGCTAGCGGCTCAAGTCGTTCGCGGCTCTGTCGGATCCCGAGGAGTTGGGGTGGATAGTCGATCGTTTGGAATTTGGTGCTTGTGATTTGGAGCTTGTTTGTATCTTGTACCTTGGATTTCCGAAGTTTGCGCTTAGTCCAATGATAACGTCCATAATCCTGGCATCGTTCCAGGAGTGAAAGGAGCACCGTTTATGTCTGAGTCATTACGTCTACTTTCAGTTGGAGCACACCCCGCAGATATCTTCGACCAGAGCGGCGGAACCATGGCACATCACACCAGTCGAGGTGACTACGTCGGGTGCGTGGTGCTCACCCATGGAGCCCGAATCCACGATGCTGTGATCAGTGATTCCATGCAGAAGCGGGATCAGGTCCCGGATGCTCTCGAGCTGAACAGGCTCATAGATGAACGCAGCGACGTCAAAGCCGAGGAAGTCCGCCGTGCCTGCGGCTTGCTTGGAGTCGAGGATTTGCATTTTATGGGGATGGATGACGGGGTGCTGCTGGTAACAACCGAGAACGTCCGTAGCTTGGCACGACTGCTTCGGGAACTCCGCCCGGATGTAGTGTTGACTCATTTCCCCAAAGAGGCAGACGGCCTGACCAATCCGCACGCGGTTGGCGGACAGATTGCCATGCACGCGATCCAGTTTGCGGCCGGCGTCGATCCTGGAGACCGCAATCCCCCCCACAAGGTCGCCCAGGTTTTCTTTTTTGGGACGGGAGCCGCCGCCATACCCATGCAGGTCTGGGATTCGGAAGGTGGTTACTACAACGATGTCTTCATTGACATTACCGACGTGGTGGAGAAGAAGCTGGCCGCTCTGGATTGCCTTGTGAGCCAGGGCTACGGTGGAGCCTATGCTCGGAAGCGAATCGAAGCCAGCGATGGGGCCTTCGGGATTGCGGGCGGTGTCGCGTATGCAGAAGGGTTTATCTCATTGAAGGCTGAAACGCACTACTATCTCCCGGTGACGGAGGGAGCACTCATAGATGCCCGAGCCTCCGATCACGAACTCTTGTCGGCCCGGTCTTACCGGGTTGCGGTCGATTGAGATGAAGGGCGCCAAGAAACAAGATACAAACAAGTTCCAAGCACCAGATTTTAAACGCTGTGACGGTGGCTACGTGGTACGATTCTATCAGTCTGTCTGGCCTTCAGCTTCTCCACCTTCGCCCTCGTGGCCTTTACCTTCATGGCCTTCGCCTTCCATTGTTCCTTCTGCCTCTTCACCTTCTGTTTCTGCTGCTGCTCCGACTGCGGCTCCAGAGGCCTCGCTTGCAGCGGCAGGCGCCACTGCTTCCAAGGCGGGTCCTGGGGCTGCTGGTTCCTCGCCAGCACCACATCCGGTCATGGACAGAATCAAGACAAAGACGCCAAGCAAAGCTAGGCTTTCGAGGGTTTTTGATCGCATGACAAGCTCCCTAAGTGTGAATAGATCTGGCCACCTGTTGAGTATCTGGTTTGCCCGGTAGTCGCGTCAAGAAACAAAGGGAGACGGTTGCCGCAGCAAGGGCGAAGATGAAGCTGGCGGAAAAGCCGAACCGGTCGGTCAGAGCGCCGTGCAGGGCAGGGCCGGCGCTGCTGATGGGGCCGACCAGGGTGAGCAGGGAAAGGGTTCTCGCGCCCAAGGAGGCGGATGAGATACTCACGGCGTAGTTGGGGAAATAGGCTCCTCCCAGCTCGCCTGCTCCCATCAGTCCGAAGGCCATGAGATAAGCGTACCCGGGGACACTCCAGCCCCACACGATCGCAGCTGCCAGGAGGAATACCGCGGTGAGCAAGGGGGCCCGAATTCCCTTTTTCATCGCGATCATACCCAGAAGATATCCTCCGGCGGACTTGAACCCGAATCGCAAGGCCATGATGATCCCGGAGAACTGCTTGGGATCGCCCCCCAGCACCACTCGACTGTATAGCGAGAGATTCGGCATGGCGCCGATGGTCAGATGCCAGAAGAAGTAGGCAAGCCACAGAAATCTGAGCGTTCGCGATTGGACAAAGGATCTTACCGAGCTAACCAGGTACCTGGCGAAGGACTCTCTACGCTCCTCTTCGATTGGCTCGAGCCGATAGAGCCGGCTCAGCAGAGCGACGCCCGCCACGGAGGGTGCACCGATCAGATAGAGGTAGGCGAAGTCGTAAGGATAGGCCAGCGAGAAGATTCCTCCGTTGAGCACGAATTGAGCCCAGAGGGAACCCAGGACCGCAGCAATAGGACCAAGAATGAAAGTCCACTTCATCGCTCGGGCTCGACCCTCTGCGGTTGTTCCTCTTCTCAGACACTGGTACTTGAACACCTGGGAAGTCGAACCTGAGAAGCCCTGGATCAGCCCGTTCCGGCGGTCGATGGCGGCACTAGTGAAGTTGGGCAGTCCGGGCACAGCTTGGTCTCTTTCGTTTCCTGGTGTCATTCCTGCCCGCTACGAATCGCTTTGGAAATCGCCTCCGCCCGCTGAATATAGCGTTGGAAGTGGAGGTTCCACAAGCCGGCGACGGATCATTCGAGAAAGAAACTTCGGGTCCGGCGTAGCGGTGGGCTCCAGACCGCCGTCCGAGCCAAAGGCTCGAAAGAGTACTTCGGCCTGGAGGCCAAAGCTACGTTTTCCAATGAAGTTTCAGCTTAGTAATGCCCCCAGCCGCACTGGATCATTCAGGAGGATACTTCAGGTTGGCAAAGCCTCGTTTGGGTCCTTGGTCAGGACCCCTCCTTGGCAGTCACGGCTCTGTCACTGGCGGTTCTTCAGGATTGCCTCGCCATTCGAAGTTCCCGTCGGAACCGTTCGCCGCACTTTCCCGGGAGCAGAGACGTGCGACGTATTCTTGAAGTTTCAGCTCAGTCCTGCCCTAGTCCGGGGAGGGGACTTTGACATGGTGTGACATTCTTCCTATACTCCGACCAGCAATCGCTTGAAGCATTCATCGGGAGACTTTTCGGTTGAAAGCAACGCTGCTCTCTTTTCCCCAGAAAGAGTCCCTGCTGAAGGTACTACTGGAGGGAGAAGCCGTCCTTTTGGGAGAGAAGGTCAGGCTCCAATACGGGCTCCGGACACCTATCTTCATCGATCTGCGTTCTCGTTTGTTTCAGCATCCCCGGATGTTCCAGTCCCTGGCCTCCAGTTTTGCTCACGTGATCGGTCGCTGGTCCGGACCGGCTCAGCCTCAACAAGTGATCGGAGTGCCTGATACGGGCATCCCTTTGGCGACAGCTACCTCCCTGGAGAGCTTTAACCAGAATCAGGCCCATCCAATCACGTTGTCCGTCCTGCGAAAGCATCCCCGAATCTATCCCCGAGAGATCGTCTCCCACTTCCTGGGAGAGCCAGATTCTTCCTGCCAGACCAACCTGATCGACGATGTTATTGCTTCCGGCAGAAGCCTGAAGGCGGCGGTCGAGCGGCTGCGTGAGGCAGATGTGCAGGTGGATCGAATCATCGTGTGCGTGGATCGAGAAGAGGGCGGCGTCGAGGCGATCGCCGATCTCGAGGTGCCCGTCTACGCTCTATACAGCCTCAGTGAAATCCTGGATCTGTGTCCTCAGAACGAGCAACAAAAAGCCCGTGTGCCCCCCCCTGGCTCGGTTCAAGCTTGAATCGAGCGAAGGCGTTCGAGATCTTTCGGGGTATTCACGTTAAAGAAGGAACTGTCGGGAATTCCCCGGTCAGGAGTGGTAAGAAGGTGTATCCTCAGCTGCTGAACTTCCAGGATCGACTCTACCCGTCGAACCCCTTGGGATAGCAGCTGATCTATGGATCCTAGACAGTTCCGAGAGTAATAGGCGCAGAGAAGATGTTTGCGACCCAGCCCATCCCTTGGAACCACCACGTCGAAGCGGTCGGATTTTTCCGCCAGGGCTTCGTAGAGGTCAGGACTGACCAGTGGGGTGTCGCAGGGAAGAAAGTAGTTGTGCTCCGAGTCCGAGGCAGCCAGGGCAGTTGCCAGTCCTGCCAGTGGACCCCCATTGGGGATCCGGTCGACAAGAATCGGAACCGATAGGTGAGTGAATCTCTCCGGCACGTCGGTCACGACTCTCACGGGTAGAGCCAGCTCCTGCAAGGTGGACACTGCGCGAGAGACGAAATCCATCCCTTTGTAGGACAAGAGCGCCTTGTCGCTTCCCATCCGGGAGCTCCGTCCTCCTGCCAGAACGAATCCTTGTCCTTTCAATTTGCTCCTCAAGAGATGTGATCTGCCGCAGACCTCTCAGATTGGGGCTTTCTGTATAATGACGCTGGAATTATATGCTACTCCGAGAAGCGCTGAAGGTACTGTCGGCGAAGGTAGCCCGGCGGCTCTTCGCCTATCCAGGCGTCAGGCTAGGCTGCATTCTGTGGCTGGGTTGGCTCAGCTGCGCTGCAGCCACGGCGCAAGCTCTGGAGCCATCTCCGCCCCAGCAGGTCGGAATGTCGGGGGAAAGACTGAAGCGCCTTGACGAGGTGATCCGGGGCGCCATCGACAATGAAGAAATTCCCGGAGCCGTGGTGTTGGTGGCCCGTGAAGGTCGAGTCGTCTACCGCAAGGCCTTTGGGGATCGAGCTCTGGTTCCAGCCAAGAAGCCCATGCTGATCGACACGATCTTCGATGTGGCTTCTTTGACCAAAGTTCTGGTCACAGCCCCCAGCATCATGATCCTGGTAGAGAAGGGACGGCTCTCGCTGACTGATCCTGTCTCGAAGTACCTGCCGCGCTTCTCCCAGTATGGAAAGCATCGAGTCACGGTTCTGCAACTCCTGACCCACTACTCCGGGCTCCGACCCACTCTGAAAGGGGATTCGACGTGGTCCGGTTACGACGAGGCGCTACGGTTGGCCTTGCGTGAGCAGCTGGTAAGCTCTCCGGGAAAAAAATTCATCTACAGTGACATCAACTATATGGTTCTAGGCGAGCTGGTACAGAAAATCTCCGAGAAATCCTTGGACGAGTTTGCTCAGGAAAGAATCTTTGGCCCCCTGGGAATGGAAGATACTCAGTTCAGCCCTGAGCCGGAATTGATGGAGCAGATAGCGCCGACCGAGATGCGGGAGGGGAAGATGCTTCAGGGAATCGTCCACGATCCCAGGGCTTTCCGCATGGGAGGCTGCGCCGGCCATGCGGGAGTCTTCTCCACCGTCGATGACACCGCCAGGTTTGCCCAGATGATTCTCGATGGCGGAGCCTACCGTGGAAAGCGGGTGCTTTCTCCCCTCTCCGTAATGCAGATGACGTCGCCCCAGTCCCCTCCCTCCGAGGAGAGCCTACGAGGGCTCGGATTCGACATCGGCAGTCCCTTCAGTACCCCAAGGGGTGATCTCTTTCCCAGAGGCTCCTTCGGCCACACCGGTTTTACGGGGACCTCGCTCTGGATCGATCCCTTCACCAAGACCTTCGTCATCCTCTTCACAAACCGTGTTCACCCTCGCGGGAAAGGGAATGCGGTCGCCCTGAGGAAGAGGGTCGCGTCGGTCGCTGCCGCCTCGATCGTTGACAAGATTCCTAGTGTGTTACGTTGGCAGTGAACAGTAAGACCGTGAGGAGTTAGGAATCGTGGGGTAGAAAACAGTACGTCTGGACGAAGAGGGATAATGGGTCGTGGCAGGGAAGTACCGAGAAATGCTTGGGCACGCTGATTCTTTCAGAGATTTAGTGGTTTATCAGAAGACAAGGTGGGTTGCGCGAGCGATTTTCTTCGTCTCACGGACTTTTCCAAAGGCGGAAGCATCCGCTCTGACTGATCAAGTCAGACGTTCCTCTCGCTCTATGGGTGCACAGATTGCTGAAGCCTGGGCGAAGCGGCCCTACCAGAAGCACTTCGTCACCAAGCTGGTCGATGCGGACTCTGAGCGGCTCGAAACGCAACACTGGCTCGAAATAGCTGAGGACTGTGCCTATCTTGACCCGGAGCAGGTCCGGTGCCTACTCACTAAACTTTCGGAGATCGGCCGCATGTTGCACTCGATGATTGCGAAAGCCGGCAGTTTCTGCGCGGAGGGTCCTGATAGGGTACGCGAAGCGTCAGCAATCTACTTCCCAAGCCCCGACCAAGGATTATCGTCTCCCACTCCCTTCCCTGTTCACGGATAATCACTGCTCACTCACCCACTGGTCCTACACACGAGAATCACGAAGACGCAGTATTCTCACGACGACGGCGTCATTCGCCGGGGGGAGACGGTACTGGCTGAGCCCGGAGGGTTGTACCCAACGCCCCTGCTCCAACTTCGGCCGGGTGCAAAGGCGACAAAGGAAGAAATGAATCTGAACCTCACGTTCGGGATAAGAGTAGTCCTGGACCAGGAGCAGCTCGGGGCGCTCAGGTCTAACGCCCACTTCTTCTTTCAACTCCCGTTTCAAGGCGGCCACCGGGGTCTCTCCCTGCTCCAGCTTGCCCCCCGGAAACTCCCAGTAATCTTGAAGCGAGTCCCGAGTCTGACGGCGCTGGATCCAGACCGAGTCGTCAGCCCAGAGAATCCCGACTGCCACCTTGACTAAAGGCACGAACTGAGCCTTCCCCGAGTGTCAGCCAATACAGTACACTGCTCACTGCTCACTGACCCACTACTCAACCAAGCAGCCCCACTTGCCCGTGATAGAAGGCGCCCGCGACCGCGCCGGTCAGCAGGGTCGCCAGGGTGGCGGCCCAGAAGGCACGCCAGCTCAATTTCGCCAGATCGTCCCTCCGGTCTGGCGCCAGGGTCGCAAGACCTCCGACGAAAATAGCCACCGAAGCTACGTGTGTGAAGCCGCAGAGGGAATAGCTCAGGATCAGGAGTCCACGTGGCGATATGGATCCCGCCTCAACCAACTTGGCCAGATCCTGGTACGCAACCACCTCGGTCAGTATCCACCGTTCACCGATAAGGTGAGCCGCATGGGACCACTCCTCTGGGGAGAGACCGAGGCAAAGGATGAGAGGATAGGCCAGGACCTCCAGGAGCGCTCTCAGCGTCAGCGAGACCTCCACTCCGAACAGCTGATTGGCGATCCAGGAGGAACTTCCTCCCAGTATCAGGTCCAGTAGTTCTACCAGACCCAGCATGCCGATCAGAAGGGCACCAACGCCTACAGCGAGACGGACCCCTTCTCCTGCGCCCCAAATGATGCTTCCCATCCAGTGCTCTGTCTTTATGTATTTCTCCATTGGAGGCACTCGGTTCATGGTCTCCGGTTCGGCATCTTCGGGAACCAGAATCTTTGCCATCACGACTGCCGCCGGAATGGAGAGGACAGACGCCGAGATGAGGTGGCCTGCAATAAAGGGGAAGACGTCGTTGAGCAGGGCCACATAGAAAGCGAGTACAGTGCTGGCGATGGTGGAGAAGCCTGCCGTCAGAACCATCATCAGCTCGGATCGGGTCATCCTCTGGATGAAGGGACGGACGATCAGAGCTGACTCCACGCCAACGAATAGGTTGCTGGCCGTGGCGAGCGCCTCGGCGCCGCTCAAATGAAATCCTCTGTGCACTCCCCGAGCGGTCCAGCGCACAACCGCGGGCAGCAAGCCCAGATGATACAGCCAGCTGGTTACCACAGAGAAGAATACGACGGCAGGAAGAACCTGAAAGGCGAGGATAAAGCCGATTCCTCCAGCCTGTTCCGAACCGGCAGCAAGCGGCCCGAAGAGGAACCGAGACCCTTCTCCGGAAGCGGTCATAAGGCCCGTCACAGCCCGATTAAGGACAAGCAAAACCGATCGAAACATCGGCCACAGGAAGACAATCAAACCCAGGCCGGCCATCGAAGCCAGCGCCAGGACGACGGTCCTCCAGGGAATCCTACGCCGATCGGTCGAAGTAAGCCAAGCCAGTAGGAGTAGTACCAGACAGCCGGCTAGTGAGTAGAGGTTGTACCAAGACATGTAGTTTCAGTGAGCAGTGAACCGTGAATACAGTCCTTTGGGGGTAACTGGTGATTCGATCTCCTCCCGATCACCAAGGATTGTTACTACCACAGGCGATTCCTTGAATTATTACCTCACTGCTCACTGATTCTTCTCCCTGTAAGTAACAGTAGCCGTTCCTTCCTCTCCGTCAGCGGGTGTCGTGAAGTAGATTTGGAGAAACTTGCCCCCTCCTTCTAATACCAGACTTGCCATCCTCGGCCGTATGTTTCGGCTCTTGGGCTCGAGGCCTGCCTTCGCCGACTCCTTTTCGTAAAAGTCCAGAATGTCTTTGGTTGGCTTTTTGCTTGGATAGGAGAAGGCCCCCATGGAGGTGGGGCCCTCCGTACTCGACATGAGCTGCTTAACGACCACGCCGGGCAGTCTCGGAACCCAGGCGGGGGGCCCTCCCGCATTTTCTCCAATCTTGAGGGCACGATCACCGCTTTTCATCTCGACAGTTCCAGCGTCGTCTGTTTTGAGCTCGAAAGTCTCGGGTCCGTCCTCTCCCTCGAATACGGCGGAGAGGTTGCCCTCCTTGATCCTGTCCAGATCTAGTTCGATGGTCTTGTTGGAGGACTTTTGGTGGATCTTGATCGTGTTGTTGGCCTCGTCGATCGAGATGACTTCCAGGTCAGGATTCATCGTGGTTATCACTTTCGTGATTGCGAGCGCCGGGTTGCCCTCCATGTCGCCGGCAACATCCTTGACCTTGTTCCAGAGGAAATACATTCCGCCAACGACTACTATGCCTATCAGCAGAAAGAACGCAAAGACACCGATGATGACCCAAAGTACAACGTTGGACTTCTTCTTGGCCGGCGGAGCCGATCCGGGTGCGGGCGGTGGCGTTGTTGCCATGACTACCTTCTGTTTTTTTCTAGTGACGACCCTGTGGCGCAATCTTTCCTTCACCCGCTCTCAATGCCAACTCCTCTCCGCACTCTCTGGGGGAGAAGAGACGTGCGACGTTCAGACGTTCAGACGAACTCTCGACCGCCTGGAAGTAGATGCTTTCGATCCGCTCCCGGTCGACATCCTGGCTAGAGGCGTCGAACACAATTGATCCGCGGTGCTGAATGAGAACCCGATCACACAGCTCCAGCCCTTCGCTCAAGTTGTGAGTGATCAACAAAACGGTACGGGCCTGATCTTTGAGTCGGCGCAAGACATCAGTCAGGAGCCGACAGCCCTGCCGATCGAGTCCGACATAGGGTTCATCGAGTAGGAGGAGGTAGGGATCATGAAGGAGGGCTCGCGCCAAGGTCAGACGCTGCTTCATTCCGCGTGAGTATCCTCGAACGAGATTGTCCCCTGACTCGCTCAGGCCCATGACCGTCAGCGACTCAGTTGCCTTATGGCCGATCTGGGAGAGACCGTACAGACGTCCGTAGAAGGCTAGATTTTCGCGCCCGGTCATCTCGTTATAGAGCAGACTCTGATGGGATACATAGCCCACCCGATGCCGGCTTGGGTCGCTCCCGTCGGGAAAGAAGGAGACCTTCCCATTTGTGGGGCTGGTCAAGGAGGCGAGGACTCTCAGCAGAGTAGTCTTCCCCGCGCCGTTGGGGCCGAAAATCGCCACGAATTCGCCTGCCGAAATCTCGAGATCTATATTCGAAAGTGCAGATAGAGTTCCGAACTTCTTGGTGAGTTTCTCGAGGACGAGAAGCGGTTTCGAGGCGGGGTGGGATGACGTCACTTCTTCTTCATTTTGGGGCGCTTTTGGGGGCCGAGCTGTTCCAACCGGTCGAAGACTCCGACGGCCAGCTGCTCGAAATCCGATTTGAGTTGTTCGTAGTCTTCCTGAGACAGCTTGCCCATCCGGTAGTCCATTTCGATGTCTTTCAGATTGGCTACCAGGTTTTCCTTTTCCTCCAGGACCTGCTCCCGATCTGCATTTCGTGGATCTTTCCGGATGTCCTCCTCGGGTTCCGCAAAGAGGGGATAGGCCACATAGAGCACGACTCCGATAAATAAGATGGGCGCGATCAGCTGTTCCATTGTTTTTCTCGCGCACGGACCGACTGGCCTGCACCGTCAGGGGGCGCTTACCAGTCCTTGAGTTCCTGGTCGAGTAGTTTACGATACTTCTCGCTGATCCCAGCTGACTTCCTATCGGTCTCTGGAGACTCCTCCTGGGCGGGCTTCAGCCTCTTGGCCATAGCCACCACGAAAAGAGTTCCGAAGCCTGTAACCACAAAGGGTAGGATCCAGCCCACGATATTGAAGCCTTCCGCCTTGGGGGCGCCGAGCACCTGAGCTCCGTATTTTTCTTCATAGAGAGCGAAGACTTTCGCCTCAGAGGTGCCCTCTGCGACCAGCTTTCGAACCTCCTGGCTGACTGTTATGGCATTGGGGCAGCCACAGCTTCGAACCAGGAGATTGGCACAGCCGCACTGACAGACAAGATTCCCGGTAATCCGGGATACCTTTTCATCCTCGGAGAGTTCCGGTTCCTGGGCCCACAGGGTAGCGCAGGCGCACCAGACGAACAGGGCACTCAGTGTACTAAGCCGCTTCATCTCGGACAACTTTCCTATTCCGGAGCGCAGTCACCTTGGAGGCGGACTTCTTGTCGGGAAAGAAGAGGAAGATTCCTCCGCACGCCATGATGCCGATGCCGATCCAGATCAGTTGCACCAGCGGATTGATGAAGACGTGAAAAGTGGCTTGGGTCAGTTTCTCATCGAAGCTCGACAGGACAACGTAGAGGTCGTCTCTCAGTGTGGAGCGAATCGCTACCTCAGTCATGGGCTGCTCGCTCTTGTGGTGAAAGTGCTTCTGGGGAAACAGTTTTCCTGTTTCCTCGCCGTTCTGGAAAACCTGCAGACGGGCGAATACGACATCCTTTTCCGGATCCGATCTCTGCACCATCTCTAGAAATGTGAGGGTGTAGTGACGCAGCTCGAACTGCTCTCCCTGCTTGAGGGTGACGAGCTTTTCGACGCTGAAAAAGGAGCTGGAGATGATGCCAACGAAGGCCATCGCGACGCCGAAGTGAACGATGAAGCCCCCGTAGCGACGCTTGTTCATAAGCGTAAGGTCTTTGAGGGCCACCAGAAAGT
The DNA here is from genome assembly GCA_963579905.1 of Acidobacteria bacterium UBA6911. Classification (GTDB taxonomy): domain Bacteria; phylum Acidobacteriota; class UBA6911; order RPQK01; family JAJDTT01; genus CAUZIZ01. The sequence goes on along the minus strand of CAUZIZ010000076.1, from coordinate 11,044 downwards.
GGGTGGGTCTGATCACCTGTCGAGCACGAGCACCCTTATAGAACTCAAAGAAGATGCTCAGGACTACGAAGCCGGCGGCCGAGTAGAAGAGCAGGGGCACCAAAAGCCGGACACCCAGGCCAAGCGCTATCAGTCCAGAAAGTAAGCCGCCGCCCAAGGGGAAGAGAAAGTTTCTACGAAAATTCTTGGCTGTGGCTTTGCGCCACGCAATCAAAGGACAGATGCCCGTGAGTGTAAGCAGGGCCAATCCCAGAGGCCAGGTGACTTTGTTGAAGAACGGAGGACCCACGGTAATCTTCTCACCCCGAACCCACTCGGAAATAATTGGGAAAACAGTTCCCCAGAAAATAGCAAAGCAGATGGAGACGAAAAGGAGATTGTTGAGCAAGAAAGTCGCTTCGCGAGATAGGAAGGACTGCATCCTCTGCTCGCTTTTCAGTTGATCCGAGCGGTAGAAGATCCAGAAAAGACCGAAGGAGGTACTGGAGGCGAGGAAGACCACAAAAAGAGGTCCCAGGTTCGAGAGGGCAAAGGAGTGCACCGAGGAAATCACGCCGCTTCGGGTCACGAAAGTGCCGAAGATCGAGAGCTCGAAGGCCACCAGGATGAGAATGAAGTTCCACATCTTCAGCATGCCCTTCTTTTCGGTGATCATGACCGAATGAAGGAAAGCCGAGGCGAAGAACCAGGGCATGAAGGAGGCATTTTCGACCGGATCCCAGGCCCAGTATCCGCCCCAACCGAGCTCTTCGTATGCCCACGTCCCTCCCAGGGTGAAGCCGACTGTCAGGAAGACCCAACTGACCAGTGTCCAGCGGCGGGTGCTCCTGATCCACGAAGTGTCCAGTCGACCACTCATCAAAGCGGCCATGGCGAAGGCGAAAGGAACGGTCATTCCCACATAGCCCAGATACAGAATGGGAGGATGGATGATCATGTAGAAATTCTGCAGCAGCGGGTTCAGACCCTGCCCGTCTGCAGGAGCCACCGGAAGCGTATCGAAGGGATTGGTGGCAAAGGTCAGAAGAATCATGAAAAAGGTCAGGGCGCCCGACAGCACCACGGTGACGTAAGGCATCAAGTGGCGGTTCTTGTGGCGGTTCTGAAGCACCGCGATCATTGCGAACGAGGAGAGCACCAGTGCCCACAACAACAGGCTGCCAGCCTGTCCTCCCCAGAAAGCGGTGAATTTGTAGACCGTGGGAATGTCTCTGGCACTATAGCTGGCCACATATTCAACCTGATACTGATCGGTGAGGAAGAGCCAGCACAGACTCACGGAAGCAACCAGCACCGTGACGAAATTTCCGACGACGCTGTTTTCAGCACTGCGCACCAGAGGCAGGTTGCCGCGGTATCCGCCCAGCGAGGCAGCGACAGTCCCATAGACACAGAGGAGGAAACAAGCAATCAGGCAATAGTGCCCCAGTTCAATCATCTGGCGTCAATTTACCCGTTGGGCTACTGGGATCTCTTCCGAATGTTCTTCGCCTTTGCTCTCATACTTGGAGGGGCACTTGGCGAGCAGAGTGGTGGCATGAAACCGCTTCTGGCCAGAATGGTATGAGCCTTCCACGACGACTTCGGCGTGGTCCTTGAAAGTGTCTGGAATGAGGCCCTGGTACACTACGGGTAGGCTGCCCTCGCTGTTCTTCTCGGAAACCACGAACTCGACCTGGGACAACTGCTGATCAAGGTGGATCGTCCCAGGTGAGACGTAGCCACTGACGCGAATTCCCTCGCCAGACAGTTCGGATTCCTTCTGCATCAGTTCAGAGACACTGTAGTAGTAGATCATCGAGTCATTGATGCCACTGAACATGAGGTAGCAAATGGCTCCTACGATCAGACTACCGGCGATGAGGAACTTTGGGGTAGGCATGTCCTTATTGTAGCAAGTTCTCCCGGTTGATAGAAAGAGCCCTGCTGAAGGGTTCTGCTCGCGTGCCAGGAAAGAATCTTCCCTTCGAAATTTGCTTGTTCGATATTCTGCGGTTAATCATTTATCGGTTGCCTTCTCCAGAGCAGGGCAGGCTCAATCACAAACCGAAAAACGCCGAACATGCGAAGGCCAAAGTCTCCCTCCGGCCTTCGAAGTGTTTTCCCGAGGGTCTTATCCCGTAACTCACACCCGATAAGACCCGATCTGCTTCAGCGACTCCTCGATCAGAGCCTCGTCGTCTTCCTTGGTTAGATTCTTCCCGATCAGCTTGGACGCAATCAGGTGAGAGAGGTCGGCCACGTCGCTGCGAATCTGCGAAATTGCCTTCTCTGTTTCCAACTGGATCTGCTTTTCAGAATTACTCAGGATCGAATCAGCCTCGGTCTTCGCCTTCTCCCTTAGCTCCGCCTTGAGCCTTTCCGCCTCCGTTCTACTCTTGGAGACGATAGACTGGGCTTCCGCCCGAGCTTCGGAAAGAATCTCCTTCGACTTCTGCTGCAGCTGTTCCAACTCCTGCTTTGCCTTCTCGGCATCGTCCAGGGACTGTCTAATCATCTCCTGGCGCTGGTCGAGTACGGCCAGAAGAGGCTTCCAGGCAAATTTCGCCAACAGGCCCAGAAGGACCAGGAAGGTCAGAATGGTCCAGAGAAACAATCCCGGATCCGGCTGGACCAGGGGGTTATCCATAACGCACTCCGCTCAATTCGAATGAATGAAGGTGAGTTTCAATGTCAGTCTTCATTTCATCAGTACTATCAGAAGCACAAAGACCTCTGCCAGGATGGCGACGCCTTCCAGGAGGAAGAGAGGCAGGTTCACGGCAGCCGTGATCTTGTCGGCAGCCGCAGGTTGCCGAGCGATACTTTCAGCTGCGACTGCGGTGAATCGCCCGATTCCCATTCCGGCGCCAATAACAATCATTCCAAGGCCTATGGCCGCTCCAAAATAATGCAGGACTTCCATTTAGGGTAACCTCCGTTTTCGGTCAGTGATGAACGTTCACTGACATTCCAATAAATACTGCTGTCAGCAAGGTAAATACATACGCTTGAACCAGCACAACGATGATCTCTAGAGCAGAGATTCCTACAGCCAGGGGTACAGAAACCGCGAGGCCGACGCCCACGCCGGCAGCGGCGCTATCGAACAGTTCACTGAAGATAAACACGAAGGAGAGGATGGACAAGATCGCGATGTGTCCCCCCGTCATGTTCGCCGCCAGCCGCATAGTCAGGGCAAAGGGCTTGACCAGCATCCCCATGAGCTCGATGGGGATCAGGAGAATATAGACGGGCCAGGCGAGTCCCGAGGGCACCAGATTCTTCCAGTGTTTGATGAATCCGTGAGCCTTCGTCCCGGCCGCAATGATTGACAAGAAGGTGATCGTCGCCAAAGCGGCGGTCACGTTGAAGTTCGCAGTAGCGGTCGTCCCTCCGTGAAGCATATGGTTGAGGAAGGAATCATGATCCGTGTGCAGGACGAAGCGGTCGAGGGCTCCGATCAGGTCGAAAATAGGGATCAACCCCAGCACGTTCGCCGTGAGAATGAAGAAAAAGAAGGTCAGGATCAAAGGGGTCCAGGTGTTCACGAATTTCCTGCCCACATTGGGAAGCACGATTGAGTCGCGTATGAACTGCACTACGGCTTCGAGGGCGTTCATGAAGCCGGTGGGTATGGGTCGGTCCTGCTTCAGGTATTTGCGCGTGGCCCAGGTGACGAGCACAAAGAGGAGGGACGCCGCAATCCAGAGCATCAAGACATGCTTGGTGACGGAAAAGTTGATTCCAAAGAGGGTAGGTAGTTCAATGATGGGGTGGTGTACCGAGGTATTGGAGACGTGTCCAATGATGACTTCTCCGGCATCGAATCCCCCGTATTTTTCGCCTGTTTCAACTATCATTCCTGATTCTCTGTAACTCGCCCCTCAGGCATCCCTGAAAATAGCTCGCAAATGCAGGGCTTCGGCCAAATGAAGTCCGATGAAATAGGTCGTGAAACTTATCGCAAACGGGATCGCCTTGAATGAAAACCACCCTACGATCAGAGCAACATAGACGCCGTAGATTACCATTTTCCCCAAGAGCGCCTTGGTCATGAACGCGGTTAGCTGAGACGGTTCTGTCCGATAGATCCTTCTCACCATCAAGGCGCTTCCAATTGCCAACAGCAGCGGCGCGATCATTCCCAGGAAGATTTCCACCCCCAGCTGGGGAGCGAAGACCCATGAGGCCAGAGGCCAGGAAGCCACGCAAAGCACGATAATATACCAGAAGAAATTCATGGCTTAAAGACCGTCTTCGCCAATTCGTAGAATCCGACGATCAGGCCCAGGATCAATCCCCCTAGGAAGAACCCCGGGAAAGTGTCTCTCCACTGATCGATCAGGTATCCGAGTCCACCCAGAAGGAGAATCGAACCTATCAGAGTGTAGCCCGCCATCATAGCCGGTCCGGACCGGCGAAGGTTCGCTTGGAGATGCTGGGCCGATCGTGTCAGGAAATGATTGTCTTGGTCGTTGTCACCCCTGGACATCAGATGAGAGGTAGACTCGCAGCTCTCGCCAGATTGATGAAAGGCTCCGGGTAGACGCCAATCAGGACCGTGAATATTCCCGTCACGACCAAGGCGACGATCACGCCGACCGAAAGACTGAGAGGGACGGGCAGGTAGTCCTTCTGGAAGAACATGGCCACTACGATTCTCAGGTAATAGTAAAGAGCCACGACGCCGTTGACGGCTCCGGCTATGGCCACCCAGACCAGCAGGGTCGTCTGGGCCTGTTGGGGCTGCATCGCCGCCTCAATTACACTGGCAAAAACCAGGTATTTCGCGATGAATCCTGCCAGCGGTGGGAAGCCCGCCAGAGAGAGCAGAAAGACCAGTGTCAGTACCGCAAGTGAAGGATGTCGGGAAAAAAGACCGTTGAAGTCTTCGACCGACTCGCCCACAACGTCCTGCCTCCGCAGCGAAATCAGTACTGCCCAGACCCCCAGGTTGAAGAACGTGTAGGCCAAGAGGTAGATCGCCGCCGCAGTCACGCCACTCTCTGTGCCCGCCACCAGACCCATCAGCACGTAGCCGGCATGGGAGATGCTGGAGTAAGCCAAGAGCCTTTTCACGTTCTTCTGGGTCATTGCGGCGACGTTTCCCCAGGTCATCGTGACGATGCAGATCAGGGCCAGTGCCGGCATGTAGATGTGGTGAAAATCGCCGAAGCCCACCAGGAAGACCCTGAAAAAGACTGAGAAGGCGGCTGCCTTGACCCCGACGGACATGAAAGCGGTGATGGCAGTGGGTGCCCCTTCGTAGGCATCGGGAGCCCACATGTGAAACGGCACCGCAGCGATCTTGAAGCAGAGTCCCGACATGATCATGAACAAGGACAACACCAAGAGGGTCTGATCTTCCAACCCTGACGCCTGCTGGGCGATCTCCATGAGATTGGTGGAGCCGCTGATTCCATAGAGCAAAGACATGCCGTAGAGAATGATGGCAGTCGAAAATGCGCCCATGAGAAAGTACTTGATCGAAGCTTCGTTGGAGCGCCGCTGCTGCCTCAGGAAGCCGACCAGGATATAGGTGGAGATCGACATCAGTTCCAGGCTGACGAAGATGGTCACCAGATCGATGGCGCCCGCCATGAACGTCATCCCCGCCGTCGCAAAGAGAATCAGGGCGTAGTATTCGGTGTGTTGTTCGTTCTCGATGCTCAAGTACTGATAGGAGAGGATGACGGCGATGAAGGCGCCGATAAGAAAGAGGGCACTGAAGAAAAGAGCGAACGAATCCTGGGTGACCATGTCGTAGAAGGCGGGGCCACTGCCGGCTCCCCACAGGGTCCAGAGGTGGTAGGAGGCCATGGTCAAGCCTCCCAGCGCGAAGAGGACACTCAGGGATTTTCCGTGCAGAGCAAAGGAACGGAAACGGATCTTGCGTTTTGGGAGAAGAAAGTCCACGAACAACAGGCCGAGACCCCAGACGATCAGGTGCAGTTGGGGGGCGATCGCCGCTGAATTGATGCGGAAGAACTGGAACAGATTATCGATTGGTGGCAGTTCGGCCATCGATTACTCCCCTGCTTTCGGCACTTGCTGGTAGGGCTTCAAACTCGCCTGGTCTTACTTTCTCCACTATCTGGTTCACCGGTTCGTGCAGGTAGTCAAGGAATGTCTTCGGATAGAGGCCTATCCAGAAAGCAAGAACGACCAGTGGCGCGAAGCTGGCCAGCTCGCGCAGGTTCAGATCAGGCATGAGCTTGTTCTCTTCCTGCTCCACCTCGCCGAACATGACACGCTGATAGAGCCACAGCATATAGGCCGCGCCCAGGACGATACCGCTGGCTCCAAAGATGGCCCAGAGCCTGTACTCAGGGTCGGCAAAGACTCCCTGCAGGATCATGAACTCCCCAATGAAGCCGTTGAGCATGGGCATGCCAATTGAAGAAAGGGTCATGATCAGAAAGACGATGGCGTACATCGGCATGATCTGCGAGAGTCCGCTGTAGTCAGCGATCAGGCGCGTGTGGCGCCGCTCATAGATGATGCCGACGATCATGAAGAGGGCTCCGGTTGAGATTCCGTGATTGATCATCTGCAGGATCCCACCCTCGAGGGCCACCGGGGTGGCAACGAACACTCCCATCATGCAAAAGCCCAGATGGCTTACCGAAGAGTAGGCCACCAGCTTCTTCATGTCCTTCTGCATCATGGCCACCAGGGCTCCGTAGATGATCCCGATCACGGAGATGAGCATGAGATAGGGCAGGAATTCCTTGCTGGCATCGGGCAGGATGGGGAGGCTGAGCCGGACGAAACCGTAAGTTCCCATCTTCAGCAGCACGCCCGCCAGAATCACCGATCCCGCCGTGGGCGCCTCGACGTGAGCGTCCGGCAGCCAGGTATGGAAGGGAAACAGGGGGACCTTGATAGCGAATCCCACGAAGAAGCCCAGGAAGATCCAGTACTGAAGATCCGCCGGAATTCCCAGGGACTGAAACCCGAGGATGTCGAAGGACCAGATCCCCTTCACGCTGTACTGGTAGAAATAGAGGGCCAGGATACCCAGTAGAAGCAGCACCGAGCCAGCCAGGGTGTAGAGGAAAAACTTGATCGCCGCGTAGAGTCTTCGAGGGCCACCCCAGACTGCGATGATGAAGTACATCGGAACCAGCATCACTTCCCAGAAGACGTAGAAAAGGAAGAAGTCGAGCGCCATGAAGACGCCTAGCATTCCCACCTGTAGGAGCAAGAGGTAGGAGTAATACTCCCTCATACGCTCGCTAATCGCCGTCCAGGAAGAGAGCACGGCGATAAAGCCGAGCAGCGTCGTGAGGAGGATCAAGAGCAGGCTGATGCCGTCGATCCCGAAGTAGAACTGGACCCCAAGGGCTTCGATCCAACTCGCCTTCATCACATAGCGCATTCCGGTCCCATCGATGAACTCAGGACGGTTGAATTCGGTGATGAGTGGTATCGAGATCAGGAATCCCAAGAATGTGACGATGTTGGCAATCCACTTGATCGCTGTTCCGTCATCCTTCCCCTTGGGCCACAGGATGATCAACAAGACCCCGAGCAGCGGGAAAAAACAGACCAGGATCAGAATGTTCTTCATGAAGAAGTCCATGAACTATACTCCCGAGTAGAGATAGAACCCGATGACAAAAATGACGCCCAGGACGAAAGCCAGGAAATAGCGCTGTACCAGTCCTGTTTGGATTCTGCGAAACACTGAACTGAAGTACTCTACGATCTCTGCTACCAGATTGACCAGGCGATCCACGATGTGGGTGTCGACCAGTCCTGAGGTCCTGGCCGTAAAGCGGGTGAGGGCGGCGCTCCCGTTGATGATTCCGTCGACGACGTAATGGTCGAAGATGGACAGGCCACTCCCCAGGTTCTTGCACCGATTGACGATCAGGGTGTCGTAAAGCTCATCGACGTAGTACTTGTTGTATACCCAGCGGTAGAGGGTTTGGAATCGCTCTCTCAGCTGGTCGGTCCGGCTGGGCTGGGCGAGGAAGAAGAAGTAAGCCAGAAAGATTCCCAGGCCGGCTACGGCAACCGAGACTACGGTTAGAAGGATCTCCAGGCTGTGCGAGTGATGGCCTTCATCCAGGGGACGGTAGGCCGTGTGAAAGGCAGGCTCCAGAAACTCTTCGAGGAGGTTCGGTCCCAACCAGGCGGGAAGCCCCAGGTAACCCACTAGAATGGAGCCCACGGCGAGGATCATCAAGGGCACGATCATCACCCGAGGCGATTCATGTGGGTGATGTCCTGAGTCCGAAGCGTGTTGCTCCTTCCCATGAAAGGTCAAGAACATCATGCGGAACATGTAGAAGGCGGTCATGCCGGCGACCAGCACTCCCAGAAACCAGATGATGAAATGCCCCTGGGGAAGGCTGTAGGCTCGCCACAGGATCTCATCCTTGGAAAAGAATCCCGCCAGCCCCGGCACTCCGGCGATGGCAAGGGTTCCGACCCACATGGTCCAGCAGGTGGTGGGCAGGTACTTCTTGAGCCCGCCCATCTTCGTCATGTCCTGCTCGTGGTGGAGAGCCAGAATCACGCTTCCGGAGCCTAAGAACAGCAGGGCTTTAAAAAAAGCGTGAGTGGCCAGGTGGAACACTCCCGCGCTGACGGCTCCGACGCCCATCGCCGTCACCATGTAGCCCAGCTGACTCACGGTAGAGTAGGCCAACACCTTCTTGATATCGCTCTGAAACAGCGCAATCGAGGCGGCGAACAGCGCGGTAAAAATGCCCACGGTGGCCACGATCAGCATCACGTCCGGAGCCCGGCTGTAGATGGCGCTGGAACGGGCAATCATGTAGACGCCGGCGGTCACCATGGTGGCAGCGTGGATCAGGGCGCTGACCGGAGTCGGGCCTTCCATGGCGTCGGGCAGCCAGACGTAGAGAGGAACCTGGGCGCTCTTTCCGGTGGCTCCGATGAAGAGCAGAAGAGCGATCCAACAGAGCGGACCCCAGAGAGCCTCGGGCTGAGGGTAGAGCGAGGCGACCTTCTCGAAAACCTCGGTGAAATCCAGGGTTCCGAAGTAAGTGAAGATCATGAGCATTCCAAGGACGAACCCGAAATCGCCGATCCGATTGACGACGAAGGCTTTTTTGGCGGCGTCGCCGGCACTCTTCTTCTGAATGTAGTATCCGATCAGGAGATAGGAACAGAGTCCTACCCCTTCCCAGCCCACGAACATCAACAGGAAGTTGTTGGCGAGGACCAGGGTCAGCATCATGAACATGAAGAGATTGAGGTAGGCGAAATAGCGATAGAATCCATCCTCTTCCCACATATAGCCGATGGAGTAGAGGTGAATCAGAAATCCCACCCCGGTAACGACCAGAATCATCAGGGCTGAGAGTGGGTCGAGCTGCAGTCCCCACTCGACCAGAAGGACAGCTGATTCTCCCGAGGCGGTGCGGATGGCACCCCCGGGGATCCAAGTGAACAGGTTGGTCTCATAGACGCGATGTTCGGGATCTTCCTGTAGCAAATCCAGGAAGCAGCCCAGGGACATCAGGAAGGCCAGTAGTATGGTCCCACAGGCGATGGCAGCCACTATTCGCTTGGGCGGGAACTGACCGGTTCGGCGGCGGATCCAAACGCCGAACAGTCCATTGATGACGAATCCCAGGAGGGGAAAAAGTGGAATCAGCCAAAGGTAGTCTAGCATCCGGTCAGCCCCACAGCGGAAAAGATCATCTACCCTCTCATCAGGTCTATTTCGTCTACGTTCACGGTTTCTTTGTTGCGGAAGAGGCAAATCACGATGCCGAGACCCACAGCGGCTTCGGCGGCAGCGACGGTAATCACGAACACGGCGAACACCTGACCCGAGAGGTCCTGCAGATGATCGGAAAAGGCGACGAGGTTCAGGTTGACTGCGTTGAGCATGAGCTCAATCGACATGAAGATGATGATCACGTTGCGACGAGTCAGTACACCAATCACACCGATCGAGAAGACCACGGTGCTCAGGATGAGGTAGTGGCTAGCTCCAACCATGAATCACTCCTAGCAAGTCAAATCTCCCTCTTGGCCAGGACTACGGCTCCGATGATTGCGACCAGGAGCAGTATCGATGCAATCTCGAAGGGCAGCAGATAGGTGCTGTAGAGCAGGATCCCCACCGATTCGGTATTGCGTGTCTGCAACTCTTCAATTACCCCGGGTTTGGCCAGGGCCTTTTCGAAGACCTGGGTTCCCTTGACGGCAAAGATGCAAAGCAGCGCTGCCAGCACCACACCCAGGACAGCTCCCGTTTTCCACTGACGTACGGTCTTGGCCTGGCTGGTTACCTCTCGGACACTCACCAGCATGATGACGAAGAGAAAAAGCACCATGATTCCACCCACGTACACCAGGATCTGCACAGCTCCTACAAATTCCGCCTCCATCAAGAAGAACAGTCCGGCCATGGAGATCAGAGCAGAAATCAAGTAGAGGGCGCTACGCACCGGGTTGCTCGCGGTCACCGTAAGGATTGCAAACGTGACCAGGATCACTGCCAATGTATAAAAGAGATAAGGCTCCATGTTTCCCTGTTTCCCTAATTTCCGCCGGATCGGTCAGATCAATTGGAGACCGTGCTCACTGCTCACTAACCCACTGCTCACTCCAAAGGACTAACTATAATTCTTCCCATAATCAATCCGGTCCCAACCCTTCTCCAACCGGTCTCGGTCCCACACCATCTGTCGGCGGTCATAGGCTGCCAGCTCGAAATCTTGAGTGAGTTCAACCGCATTCGTCGGACAAACTTCCTGACAGAGACCGCAAAAGAGGCAGCGTGAGGTGTCGAATGTGTAAGTCGTGAGAACCTTCTTGCGCGATTCGGGATCCCGCTGGGAGCCCACCACGATGAGATCTTCGGGACAGATCTGGGCACACAGATCGCACGCAATACAGAGTGTCTCGCCGGTCTCAGGATCGTTGTTCAACCGGGGAGCGCCCCGGTATCTCTCAGCCAACCTGGGTCTCTCTGTCGGATATTGCTCGGTATACACCTTCTTGAAGGTATAGCGAAAGGTCAACGCCATGCCCTTCAAGATGTCGATCAGAAAAACTCGTTTGAGAAGCTCTA
>CAUZIZ010000075.1:0-24473 GCA_963579905.1 Acidobacteria bacterium UBA6911 | reverse complement strand
CTTCGTCGTGGCGGTGGTCTCCAGGCCGCCGTTGGTCGAGCTAGGCTCGACCGCTACACTTCGGCCTGGAGACCGAAGCCACGTCAGAGACCAACTCTACCACTTTCAACTTCACTCGAAGATGACCCTACCGTCCCTGCAGGACTTCGGGGACCTTCTCTTCGCCTGAAGGCGAGGGGTTTCACCATCCCCGATGGAGACACGAATAAACAATGCAGTGCCCGTGGCCCCACTCGAGCGTCCCCGAAAATCAAGCAATCGTTTTCTGAACCGCATCGGAGGCTTAATGGACCCGGAGCAGGCACAAATATTGTTTTGATTGATCCCGACCTTCATAGGCTGTTCCCCGATTCTGAAGTCGTCGATCGAGCCCTTCGCGAGTACGTTTTGCGAAAGCGAACGGAAATCTAGAAGACACTCGGCTGTTCCATAACACCACGAAATCACAATCCACGTCCCCTTTTCTGCGGCCACAGCTCAGTAGCCAACAGCAGCCCCGGAGCGGCGGGGGTCGGCGATGCCGATCCAGGAATCTCCGTTTCTCCAGATGGTGTTGACGTCACCGAAAGTAAGGGAATTCCTTCTCAAGCGGTGACCCATCTTTTGAAGCGCGGTCTTCTGAGCCTCCGAAAGTCCATCAGGCTCGTAGAGAATCTCATCGGGGAGGGCTTGATGGTGGACTCGGGGAGCGCCCACTGCTTCTCCGATCCTCATCCTCTGATCGAGAAGGTTGCTAACCACGTGGAAGACGCTGCTGATGATCCGGGGCCCTCCCCGGGTTCCCAGGACGAGTTCCAGCTGCCCCTCTCCGCTGACGACGATGGTGGGAGTCATGGACGAGAGCATGCGCTTGCCCGGAGAGATGGCGTTGACGTCGCCCTGGACGAGGCCAAATTGGTTTGCCCGGTTGGGAGCGACGGTGAAATCATCCATTTCGTTGTTGAGAAGAAAGCCGGCTCCTGCGACGGTCACGCCGCAGCCGAAGAGGCTGTTGAGGGTAGTCGTAACCGCGGCGGCTCGACCTCGACTGTCTACGACCGAGTAGTGGGTGGTGTGGTCGCCTTCCGAAGTCGGTTCGGTAGTGGGAGGCGTAGCTGATGCACGTCGAGGGTCGATCCGGGTGCGGAGGCCGGCGGCATAGTCCTTCGAGAGGAGTCGATCCAGTGGAATCGCCACGAAATCAGGGTCACCGAGATGGCGATTACGATCGCGAAAGGACCAGCGCATCGCCTCCGCCTGGAGATGTAGCAATTCTGCGCTTCCCGCAGGAGGCAACTCCTCGAAGCCCTCTAGAATATTTAGAATCTGTGCAAGAGTCACACCTCCTGATGAGGGGGGCGGCATCGAGTAGATGGTGTGCCCTCGGTACGAGATCTCAATTGGATCTCTCCAGACTGGACGGTAGGCGCGAAGATCTTCCAGTGTAATGAGCCCTTTGCCTCGTTCCATCTCAGCCACAAGCAATTCGGCAATCTTTCCCCGGTAGAAGGCATCAGCGCCCTGCTTCGAAATCAGGGTGAGGGTCGCTGCCAACTCCGGCTGCTCCCAGCGGGTGCCTTCACCTGGAGGCTCCCCGACAACCAGAAAGGTCTCCCTGGAAGTGGAAAACCTCTGGAGCTTCTCAGCCGACTCGGCGAGGCGAGTGCTCCGTGCTGAATCAAGGATGTGTCCCCGAGCTAACTCGATCGCCGGTGTTACGACTGCGGACCACGCTAGGCTGCCATGTCTCTGGTGCATTGCATACAGCCCGGCCACCGATCCAGGAACCCCTGCGGCGAGATGGCCGATGAGACTTGCTTCGGTCGGGTTCCCCTCGTCGGAGAGATACATGTGTGGAGTAGCTCTACCGGGTGCGGTCTCGCGATAGTCAAGGGTTTCGACCTTGCCATCGGCGTCCCGATAGACCAGAAACCCCCCTCCTCCCAGGTTACCGGCGTCGGGTGCCACGACGGCGAGTGCGAGCCCTATCGCCGCGGCTGCATCGATCGCGTTACCGCCCTGTTGGAGCACTTGGGCACCGGCGTTCGACGCGAGCGGATGTCCGCTCACCACCATGCCGTTCTCACCCTTGACTGGCACGACCCGGTCGACGATTTCCCAACGGGCCTCGGGGGGATCGCCGTCGGGCAAGCCACTTTCCTGGGGTCCGCAGGCCAAGGGCGTCAGGATCAACAAGAGTATGAGCAGATCGGTTCGTATCGACACGTATTTCGGCGATCAAGGTACCATAGCCGGGGCTCTGTGTCCCGTACGCTGCCAAGAGTAGCTCAAGGATCTTTGATCTACCAGGCAAGCGCTCCAACTACTGTGGTGGATATCCTAGTTGGAGAGAGGCTGACGAGTTCGTAGGCCTTATAGGATCTGGAGAACGTCTCACAGCGACACACACAGACCCGCTTCAGTGCATCAACATCCCGCCATTGACGTGAATGATGTCACCGCTGATGAAGCTCCCGGCGTCGGAAGCCAGCAATACCGCCAGACCCACCAGATCATCGACTTTGCCGTCCCGTCCGAGTGGAATCAGCTCGATCAGTTTGGCGTACTGGTCGCGCGGAGTACCGTCGCGGTGAATACGTGTGTCGATGATACCGGGCGCAATTCCATTGACGGTGATACCCCGTGGGCCCAGCTCATAGGCCATGCCACGCGTCAGGGCGTTGACCGCTGCCTTGGAAGGACCGTAGGCCGGTCCTCCCTTCCCGGAGAACGCGGAGATCGAGGTGATGTTGATGATCCGGCCGATCTTGTCGGGTAGCTGTGCAATCGCCGCCCTGGAGCAGAGGAAGACGCCCTTCAAGTTCACGGCGATGGTTTTGTCCCAGACGTCTTCGGGCATGTTCGCGGTACTCTGTTTGCCGAACACCTGGCCGGCGTTGTTGACCAGGATGTCCACCCGACCATATTCGTCGGTGGCTCGCCCAAACATCACCTGAACCTGGTCCGATTGGCTCACGTCACAGCGGACCACGATCGCGCTACCTCCCCGGTGTATGATCTTGGAGACTGTTTCCGTTGCCTCCTTCTCACTGCGGCTGTAGTTGACGACGAGGTTGGCCCCTTGGGCTGCCATACCTTGTGCAATGGCAGCTCCAATCCCAGTCCCACCACCTGTGATCAGTGCTGTTCGCCCAGCCAGACTTGTCTCCACGATCCACCTCCTTGTGTCCTTTGGTCCCTTCAGAACCTGGCTGCGATCTTAACAGGGGAGGAGTTTTTCGGTCAGTCCTGGCAGGAAGAAGCCCGTCGGATTAGCCCCCGGAGGCATTTCGGATCGGTTTCGCTCCGGATGTTGGCTCAGCGATTATAGGACGCATACCGCCCGCGGCGATACACTCGAGGGCTACCTCGGCAATCGATTTTTCATATCGCTGAGTATTCCCTGCTGAATCGGTTGCAGTGACTTTCACCCGTACATTGAAAATTGGGGTCACGTGGCTTGGCCAAGGGCCATAAAGTAGGTGCCGTTCTGCAGGGTATTGGGATTGGTGAGGGTTTGCCAGCGGGTGTCATTGACGTCAATGGCAAGCTCGCTGAGACCGCCGCTGTCGTCCCAGTAGCCGATGTTGAACGACTGGGGATGGAGGCAATCAGGTCCGTCCTCGAAGGCGCCGTCGATCGTCGGATAGTACCGATCGTAGCCGTGTCCATAGCTATTGCCCGTATCGACGGGCGCATGGTTGTCAATCCACTGACCCAGCCGATACACCCAAGCGGCAGCAGCGGGCTTGCTTCCATCGTAGAGGTTCAGGCTTTCGTGGACGGAACTGAATTTATAGCCACAGTTAGTCAGATTAGTACCGCTGCTCCCACAAGCACCGTAGTCCGGGGGGGAAGGTTGGTACTGGCTCCGGCCATTGTCTCTTCCATCCGTCCTGGACCCATAGGCCGCCCAGAACAGGTGGCTTCCGTTGGCGCTGAACTTATCTATATATTTCTTGTCCATCATTTCCTGCCCAGGTGAGCCTGGCTCCTGGCCGTTGAGTTTGCTGGGGTCGTAGCCTCAATGCGTTCAGTGAGTTGGCAGTGGTGCTGCTTCCGTTCTGCGCATGGCAAGGTCCACAGCGGAGGTGGAAGTCGGCCAAGAGGTCTTGCCATACCGGCGGCTTTAGAGCTGCCTCGGTGCTGATTTGCAAGACAGGTTCACATTGAGCGTCGTAAGTGACGTGGGTCGTCTGGTTCACCATGTCGAGGGGTGCTAGATCAGGATCTGATGAATCGCTGCTCGACCAGTCGACCGCTTCTCCTGGACGGTGGTTGTGGCAGCCGCCACAATCATTGCGCGACTCACGAGGCTTCAGACTGTGCCAGGTGCGCACGTCGGCTAGCTTCAATCCGTTGCGGTCCAATAGATGAAAGTCCACCGGCGTGTTGGCTGGAACGACTGCCTTGAAGGAGGTGTCGGTTTCTCCGTTCATGCCCACCTGAAACGTGCCCAGCAGGCGCTTGCTCTCCTTCATCTTGGATCCGCCGGTGGAATACCCGGGTTTCACGTGGTTGTTGTTGATCTTGTTGCTGGTGAGATAGATGAGATCCCAAAGATGTCTACTGCGGTCGGCTTGCTGCAGGAGCCGGTCTGGAGACTGATGTTTCCCGGAGCGTCGACCATGACCCGGGAGAGGCTGTCGATATTCTTGAAAATCTGGTCGATCGTAACCGGCCTCATAGGGGTTGTAATAACCCTGAACATCCTTGCAGTCGACTGGCTTGACATCGGTGTTGGCAAGGGAGGAAGTCCCGAACACGGCATAGGGTGCACCTGCTGAGATGGGGCTGCCCTTGTCGGTCACTCTCTTAGGCCTTTCCTGTCGGGCCTTGCCCATTGGATGAGGAAACCTCTTGAGACGATGATTTCAGTCGATCATGGGCTTGGCCCACAGGGCCCCGCACTCTGGATCGGTCGAAGCAATCACGGGCGTATATTTGCCCGGGTTCCCAGGGTTACCCGGCTCCAGATCGGTGACCACTATCTGCGGGTGATAGGGGTAGGGGTTGTTTCGATGGTTTGCTATTCCAGGATCGTAGGGCATATACAGCTCGTCAGGCCCGCCACAGGCGGGCGCAGTGAACTTCCCTACGGGCCTGGGATAGTCCCCCTTCTTCACACCTGGTGTCAGGTTGTACGAACCCACTTGCTTGGGCAGAAGATAGCCCACACCCGCACTGGAGAAGTTGTTGTAGGTGTTCCAGACCCAACTGGGACATGTCCTGGGCGGCGATGAAGCCCATGCCGTTGTTGTTCGCATTTGTAGTACTGGGTTACAACCTCGTAGACGCCAGGAGGAAGGGCGCCGGGAGTAGACTTGATACAGAAGCTAGCCAGATGGCCGCTTCGGCCACGAGCCGTAACCATAGAGAGGTCCCCACCTGCGCCCTCTCACTTCCTGAATGTGCCACTGCCTCGGCTCCTCGGTAGTTGCCTGATAAGAAAGTGCGTAGCCCACGCGGAGACGATTCGGGCTCAGCGTAGATGTGGTGGTATAGTACTGGTTCTGCCTGATGCTGACCAGCCGAAGACTGGAACCGTCGTCCGCCACCCGGGCGGTAAAGATATTGAAGTTCTTGTTTTTCTTTCCCTGTCCTTGATTGGAGTTTCGAAGCTGTTTTCGATCGCTCGCAAAGAGAAGTTGTCGTCCGAGCTCGGTATCGACCTCGTTCGCGCCGGTGTGGACGACTCCGCCGGTGGGTAGTTCGGTGGCGGAAGTGACCGACGGATTCATGGCATCTGCATACCAATCGGTCGTCTGGGTCAGGCGCGAGACTCGGAGCTGATCAGCTGGAAAGCTTGGATCATCGATCTTGGGGCCAATGTCGATGGCATAGAGATCTTCCCCCAAGGGCCAACCGTCGAAGTTGCTGTGCCCGGTTGTACCGCAGCAGTAGGGTTGGAAGTTCAGGGCGTCGTGGAAATAGGAGAAATAGACCCGTCGGCCATCGATCGAGATTCTGGGTTCGCTCACGGATCCATTGATGCGCCCGTTGGTGGGACCCGGCGGATAGTCGACCAGGCCGTCGTGCACTCCGGCCAGGGGAAAGAGTCGCTCGGTAGTGCCGTCAGAAAGCAGCATCAAGAGCTCCTGCCCGCGGCTGGGCGCGCCTACCTCCAACACGTCGGTGCCGAAAATCCCCCCGTTGCCAATCTGGGGGTCCCTGAAACTGGCGATGAATATCAGAGGGTAGGCAGGCTGATGATAGGTCCCGGGATCGTCCTTCCAGGTTTCAAAAACCGGGGAAGGCTGAGCCGAAATTAAGGCGGTGAAGGAGAGAAACATGCAGAGGGACGAGGAAGCGTTCCTGGCGAAGAACATAGTTTTCGATCCTTTGGCGGTAGAGCCGGAGTGCATCCTAAAGAAGCCGAGCTAGTCCAGCTAGCTGAGAGGTCGATGCTATACCGATCCTACGAAACCGGATGTTCGCGCGATCACACTGGCCTCCGGATGTGACGGCTACTGTCGTTTCTTTCTCTTAGCTTGTTTCTTAGCCCGTCCTGGAACCATCGTCGATTTCTTGACCCGGCCAAAGAGATTGTGGCTGGGCCAGGTCTTGACGCCGGCACTCCCTTTGTCGAGGGCCGCGGCAACGGTATCCCCGAAGGCCTTGTCGTCACTGGGCCCACAGTTGAGCACCACCGCCATGAGGAGATCCCCGCTGCTTTTCCTGGTCACTCGGCTTCGGGTCCCCCACATGGAGCCGTTGAAGCTCCAGTCCCCGGAGTAGGGAGCGGGCTTGGCGTCCTTCGCAAAACGGACCAGATCTACCGCCGAGGCAATCCATTCTCCATGGACATCGAAGGACTTGACATAGAAACCGCCATAGGGTGCTCTGGCACTTCCTTTGGCCCTGAGGCGAGCACGCTGGTTACCTTCGCTGCGAACGGCGCGCTGTAGTAGAGGACCTCGCCCTTGGCCGTGCCGGATTTCTTGGTCTTGCCGATTACCATTGTGTTGATACCGGCAGGACCCAGGATCTGTTTCTTGAGGTAGGCCTCATAGGACATCCTGGATGCTTTCTCAATGACGCGACCCAGAATGTTGTACCCGAAGTTGGAGTAGGCACAGCTGTCCCTGGCTTGGTGTTTAACTTCCTGTACTTCAGCATGTATCGAATGATGTTGGTGGCGCCAGTGGGCTTTTGGGAGTACCCATCTTGCTGGCAATCTGGTTTGAGTAGAACTGGGGGTCGAATCCCAGCTTCTTGATGTCCCAGCCTCCCTTGTGGTCCATTAGATGTTGGATGGTCACGTCGTTGTAGCGATTGTCAGCCAACTTGGAGGGCTTCAGGTTGGCGAGGTGTTTTATGAATACCTTGTCGCCCAACATCAGTTTGTTCTGATCCCGCAGCTTGAAGATAGCCGATCTGGTAATAGGCTTTGAAATACTGGCGATTCGAAAAAGACTGTTCGGTTGAACTACCTTTCTATTGCCTATATCCGCGTATCCATAGCCTCGCGACAGGACCAGGCGTCCCGACTTGACTACAGCCAGGGATGCCCCTGGGTGCTGTACTGCTTCATTGTCGTGATCACGCGGGCTTCTATCGACTTCAATCCAGGGACGGTCTTTCCCGATTTCTCAATTCCGTTGTCAACCATCACCACTGAGTATTTGTTCCCACTCGACTCCACATCTACCAACCTGGCACCGTTTCACCTGTACAAATGCGTCACCTGAGCGCTGGACAAGCCGTGGTACCACCACCAGCCACCCGACTTCTTGACCATGACCACGGTGAAGCGCAACGGAGACGTGTACTCCACGTCCAGGTCAATAAGTTTGGCGTTCCTCTAGCTGATCAGGCTCTGGACCTTGCTAGCTGAGACTCCGTACGCCACCACCAGGCCCGCTTATCGGACCCCTGGTGGCGATCAGGACGAGCGCGAAGCGCGTCTTGCCACCGACCCGATATCTCTCCACGTCCAGGAATCGGGCCTTCTTTTATTTGGTCAGGGCATTCACTTTGTTTTCAGTGAGCCCGTAGTACCACCACCATCCTTTCTTGTGGGCGCCGGCGTTCTTGACCATCGAGACGTTGAAACGGAGAGGGGAGGCTTTGACCACTTCGATATCGATGAGTCGTGCCCAATTCTTCTTGACTGCGTCGTTGACTTGCTTCGCCGAGGCGCCGTGGTACTACCACCAACCGGTCTTTGTCGTGGACGTCCTTTCGGTGAGTGCGAACAGAGAAGAAGTCGATATCCAAAAGATGAGTGTTAGACCTGACAGCAACCCTTTCATGGAGCACCTCTTTGTAGTTCGATTGGAATTGTTTCAATTGTAGCAGGGACGCCGTTCTAAAGAATCCAGTTGCCAGCCCAGCCTAAAACTTCATTTGATTCGAGAGTTACCTGGACGCTCACCCCTTCTCGGAGCCTGCTTCGACAGCGTACGTGTTTGGCTTCACCTTGACCTGGTTCGAGCACTCAGGACTAGGTAAATCCTGAAGGGATTCCATATTTCAGCCCAGGGTTTCCGAACTCTGGGTGATCGTGGTCCCCCTTCAGATCCAACCCTGAATCAGTTGATTAATCAAAAGTTACATCGTTTTTAAATATTTCCCAGGTGGCCTAGATGAAGCAGTCTACGCAACCCTTTCAGGGTAGATTCCTGGGGGAGAGGACCGACAGCCCAGGGTTTGGAAACCCTGGGCTGAAATACACAATCCCTTCAGGATTGACCTCGATCTCTAGGACGCTGGAAAACCTACAGAGAAGCCTTTCTGACTCAGCGCTGTTCTATTGAGCAGCAGAGCTCTGTCCGGACTCTAAAACGGACTTTTGCGACACCCTCTTCAGGGCCAGGTATCCAGGTGAGGTGAAACTTGAGCCCGCTTCAGCGGGCTCGACTTCACCTGACGCGAACACCCGGCCCTGAAGGACCGGTCTATTACGCTTCGCGCCGGCCCGCTAAAGCGGACTCCTGGATAGGATTAGCTGAAGTAAAATCCTCTGTCCAGGCGATGCACTGAGAAAGAGGGAAAAGTTTTTTTCTCGAATGGTGCCAAGGCTTCCTTGGGGGTGGGACTAATTGAAACTTGAGTAGTGACTCAGTGATGCAGTGGTCAGTTTCGGAAACAGCTGCCGTTCAAAAGTGCCGTGAATAGAGCTGGGTGCCGACAACGTGAAGCGAAGTGCTGAATCGAGAGCAGACAGCAGCAGAATCTTCCCCATGGAAGATGTTGGAAAACGGGGCTATTATCTAGTCGCAGATCTCACAGTTGCTCGAGGCGGTACGGGAGAATTCCAGTGACGGGACGAAGGATATTACTGCTGCCAGCGTGCGCTCTTATGGCGATTGGCCTGGGAGTTTCGCAGCTGGCTATAAACCGAGATCCCAACTTTCAGAAGCAGATTGTCTTCGAAGGCAGCTGGCAGCACCAGTGGCAGCTTGAGCGAGACCAGATCCTCCAGATTTCGGTAGGCATTCCCAGGCCCTCTTCTCTTCCTCCCAATGCCCTAATCGAAGTCCGTTGGCGGGGACCCGAACTACCAGACCTGGCTTTCGACGGGAAGAGGGGAGACCTCGTTGCCCAGGCTTCTAGCGGCTGGGAGAAAAAACGCTGCACGCCCTGGACCCGGACCTACACCTGGTCGATAAGGCCCCGACGGCTGGTGTCTACCGACTCAACCTGGCAACCGTGACCGACCGCTCCCAGCCCCCGGGAAGGATCTGGCGCGACTCCGGTCTGGCGCCTCAGGCCACCGCTCTGCCGATGCGAAGCCCCCAGGTGATCCAGCTGCCGATCAGGGTATCCGTGACCCCTGTTTCCGAGATTTTCAAGGGTGATCTCTTGCTGGAAGCAGAGCCCAATAACACGCCCGAGCAAGCTGTGCTGGTGCCCTTTTAAGACACCGACCGGGATCAAGTGATCCGCGTGGTGGGGGGTGCCGACGATCTGGAGTACTACAACAACACCCGCTCCGGAGAGTCTGCGGACGACTGGTTTCGCATCGAGTACCGGGGACGGCGGCCCCGGGTTCTTACGGCTAATCTCCAGATGCTAGAACCTATCATCAGCGCTCGCATGAGGGTCTACCAGCTCGGCGTGCCCACAGCAGAAGAACTCGAACTACCGGACGCCCCCGACACGAGGAAGCTGGGCAACAACGCCCAGGTCCCCTATGTCCATCCACCGTTGGAGATCGTCCCCGGACCCGTTCCCGTGTATAGCTACTACCAGGGCCGAGACATTAATGAGAGGATCCACCAGCAGGACCGGAATTTCCGCTCTTTTGTCACTCGAGAGCTGGAACCGGGAGGAGTCTACTACTTGCGGGTGGAGGCCAATCAGCCGGCCTATGAGATGGAGTTGAGGCTGGTAAAACCGGCTCCCTACAAGGACCCGCGACGAGCTCTGCGGCACGCCATCTACTACCACCTGGCTGAGGTGGACGCCTGGCTGATCCACCAGCCCCGAAACATTGCCCTTCACCGCCGGGTCCGGGACGGAACCAGTCTCTTTGGCGAAAACTGCATGAGCTGCCATACCCAGGCCGGCGTCTGGGGCGTAGCCGACGCGTTTCACAACGGTTATTCGCCAGATGGCACCGTTCAGAACTGGCGTCGCCTGGTCAACACGATGTACGAAAGCCTGCGTCCCACGGTAAGGCTGGAGGATGGGGCGGTCAATACGAGCCTTCCTCCGAACGATCTGGGGGACGGCCCCGCTGGTAGCCGTGTGGCGGGGCGCAACATCGTCCTGCACGAACGGGCCTTTCGTCCCAAGAAACTCCATGGCTACCAGCAGCGCCGGACGGCCAACTATCTCCTCCAGACCGCTGACCCTGAGGGCATCAACGCTGCGGGTCGAGAGTCCAACTTCGGTCCCAACGTGGTTTTCAAGTTTGCCGGTGAGATCCTGCACCGGGCCTGGGAGGACACGAAGGATCCGAAGTACTTTTTCGGTCTGGAAGAGAAGGCAAAAAAGATCGTCGACACCGGCGATGACAAGATCAAGGTCAGCGATGATCTGGGTCACCGGATCGAGTTTTTTCACCGCCTCTGGCCCAAAGATTACCCGGACCTAGTCGCACATCTGACGGGAGACCCGGAGCCCGTCCAGGAGGCGCAAAAGTTCCAGCAGCAGTTTGAGACACAGGTCCAGCGGGATCTCCAACGTCTATTGGCGCTACAGCAAGGGGACGGAAGCTGGGGGTTTGAACCCGGCCTGACTCGGGACGACGGCAATACTTGGTCACGTGTAGAGGAATCGGGGGACGCGGCGCCCACGGCTGTCGCCCTGATTGCTCTCCATGCAGCCGGGCGCAGCGCCGATGATCCGGTGGTGAAGCGAGCCGTGGATTGGATGCTGGCCAATCAGTTTCCCTACGGTCTCTGGAACAAGGCCGCTCAGACGGGTTTCGTGACTACCGCCTATGCAATTCGAGCGTTGGGTCAGCTCTTTCCGGAGGTGCGAAAGCGCCCCGGTATCCAGCAGCTGAGGGCCTTGCCTGGTGAAGGCTTTCTGGACACGCTCTCACGATTGCGACGCCTGCAGGCAACCGGAGACAAGGATCTGGCTCATCTCATGATCTCGGAGGCCGACAGTCCCCATCCCCAGATCCACTACTACGCCCTGCTGGGTCTGGGAGGATCTCTGGCTTCAGAGGGCCTCGCAACCCTGGTCGACCACCTGGACGATCCCATCAAGTCCTGCCGCGAGGCGGCGTTCTGGTCCCTGAGACAACTCATGTTGGACGGAGTGGGCTGGGAGGAGACCCTGGAAGCGTTTCAGAGGGGAAGTGAGCTGGCCCGCCAGTCCATCCAACAGGCCCTGGTGACCCGGGCAGATCTCGTCGGGTCCGGCAGCTTTATTGTCCCCGGGCTTGCTCAGGTTCTGACCGCGGGAATGCAGGATCCTTTTGGGGGGGTGCGGGCCTGGGCCCACAAAGCGGCCTGGCACTGGTGGGTCTGGAATCCTTCCCTGCGTAACGACATAAATCGAGCCTGGATCGACTCCCTGCTCCGGGAGGAGGAGGAGGGCTTGGCAGAGATGGCTCTCCGCTACTCCACCGCATCTTTTCTGATTGTCAACGGGCAGATCGCCAATCAGACCGGAGGCGAGAACGCAGATCAGCAATATCCGGAGCTGGCCCACTTCTATGAAGGCTTGGCCCAGCGCTGCGGTTCTGAGTCGCCCGCAGGTCAGAAGCGGCTGGACCGGCGCCTTACTGCGGTGGCTGCCACTCATTTCCTGGAGCGTGCTGGCGACGGTGGACCGGGCCAACTGGGCTACAGCACAGCTGGGAGCAGCGAGGTAGTGGGCCGGTCCATCCTGGCGACGTATCATCTGGCAGACGATGGATCTGGGATCCCTTGGGACACGCTGTCCCTGGAGGGGGCTGCCAACACAGACTATCAGCCGCTGCAGGAGGAGATGCTGGACCTCTTGATGACCGGAGATCTCGATCTGGTCGCGGCTGCGTCCCGGGTCCTGTCCAATCCACGGACTCTTTCTCTTCCTGCCTCGGTTGAGACCCTAAAGCCCTTTCTGGGAAAGTTATCGGCATTCCTGGAAAGGGATCGTCGGGAGGACGCCCAGGCCCTGGCCAACTTCCTGGCCAGGATCCAGTGGAACTTTGATGGTGTGGATGACCAGGGGGAAGCCGAGTTCTACCGCCTGCTTATTCCGGAAGCCAGACCTTCCAGCCAGCCACCCCAATTCAAGGGCGGCACCCTTTTTCGCCCGCTCCTGGAGCAAGAGTCGGAGGACACAAGCACCACGGACGAGCTGAGGAAGACTCTCCTGGGACAGATCCTGGGAGAGAATTCAACCCTCCAGCGTAAGGCGGTTTTTGATTTCGTCGGCGAAGTTCCTCGCTTTTGGCTTTCCTCGACCGAGTGGATGGTGGCGTTTCAGGAGAGAGACCTAAGCCAGAAGCAAGCCCTGGAAGGAGCTACTGAAGCTGAAGATCTGGAGCTGGTTGAGCTCACGGCTGGAAGAACCACCGAGCAGATAGTTCCCAACGGACTCACTAGTAAGAACACCATTCTCTGGTGGAGAGAAGGGCTACCCGGAGCCACTCTCACGTTGGCACTCGCAGTTGAGAAACCCGCTCCCTACGAATTGATAGCAGCCTTTCTATATGACCGTGACGGGGGCGATGTTGCGCTTTCCCTTAATGGAAAAACCATCGTGGCGCAGATGGAGGGGTATCGGCGCGACCAGACACCTACTGGCCCTGTTTCCCTGGGTGTCCATCAGTTCCGGGAAGGGAAGAACCTGCTCAGCATTCGAATGCTGGGTGCCCATCCCCAGGCCGAGCCCTTGTACCTCTTCGGTCTCGACTATGTGGCGACAGTTCCGGACGAGGTCCGCGGCTCGCTCCTGACGGAGAACGAACAGGGAATCAGAGTGTTGGACCCTCTGACCCAGGCCAAAGGCCAGGTCATCGAGATGTTCCGCGGTTGGTTCTCGACCGGGACCCTGGAAGAGGATCGGAAGGCAGTGATCAAGCTCGCCAACAAGACCGCGCTGAGACGCAACCCGGACATCCGGTCTACCCTCGCGGACTACGTGGAAGAAGAAACTGTGCCCGACCTGCGCCATCAGATCCAGAACATCCTCAACAGTGACGACGAGGTGTACGGAGAAGAACTCCAGAAGCTGATCGTTTCCCGGTCCGGGGACGATGCTCGGCGAGATCGCCGATTGGAGGCTTCCGACGAGTTTATCCAGGACATAGTCCATTTTCGGGACCAGGTGTTCGCCGAGATGACACGACTCAGCAAGCGGGATGGAAGAGCCTGCATCTCCTGTCATGGGGTCCCTGGCCGGGTTCCAACGCTGTATCTGAACCCTCCCGATGCTGCCGGCTACATCGGTCCAGTAGAGCTTCTGGGAAACTATCGGAAGATGCAGGGCAGGGTGAATCTGGACGAGGTGGAGCGGAGCCGGTTTCTACGTAAACCACTGGACCTCCAGACTTCTCAGGAAGACGGACATCAAGGAGGCCGGCGCTACCAGCCTGAAGATGCGGGCTACCAGATCATCCGGGCGTAGGTGCTGCGACAAGCGGAGTTGCAGAAGGGAACCGAAATCAGATGATGCTGAGAGGAAGAACGATCGGTGTCACGACGAACGAGGTCGGTCTCTCGTAGGGCTCTGTCAAGAATAACTTCACATTCTGGCATCTCATCTTCACACCATCTTCGGCCGCTCCTCAATCGAGAAATCCTCAACTTCGACCCGGCTACGCCTGCGGTTTTGCTCAATCGTTCGCGGCCGAATCTGGCGTAAATCTGAGCGCCAACTCTGCGAAGTTACTCTTGACAGAGCCCTAAGTTGACAACCCTTGAAATCTCGCGATGGTTACCGTTGCGATCGATTGCCCGCATTAGGACCCTCTGTTCCGACGCATCGGTAATGGGGAGGCTCGAAAGTTCCAGGTTCAGGTGAAACCCAGAATTGAGGCTGTCTGCAATTGAAGGGTAGGCTTCTTGGATATCCCCTCTCGCGATACCATACTCTGCGTTTGCAACGAACACCCCATTAAGGCTCACTTCAACCCGATCAATCCCATCTTCAGACAGGGCCCACCCGGAGAGGTCAAGGGATTGAGAAGAGTAGGTGATTCTGTCGCATTCGAGCAGTATGTTCCGAAGCGGCCTCCTACCGTCGCTACGGCGGCGCGCTAACTTCCGGATGGCTCTGAGCGGTCGGCTCAGCTTCCAGGACCAGCTGTTCTCAATCGACTCAATTATGCGCTGCTGTTGCTGAATCAGA
Organism: Acidobacteria bacterium UBA6911; assembly: GCA_963579905.1. GTDB lineage: Bacteria > Acidobacteriota > UBA6911 > RPQK01 > JAJDTT01 > CAUZIZ01. The sequence goes on along the minus strand of CAUZIZ010000075.1, from coordinate 9,752 downwards.
TGAGCCCGCTGGTGGCCGATCTTTTCCTGTTCGTAGAGTTGAATCCTTTGCCGACGTACCCTTCTGGCGAGGTCGAACACATCCGGATCAGAGGTCATCCGGATGAAATCAATCTCCTCGAACCCTGCCGTATCTCTCAGTTTCCTCGCGGCAGGACTCCCCAGCAGTCCATATAACGTATTCAGGGCCCACAGCTTTGCCGATGTATAGTCACCATCGAACGCCAGCATAGAAAGGTAGTAGGGCACCAGATCATCGTCCAACTGGGGTCCGAATCGGCACAGCTCGGGAAAGACCTCCAGTAACTCAGCCGTGTTGGAAATGGCGAGGTAGTTGTTAAGGATTTGACTCGCCTGCCAGTCATGCCGGGATTGGGCCCCAAGGCTTTGTCCGCTCAGGTTCGAGTCGTCATCGTGAATCCTGAACCTCAGCAGCTTCTCCGGGATGATGAAGATCTCGTACTGCCTGCAAAGCCTGATCCAAAGGTCGAAATCCAAAAGCTGGGAGAGGCGGGTGTCGTAGTATCCGACGGCGTCGTAGCATTCTCGCCGGATCATTGCACTGGGATGACAGAGGCAATTGTTGCGGTAGAAGAAGTGGTTCAACCATTCCTGGCGAGTGCGGTTGGGCTGGTCGAACAGGGCGTAATAGGGATGGCCCGTATCCTTGAGTTCGCTACCACTATCTTCGATGAGCTCCACCCAAGAGAAGACGGCGCCAATCTCAGAATGCTTCTCCAGGAATTGAAGCTGCGTCTCCAGTTTGTTCGGCACAAAGACGTTGTCGGCGTCCAGGATAGCCAGGTACTTCCCCCTGGCATGCTGGATGCAGTTGTTTGTGGCTGCTGCGACTCCACGGTTCCTGTCGAAGTTGTAGAGCAGGATCCGGGAGTCGTCGAACGCTCTGATTCGGTCGATACTGCCATCTGTGGAGCCGTCGTTGGTTATGACGATTTCGAAGTCCTGGTAGGTCTGATTCAGGATGCTCTGTATCGCTTCGGAAAGGTACTGTTCTCCGTTGAAACAAGGAATGACGACACTCAGTTGCGGCATGGAAAAAGGTTCCTCGAGGGAAGATTATCATACCGATGATCAGGGCGATGAAACCTCTAGGAATGCTGGAAGGGCGTTGTTCCTGAAAACTAGGACAACGCCAAGCTACGATCCTGACAGAATCAGTTTAAAAAGGCTGCATTGACCCCCGGCATTGTGCCATAACATCGCCAACGTCATACTAAAAGTGTAGCCTACAAGGGTATTTTTTGAATTCTACAGAGAGCGAGTACAGTATAATACTAGGTCAGTTCAAAAGAAAAAGGAGTTGAACCCATGAACAAAGCGGAGATGATTGAAGCGGTACAACAAGGATCTGGTCTGGATCTAAGCGCCAAGGCGACGGGCGATGTCGTTGATGTGGTGTTCAACGTGATTGCCGGCGCAATCAAACAAGATGGGCGCTTTTCCCTAGCCGGCTTCGGAACCTGGACCGTGCGTGATCGCGCGGCCCGTATGGGGCGTAATCCCCAGACTGGTGCCGCAATCGAGATCAAGGCGAGTAAGGCGGTGGGTTTCAAGGCTGCGCCCAGCCTCAAAGAGGGTCTATAGGAAACTCGACGGGAGGGCTTCCGTCTTCCCGTCATTTCTACCCTCGCTACCTGGTGCAGTTTGAGGGTGGGTATCGTTGGGCTTGAGGGGCAGCAACCTGACGGTGGGCTGGTTCCGGTCAGGAAACTGAGGTCATGAATCCTGTCCTTTGGACGGCGGCGATTTCGATCCTCTTGGGCATAAGTGTCTTTGGCGAAGACAACTCCTGGTCCCGCTTGGAGGACTGGCCACAGCTACCCAAGGACTGGAAGCTTTCCAAGGTATCCGGCGTCGCCTCCGACTTCCGAGGGCGGATCTACGTGGGACATCGAGATACCCACCCGATCCTCTACTTCGCTGTTTCCGGGAAGTTCTTAGGCACTCTGGGTGAGAAAGAGATCCCACCCTCGGTCTACTACGACCTCCGCACCGCCATGGAGCGCCGTCCCTGGGTGCATGGGCTCCACGTCGATCCCCGGGACAACCTGTGGGTGACCGACGTCGGACGACATGTGGTAATGAAGTTCAACCCTGAGGGCAAGCTTCTTCTCACGCTGGGGACCCCAGGCGAACGCGATGAAACTCCTTCGACTTTTAGCCAGCCGACTCATGCGGTCGTCGGGAGGTCGGGCAACGTCTATGTAGCGGACGGCTACGGGAACTCCCGGGTCGTGAAATTCTCAGCACAGGGAGAGTATCTGCTCACCTGGGGCAAAAAGGGCAGCCAGCAGGGGGAACTGCATACCCCGCACGCCCTCGCCCTGGACAGTGACGAGAATGTCTACGTCGCCGATCGAAGCAACGATCGAATCCAGGCCTTCGACTCAGAAGGCAAATTCTGGCAGGTCTGGACGGGGCTCCACTCTGTCGATAGCTTGTTCATCACCAAAGAGGGTAGTTGTTTGCGGGAGTGGGATTGGACAACCTCATTCTGGAGATGGATTTGAAAGGACGACGCAAGGCCCCCTAGGGCGGGAAGGACATTTTCGGCTATCCTCATGGCGTCTGCCTGGATTCGGCGGGCAATCTGTATGTGGCCGAAGTGGGCGCCAGTCGTCCCAGCAAGTACCAGATCGCGAGTAGACCCTAGTACGCTGTAACACAGATTATGACGGGTTTGACGATGGGGGTTGTGGACGATCTCTGCGTTGGTCGTCATCGAAGATAGCCAAGCATCGCTTCCTCCTCTTGCCTTGATCTCGCCGCACAAGCCCCACCGGAAAACCCGTAGCAATCTGTGTTACAACGTACTAGGTTCCTGGCTCCCGAAAACCCCACACTTCTTCCCAATCAAACCACGGTTTATTCAAACCGGCGCTCGGCGCGGCATCTTTGCAGTGGCCGCTATCGCAGCTAGAATGGTTCCCATGATATTACCCCATGTTGTGCGATGCAGGATGACGCTTCTTCTTGCGATGTTGTGTTGCCAGGTCACTCTGATTGGCCAGGAATCGATCCACAAGAACTCCCGGCGCTATCTGTTTCTCGAGTCTGGCGTTCGTCAACTCTTTCTGGACGACTTCAATCTGGGGGCCCTCTATCAGGTAGAACGTAAGATTCACCAACCTCACAAATACGAAGGAAATCCGGTGATACGAGCCGATCAGCCCTGGGAGAAGGCGCCTGGACGGTACGCCGCTCCGGGTAAGGCAGCCGCTCAGAGCGAGCACATCCAGGCCACCAGCGCTCCCATCTGGGACTCCCAGCAGAAGGTCTGGAAGATCTGGTATGGCAGCCGAAGTGGTACCGGATTCGCCCGCTCCCGGGATGGCATCGTGTGGGAAAAGCCGAACCTAGGCAAGAAGGAGTTTCAGGGGTCGCTGAAGAACAATCTGGTAGGAGTGGAGGGCGATCCCGAGGGCTCTGTAGCGCACGTGATCTGGGATCCCTTCGGGAGTAGGGAGGAGCGGTATAAGGGGCTTGTGAATGGACCCAGAGGATGCAAGCCCGCGGTGTCAGCCGATGGTCACCAGTTCACCGTCCTGGACGTCGCGCTCATCCCCAGTCAGGATACTTCTCAGCTGACCTTCGACGAGATGGGGAAGCAGTACATCCTAACGGTCAAGCATCGAGGCCCTTTTGGCCGATCGGTCTTTCTCAGCCTCAGCAAGGATTTCAGGAACTGGACCGAGCCCGAGCTGATTTTTCACGCCGATGCCCTCGATCAGCGGCTGGGCGCGGAGCGGATCCGTGAGCACATGGTCAACCCCAAACTCTACACTCCCCTCTTCAACGAACCTTCGCAGTACAACACCGAAATCTACAAGATGCCCATATTTCCCTACGAAGGGGTCTACGTCGGATTTCCCAACTACTTCGAGTCCAGCGGAATCACCCCACCTCATCACAACAACCAGGACGGGGTAAACTCGGCCAAGCTGGCCACCAGCCGTGACCTTCGCAGCTGGGTCAAGGTGGGGAATCGTGATGTCTTCCTCCCGGTCTCAGAGTTGGGTGAAGGCGTAATCGATACCGCTCAGGTCCTGCCGCTATCGCGCCCGATCCGCAAGGGAGACGAGCTCTGGATCTACTACAGCGGCCTGGATGTTCGCTACCCGGCGGAGGGTGCCTACAAGGGAGCCATCCATCTAGCACGGTTGCGGCGAGATGGCTTCGTCTCCTTCTGGGCCGACGAGCGTGGAGGTTTTGTCGAAACACGAGCCCTGGAGTTCGAGGGAAATCGACTCTTCGTCAACGCCGATGCTTCAAGAGGTGAGCTCTGTGCCGAGGTAATAGACGAACGAGGACGGACGGTCCTGACCGGATGGAGCAAGGATCTTGCCCAGTCGATCGACTCAGACCAGCTGCGCGTCGAGCTCTCCTGGCAGGGGCACAAAGGAGTTAAAGAGCTCAGCGGACAAAATATCCGCTTCCGTTTCCACCTGAAGGAAGCCCACCTGTTCGCGTTCTGGATCGAACCCTAGTCAATCCTACAGGACAGCAGAAAAATCTTCCCAGTACTCGACTGAGGTTCCGATTTGAATGACGCCAAACCTATAATGAGCAGAAAGCAAGAGAAGAGCGACAAAAATTCCAGTCTTCCCCCATCAGTTCGCGAAGCTCAATTTGGTGCTTGGAAAGAAGAAACAGAAGGGTATGGCTGCCACCGATAGGACTGCCAGAAGCCAGGCGACATCGTTGTAGGCCAGCATGGACGCCTGGGCATTTACCAGGGAGTCTATGAGGGCGAGAGCCCTGTCGTCGCCCAGACTACCCTCCAGGCCGTCCCCCACTCGTTCTCGCAGGGCTAACCTGGTCTCCAGGAATGCCGAGTTAAACAGGTGGACATTTGATATCAGGTTGAGGCGGTGGAAGAAGATTCGTCTGGCCACCACCGTAGACATGATGGCGTAGCCCAGGTTGGCTCCGATATGGTGGGAGAGGCTAAAAAGACTGGAAGCTTCCGTCATGTTTTCCTGGCGAGTCTGGTCGAATGTCGCCGTCGACACGGCGATGTGGATGAAGGGGAGACCCAAGCCCGTCAGAATCAGAATGGGTGCGAGGGTTGAGAGACCGGCCTCAAGTGAGAGGCGAGAGAGTTCGTAGAAGCTCCAGACCTGAAATAGAGAGCCCAGGATCGCGGAGGTGCGGGGACCAATTCGATAATACAAGAAACCCGCGGCCGGCATGAAAATTATGTGAGCAAGCACCCTGGGCAGCAGTGCTATTCCGGACTGGAAGGGGGGATAGCCGAGCAGATTCTGGGTGAATTGGGGGAGTAAGAAAGTGGTTCCGTGGTAGGTTGTCCCCAAGGTCACACCGATGACGCAGCCGGCTGCGAGGGTCTTGTTGTCGAGTAGTCGCAAGTTAACGACGGGCTCGCGGGAGCGAAGTTGTTGGAAGACCAGAAGCAGCAGCGCTGTCAACCCGATCACAGCGCCGATGGTGATGGCTCTTGATTCAAACCAGCCATTCTCCTGACCCCTCTCCAGCACGATCTGTGTTGTGATGAGGCCAATTGCCAGAAGAAGAATGCCTATCCAATCGACTCTCTTGAGTCCGCGCTTCAGATAGACAGGATCTCTGAGGTAGGTCTTGACCAGAAGGATCCCCACCAGCCCTATAGGGAGGTTGATGTAGAAGATCCAAGGCCAGCCATAGTGCTCGATGATCCAGCCGCCTAGCACCGGCGCAGAGCCGGCGCTGATCATCAAAGCCATGCCATAGAACGCCATGGCCATGGGGCGTTCCCGAGGTGGGAAGGTTTCCCGCACGATCGCCAGACTGATGGGAATAAGGGTTCCACCACCGATGCCTTGAAGTGCCCTGCTGAAGAGCATCTGGGGGAACGTCTGAGCCGCGCCGGCCACAACCGAGGCCGCGATAAAGACGAGAAAGCTGGTAAGGTAGACTTGCTTTCGTCCGAAGGCAGTGCAGAGCCAGCCCGTCATCGTCAGCGAGATCACGGCGGCAATAATGTAACTGCTTACAATCCAGGTAATTGCCGACTGAGTTTCAGCGAAGGCTCCCATTAGATGGGGAAGCGCCACGTTGACGATGCTTATGTCCGCCATGACCATGACGGTCCCGAACAAGACGGTGAAGGAGATCAGGCATTTTTCTCGGAGGCTGCCGGAGGCGGGAGAGATCGGGTTCAGATGGGCAGAGGAACCGTCGACGGATGCATACATGAGTCCTGGCCTCAGTCGGCGTTCATCTTGGCTCGGAACTCTTGCCCTGTGAGGCGAGGACCAGAGCGGTTACGGGTGTCCACCGTCACGCCAACGGACATACCGATGCGCAGGGGAAATTCGTCGCGAGGAGGCTGATCCAAGACGATCTTTACAGGAATTCTGCGCGTGATCTTGACCCAGTTTCCGGTAGCGTTCTCTGGCGGGAGGAGGGAAAAGGCATCTCCAGTGCCCGAGCTGATGCTGTGAACCCTACCTCGATAGGGCTCTTCTTCATAAGCATCGGCGACGATCTCTACGGGCTGTCCAATTCGGATTTCTTCAAGCTGGTCTTCCTTGAAGTTGGCCCGAATCCAGACGCTTCTCAGGGGCACGATGGTCATCAGGGCTCTGCCCGGCTGCACATTGTTTCCGACATCCACGTTTTTCTTGCTTACGAAGCCGTGGGTGGGAGCGAAGATTTCGGTGTAGGAGAGGTTTAAGTGAGTCTTCCCCAGATCGGCTTCAGCGCCTTCCAATGCCGAAGCTAGTGAGCGGAGCTCAATCGAGCGTATCTGCGTGGACAGAAACCCTGTCTTCGCCTGCGCGATCTGAGCCTGGATTTCGTCCATCTTCCGAATAGTCCCCTCTGCCATCTTTTCCATGGTCAATTCCGCAGCCTCAAATCTCTCCAGGTTGGCCCTGGACATCCGCTCTTCTACGATGGCATCATCCAGCGCCTCCCTTGATACGACACCCGTCGCGTGCAGTGACTTCATCCTCGACAGGTGCAGCTGGGACTTCTCCTGGGCTGCGGCCCGTCCCTGGACTTCCTTTTGCCGCTCCTCCAGCTCTGCTCGATCCGATTCGATTTTCTGGCGAAGGGTCCGAAGAAGGGCCTGCTTTTCGTCTACCTGGGCGTCGGTGTGATCTCGGCTGTAGCGAACCGAGACGCGAGCCGCCTCGAGTCTCGAGCTAGCCATATCAACTGCGGTTTTCGCCTGGTTGATAGCTACCTTGGCCTGCGCTGAGTCCAGACGGAGCAGGCACTCTCCCCGTTGAACATATTGGTTCTCTTCCACCAGAACCTCGGTCACGGTTCCTGGCACCCGAGAGCTGATGAGCGGAGTGTTCCCGTGGACGTAGGCGTCATCAGTGGATTCGACGAGCTGGTTCTGTCGCCACCACCCGTAGCCCAGGATTACGGCCAGTAGGCAGATTGCTAGGAGGAGAAGGGGAAGCGCAAACCGGATCGAGGTCCGATCCGAATCCTGATCTTGATCTGGCATGCGAGCTGATTTTCTACCGCGCCTGAACGATGACGATCCGGATAAAACCTCCAGAGGCATTGTAACCGAAAACGGCTGACGCGAAACTTCATTCGGAACTCGCACCTCCAGGTCGCCCAATAATTCGAAACGTGAGGAAGCCTGAAGCGCGAGCGAGGGGTTGGACGGCAGCGCAATGGGGGGACGAAGGTGCCTGAGGCGCGGCAAACAGCCAAGCCAGGGGGATTCGGGGTGTTCCCCAACCTCTCGCTTGCGCTTCAGGCTTCCATGGCTCGGGAAGTTTCGCTCTTGAATGGGGCAGCGTAGCGGGGGCAGGACTGACGTGAACCTTGAACGATTCGTCGAGGAGGACGTCCTGTCGTCGAGGAGGACGTCCTGTCAAGAAGCGACCGAACGGTCTCTCCGCAAGAAATGCACTAGGATGGCCAGCAGCACCAATCCCGCCGCCACGGCAAGGCCGGCGGTGCCCGTCCGAGACCAGATGCTGTAGAAGCAGCCGAAGCTGGAGAAGCTCGTCGCCAACACCATCAGCAGGTTCCAAAGGATTCGCGACCGACCACGAGGAAGATTCTCCCCCAGCAGTTTCTTCTGGTTCATCAGGAGAAAGAACGAGACGTAGGCGATCGGCAGTAGTGCCATACCGAAGATCGAGGTCGGAACAGCAAGCCAGAACTGGGCATCCTTCCAGAAGAAAGGACCCAAGGCGCCTACGGCAGCCGCCAGCGATCCCAGTCGGAATGCCCGTCCTCCGATGGGAAGCCCCAACATCTCGCAGACGACGAAGCCGGAGATGAGCATCAAAATAGCGATGCTGGACATCGCCATTCCCACCACGCCGATTCCGAAAACGACGTTGGCAAAAACGCTTCCCGTCAATGGCTTCAGTGACTGGGCAAGATTGAAGGCATCCCGCTTGACCAGCATGGCGGCGAGACTCTTCTCGGCCTCTGGAAGACTTTGCGCAGCTGCCTTGATTGCTCCAGCGCCCAGCTGCGGCGACGTGGTCTTGACTCGATCAGCCAGAAGGCGCTGGTAACCCGACACCAGATGGGGAGGCGGTGGAGTCCCTTCCTGGACCAGGAGGCCCTGGGCGGGACGGGTATGGAACTGGCTAGCAGAAGCAATAACGACGCAGCTGGTGGCGAGCAAGAAGGGGATCAGCATCCCGGTGGAAAGGTCGAAGATGGCGAGGCCGCGAAAATCGCGATTCCAGCCCCGGGAAATCAGTGAGTAGCCCAGAAGGAAGGTCATGTTGATTCCGACTGCGGTTGCACTCGCGCTGATCATGACGTCCCTCTGCATCCCCAGGATCTTGCTTCGCCAGAATTCTCGGGAGGCTTCGTCCACTGTCTGCAGGAACGGCTTATAGGTGGCGGCAGGCTCGAACAGTGTACTCAGGTCAGGGATGAAACCAGAGAGAATGGAGGCCCACTGGAGTCCCTGTTCAGAGAAGCTCAATCGAAGGACGACGACAACGAAGCAAAGGACGATTAGCGCAACCACTACCTTCAGAGTCGCTTCATACAGCTTTACAGCCAGACCTCCTCGCCCATAGAGCCAGGTGAAGGAAACGGTGATGCCGAGAATGACACCGCAGATGATCGCCTTGCCTCCGAGATCGCCGAAGAGTCCCTGGGATCCTACGAGCCCAGGGAGGAGGTTCTGCTGCACCGCACTGGTCGCGAGACTGAACTGAGGTAGGCACCAGACCATGTTGGCCATAAGGGTGGCGATAGCCCAAGCCCAACCGAGAAGGGGGCTCACGTGCCGATTGATGGCCTGAAACGGGTGCTCTCCTGTCGAGAGTGTCACGTAGCTGATGGCACTCAGCATGACAATGCCGAGGAGCATGGCCAGGGGCTGAAGCCAGAGGAGAGCAAAACCCGACAAGATCCCCAGGTAGAGGCTGCTGGCCAGGGATCCGCCTCCCAACGTTAGTGCGCTCTGCAACCAGCCCGGACCCGAAAGCTTGAAGTAGGCCTTCAGCGTAGCTGGCCGTCCCTGGGCCCTGGCCTGCTGCAGCAGCTCTTGGTCGGTTTGGACTCCCGATGTTGGCTCAGGCATCATTGATTCCCGATTGTATGAAAGGGAAGATCTGAAGTTGAATCGCCATTCTGGACTGGCTGCGCCCAGTTGTAAACCTGGCACGGAGGAATTCCTTGGGGTTCGCTCAGAAATAACTTGGTAGAATTGGCGCTCAGATTTGCGCCAGATTTGGCCGCGAACGATTGAGCGAAACCGCAGGCGTAGCCGGGTCTACGTTGAGGATT
>CAUZIZ010000074.1:0-24712 GCA_963579905.1 Acidobacteria bacterium UBA6911 | reverse complement strand
GGTGTACCCACGGGAACTCAGTTTCCCATAGCCTTTCCACCCGTCGGTGTGAATCACCGCGCCTGGGAGCACGGTTTGCTGTGCCGCCTTTTCCTGGCTTTGGGCAGAGGCATCCGGCACGCGTGCCAGCCGGATCCGGCCCATGTGGGGACCCTCGATCTCTGTCGCGATCACGACCAAGCTCTTTCCCGACGCACCACGCCCTCGCTTACCAGGTTTCGCGCCGCCCACATACACTTCCAGCGTGTCCGAAAGGCGATCTCGTCCCGGCCTGACCAGGGCCCGCCTGAGCTTGTGGAGCCAAGTCCCGGCCGTGTGATAGCTGCCCAAACCGAGAACCTGTGGGAGGCCCAACGCGCTGACGCCCGTTTTCTGACTGGTCACCCACCACATCGTCCGGAACCAGATGGTCAGCGGTTTGCGAGTACGCTCGAATATGGTACCCGCCGTCACGGAGATGTGGTAGCTGCACGAAGCACAGACCAGCAAACCACGAATGGGCTCCCATACCTCGCGACACTCGCAACGCGGGCAAGAAACTCCTTGCGGCCAACGCAACTGCAGAAGCCCTTCAAGATCGTCCAGGAGCAGACCGGAACGGGGACTGAGAACAACTCGCTTTCCAAACGCTCGTGCCAGTAGTACCATCAGGCCCTTCTCGATGAAACTGGCTCCAGCACTGGCAAAGATGAGGGCCCCTGTCACCGAGGCCGGCCGAATCATGCGCGTGAAAGATAGCGTCCGACGGGCTGCGTGGAGTGCTCGAGTGGCAAACGGCCGAGGGCCTCGTGGACATTCACATCGCTCGCACTAACGCAGGTGTCCGGCCAGAAGAGTCGACGCCAGGAAGCAACCAACCGGGATGAATGTTCTCCATGTTGTCGGCGCCCGCCCCAACTTCATGAAAGCAGCTCCCCTGCTGCTGGCGCTTGATCGCTTCTCCAACATTCAGCAGACGCTCGTACACACCGGACAGCATTATGATCGCAAACTGTCCGAGATTTTTTTTAGCGAACTGGAGATGCCTGAACCCGACATCAATCTGGAAGTGGGATCGGGCACGCACGTCCATCAGACGGCGCAGGTCATGACTCGGCTAGAACCTGTCGTCCTGGAGAAAAAACCGGGATGGGTAATCGTCTATGGAGACGTCAACTCGACCCTGGCCTCCACGCTCGTCTGCTCCAAGCTACAGATCAAGCTGGCCCATGTCGAAGCGGGCCTCCGCTCTTTCGACCGCACTATGCCTGAAGAAATCAATCGCCTGGTAACAGACCAGCTCTCCGATCTGTTATTCACTCCATCCGCCGACGCAGATGAAAACCTACTGCGGGAGGGTATCCCACAGGCGAGAATACGACGGGTAGGAAATATCATGATCGACAGCCTGATAAGGCTGTTGCCCCGAACGGAGGGGGTTATCGTAGACGACGGTTTCGGCGTCTCTGTGCCTTTCGGGCTGGTGACACTACACCGACCCGCCAACGTCGACGCTCCCGAGTCCCTGTCCCGAATCCTGTCTGTCCTGAGTAAATTGAGTCAACGTATTCCACTGATCTTCCCAATGCATCCCCGAACCCAGAATCAGATCAAAGGGCTGAACATCTCCTTGAGCTCACAAGTGAAGATCCTCGGCCCGGTCGGCTACATCGAGTTTCTGGCTCTGCAGCGGAGTGCCACTTTCGTGATCACCGACTCGGGGGGAGTCCAGGAGGAGACGACCTACTTGGGAGTCCCGTGTCTAACCCTCAGAGAGAATACCGAACGGCCTGTAACCGTAGCGCAAGGCACGAATACGCTGATAGGCAATGACCTGGAGCTGCTTGAATCGGAAGTCGAACAGATTCTTGACGGCAAACAAAAAAAGGGAACAGTGCCGGCGCTCTGGGATGGAAGGACTGGGGACCGGATCGCATCCCTACTCTCAGGGTAAATGATCCCATCCCTCTATCGATTCACTAAACTGCTACGCCACCTCGGTCCCCGCTGGTTCGCCTCCAGGCTGGGACATGCTTTTCGACTGAAGAGCGGGCTCATGCAGCTGCGGCTGCCTGCCCGGGATTGGTCCTCGATTCCGCTCTCAGGGTTTCTCCTGAACCCCTAACAAGCAGAGGCCAACGCCTACTCGCGCTTCCGTCGAGAACGCGCTCCACCCTTCTTCTTCGGGAGCCGGCCGCCAGTTCCAACCGCGCAATTTCAACATTGGGATTCGAACGCTTCTTCATCGCCTGTAGGACGGGCCCGGGAGTTGAAAGAAGGGACTTTCTACTACTTCTCTCACACGCGTGTGGCAATGGGATCTCCACCCGATTGGCACCAATACGCTGCGCTCAGCACGCTGCGCCCAGGAGTGTCTGACTAAAGCCGAGGCAGCTTTGGGACACCCCATCGAGACGATTTCGGGCATCGAGGAGGCACGTCTGATCTATTCTGGAGTGAGCCACAGTCTTGCTCGCTCTGCTTCTCGTCGTCTGGTTTTGGATATCGGAGGTGGAAGCACAGCGCTGATCATCGGCTCGAGCACGGATCGGATCCTTATGGAGAGCCTCTATCTGGGCTGTGTTTCGATGAGCCGGTAGCACTTTGATGATGGTGAAATTACCACCCAGCGATGGCTCAAGGCGGAGTTGTCTGCCCTGCAAGAGCTGGAGCCGCTGCAGTCCCGCTATCGCCGTCTGGGCTGGGGCCCGGCAGTGGGGGCATCTGGCACTGTGCGCTCCATCGACACGGTAGTCCGACTGGCGGGTTGGAGCTAGAAGGGGATCACACCCCGAGCTCTGGAGCGTCTGCGCGATGAGCTGCTCAAGGCGGGAAATGTCCAACGGCTGCAACTGGAGGGATTGAACCCTGCGCGCCAGGCGGTCTTTATCGGAGGTGCGGTGGTGCTTTACGCCACCTTTCGGGCGCTCGGAATCGAATCCATGCAATACTCCCAAGGCGCACTCCGCGAAGGCATTCTTTACGACCTACTGGGAAGGATCCGAGAGGACGACCTGCGCACGCGAACCGTGAAGGCCCTGGCCAACCGATATCACGTCGATCAGGAACATGCTTCCAACGTCGAGCGTACCGCCTCCTGCTCGAGGTTGCGGGTGCCTGGGCTCTGGGTGGAGCCTCGCGCCAATTGATTAGCTGGGCGACCCACCTTCACGAGATCGGCCTCGATATAGCTCACCAGCAATACCATAAACACGGGCAGTACATCGTGGCCGCCTCCGATCTGTCCGGTTTCTCTCGAGAAGAGCAGACACTGCTCGCCACGCTGGTTCGCGGCCACCGGCGCAAGTTTCCGGTTGCACTATTAAAGGAGTTCCCAAGTTCCCAGATTCGAATGATGGAGCGCCTGACAATTCTGCTCCGCTTGGCGGTGGTACTCCATCGCAGCCGCACCCCTCCGCCTTTTCCCGAGCTTTGGATCGCGGTCAACAAGAGATCGCTGGAGCTTACCTTTCCGGAACGCTGGCTGGACGAACATCCGCTTACCCGAGCCGATCTGGAGCAGAAGGGGTCTTATCTGGGGATCGCGGGCTACGCGCTCGAGCTATGCTGAAACTTCAAGAATACGCCGCACGTCGAAACGTCTGAACGTCGCACGTCTCCTGTCCTCCGAAGGTGCCGCCAACGGGTGAACTACCAGCGTTAGGATGCCAAGTCCAACAGAGCCGCGAACGACTTGAGCTGTTAGCAAAATGAGCCCAGGTTCCGAGAAGAGAGCCGGACAACTCTTCCCCACGCAGTGACGCACAATCTCCCATCCCAACCAAAGTTTCTTTCTCGAATGATCCAGCTCAGCTTGGGACGACGTTAACCTGAAGCGGAAACGTACGGCGAATAATGCCGACGAATCGACTCTCCAAGCGCTATCGGAATCGAATGGAGTAGAGATCCGCGTCCTTCATCTCGAACCTGAGGCGCACTTTCTTGCCAGCTAATTCACTCAGATCGCTGCCTTCCTTCCAACGCACCACGCGCTCGACCTGATCGCCGTAGATCTCGGGGCAAACGTCCAGGCTGAAGCCCGGAACAGGTCGTGAGAGCTCGTCCTGGAGTTCCACCTTGACGAATCCGACAGCCGAAGTGGAGTAGTTGAGCACCAACTCCTTACCAGTAAACGTCAACGGATTGGTGAGGAAACTGCCCTCAGCGAACCCAGCTTGGACCGAGGCGAACCCATCCAATCTCAGGGTGTGGCGCCGAAGCCGGCAAGTGGGCAGTTCATAGTGCTCGCCCAGGTAGATGGAAAGCTCCTCAGGGCTGGTCTGGAGGATGCCCCAGGCGGTCATATTGTTGCGATGTCCCCAATTACCCTGGTCCAGACCGGCCCGGACCAAAGCCTCCCGGAAGGTTCGTTGAAAGTGAAGCCCGTCTCGGCTGCTGATCAGGACGGCGTCGGAAACCCCACCAAAAAGGCCCAGCCGATACGAGTCTTCCAACGTCATGTTTCGGGATTCGGCTCGCTCCTTGGCACGCCGAAGTCGCTTTTCGTTGCCAGAGGCGTGGAGCTCCTGCCAATAGTTCTGGAACAGTGCCTCGTTCGTCTTGACCACGATTCGAGTGGGCACGAACCGCTTGGGAAATCCCAGGTATATATGAGGAGCTCGAGCATAGGGTGTGATGGCATTGGTATAGAAGTGCTCCAAGGGAGCGTCCAGATAGTCAAGCCATCTACCTTCTGTCCAGTCGACAAAGTTCTGAGAGGTGGCGGTCTTGATAGCGCGAACTCCCGTGAAAGGAGTTTTCTGCGCCCCCCCGGCAGGTCGGATGAAATCTCGGTAGAAGGCGACGTATTGCTGGCGCAGTGGATCCCAAAACCCAAGATTCTGAGAATCGAAGGCCCCATCGCTGATGACGTCTTCCTTCAGCAATTTCCAGTGCAGCCCATCGGCCGATACCAGGACCCGCAGCGGTCCCCCAGCCAGGGCTTTGTAGCGCTGATCCGCAGGAGCATCAGGATTGGAGTCCTTGAAAGGCGCGAAGTTGTGAGACCCCTTGTCTACCCAGACGATGTTGTTGGCCCCAGAACCGTTGAACTGATGGATGTCCAGAGAAGGGCGAGTCCAGTGGATTCCGTCGCGGCTTTCGGCATAACAGGTCACCTGTTTCGCCTCCTGCTCTGCCCCTACCCCGCGATAGTACATGCGGAATAGATCTCCGTCCGGAAACACGGTGACGTAGGCAGAGTAGTCACCTTCCCAACCCCTGTTGAAGTCCATGACGACTTCGGCCGGCTGGGGACGGTGAAGGGCCAGGCGGACATGATCCAGGCGTCCGATGAGCCAGTCGTCCACGAAGGGCTCGACTCGAGAGCCGATTTCCCTGACTTCCTCTTCAAGGCTTCCGGAGGATGCGTGTCCGGCGGGAGGGAAAATGGCAGCGGCAAGAAGCAAGAGGAGGGCCAACCGACGCCATCCCAAAACCGCGTTTCTAATTCTCGACATCATGTCTCCTTATGTCTCCTTCTCATCTATCACAGGTCAGGATTTCACCGCTCACTGCTCACTGCTCACTGTGTGATCGTCAATCCCACCGCTCGTAGGCCAGATACCCTCCATCCACAACGATGGCGGCTCCGGTAACGTAGCTGCACTCATCGGATGCCAGGAAGACGGCGACAGAGGCGATTTCCTCGGGCTTGCCCATCCGTCCCAAAGGCACCCCCCTCTCGATTCCGGTGAATAGGGGATCCTTTGTGAGTCGCGGGATGGCGCCTTCGGTACCGGTCATGCCGGGGGCGATGGCGTTGACGATGATGTTGAATGGACTCAGCTCCACGGCCATCGCTCGTGTCAGTCCCAGCACACCGTGTTTGGATGAGCTGTAGTTGGGAGCACGCTGCTCGGCGCCAAAGCTGGTAATCGAGCCGATATTGATCATCCGATCTTCAATCTTCCTATCGACCATGTAACGTGCCACCGCCTGCCCACAAACAAAAAGACTGGTCAGATTGATATCAATGACCTTGCGCCAGGCCTCAAGGGTCAGATCCAAGAAGGGAGCGAAGAGTTGAGGATGGTGTATACCCGTTACTCCTGCGTTATTCGCCAAAACGTCGATCCGGCTGTATGTGTCATCACAAGCACGGACCAAGGCCTCAACTTGCGATGGGTCGGTGACGTCAGTCTCAACCGCGATTGCCTCTCCACCGGCGCCGTTGATCTCATCCCGGGTCTGCTCTGCTCTCTGGCCTGGATCTCCGCCACCACAACCTTGGCACCCTCCGCAGCGAACCACAGGGCGATTGCCCGGCCAATACCGGTGCCACTGCCGGTGACGACCGCGACCTTATTCGCCAATCGCATGTTCGTCTTTCCTCATTCGAGCGGGTCCGAGGAGGGCTCCTCCTCCACTGCACTCAACAGCTCCCTTGCGGCGGCCTCATCCTCCTGTCGCACCTTGATCCTGACGGGAGATTTGTTCGAAAGACCCACGCCGAAGAGTCCGATCTGAACCTCCCCTTCGACGATGTAGAGGATATCAGACCCATCCAGAACCGACTTGACCACCGCTACCAGGCCTGGATTTCCGGTATCCAGGATGGTTACCAGCTCGATGTCCACGGTGTCTTGCGCTTCCCTGCCTGAGTCGTCCACTTCCCCGCCAAGGTCAACGACCAAGGGAACCTGGCATTCGGGGCACTCGTCGAAACCGGTGCGATACTCATATCCACATTCCGGGCAATACACTTCTTTGACCTTTCTACTCAGTCCCCCCCGGGAGCGCTGGCCCCATTCGGGAAAGAAACTTCAGTGGCCTACAGTGGCACGGGCATCCCTGGCGGTGATGACAGATCCGTCGAGCCAAGGGCTCGACAATCACGGCCTGGAAGGCCATGCCACGGTTGGGAATCCTGAACCTGGAACCAAATGAAGTTTCAGCTTAGTCCCGCCCCCAGCCGCGCTGGATTCTTCAGGAGGAAACTTCCAAGGCGGAGCTGCCAGGTTCGGCCCCTGATCAGGGCCCGCTCCCTGACGGCCACGGCTCTGTCATCTGGCGATTCTTCATGATCACCTCACCATTCGAAGTTTCCGTCGGAACCGCTCGCCGCGCTTTCCCAGGAGCAGAGACGTGCGAGGTTCCGACGAATCGTTCAAGTTCCAGCTTAGTGTTCCGCAAAAGCAGCTCGGTATACCTCCTCGTAGCGGGTAGCAAAGTGTACTTCCAAACCCTGCTTCAAATAGTCGGGAAGTTCTTCTACACCACGCTGGTTACCTTCCGGAAAAATCAGACTGGTACAACCGATACGGCGCGCTGCGACGACCTTCTCCTTGACTCCCCCGATAGGGAGAACCCTTCCCGTCAGGGTGAGCTCGCCGGTCATCGCCATTCCTTTCCTGACCGACTTTCCGGAGATCATCGAGATCAGCGCAGTCGCCATCGTAACCCCTGCCGAGGGTCCATCTTTGGGGGTCGCTCCAGCGGGCACATGGAGATGCACGAAGTGCTCGTCGAAAAAATCCGCCCTGGCACCATACCTCTCAAGCTCAGCCATGACGTAAGAATATGCGATCTCCGCACTCTCCACCATCACCTCACCTAACTGTCCGGTTTGCTTGAAGCCCTTCCTCTTGCTGGCAACGGCGGTGGCTTCGATTTGCAGCGTGGCGCCTCCCAGACTGGTCCAGGCCAGACCCGTTACGATTCCGGGGCGATTTTCAAAGATCTCGTCGCGGCTGTATACCGGTTTCCCGAGGTAACCTTCGACATCCTTCTTACCGATGATGACCCGCTGCTCACCCTCTCGGGCCAGCTTGAGAGCCAGCCGCCGCAGGATCTTCTTGATCGAGTTCTCAAGGCCCCGCACTCCCGCCTCCCGAGCGTAGTCTTCAACGATGCGGACCAGTGCTGCCTTGCGGATCGTCAGCTGCTTCTTCGTCAGACCGTGGCTCTTGATCGACTTGGGGACCAGAAAGCGTCGCGCAATTTCCAGTTTCTCTTCCAGGATATAGCCGGAGAGCCGTATCACTTCCATTCGATCCAGAAGAGGCCTGGGAATGGTGTCCAGCTGATTGGCTGTCGTCACAAACAGGACATGGGAAAGATCGAAGGGCACATCCAGATAATGGTCCCGAAAGCTCCCGTTCTGCTCCGGATCCAGGACCTCCAGTAGCGCAGAAGCGGGATCACCTTGAAAGGAAGCTCCAATCTTGTCGATCTCATCTAACATGATCACAGGGTTGGACGTACCGGCCGTCTTCACTGCCTGGACAAACTTGCCCGGCAGTGCTCCGATGTAGGTACGTCGGTGTCCCTTGATCTCGGCCTCGTCTCGCATTCCCCCCAGAGACAAACGATAGAAATGACGACCGATAGCTCGGGAAATGCTCTTGCCAACCGAGGTCTTACCCACACCTGGAGGACCCACCAGGCAAAGAATGGAGCCGGAAACATCACCCTTCAACCGACCCACGGCAATGAACTCCAAAATGCGTTCTTTCACATCCTTCAGTCCATAATGGTCGCGGTCCAATACTCGTCGGGCCCGTTCCAGGTCGAAAGAATCCTGGCTGTACTTCCCCCAGGGCAGAATCGTGAGCCAGTCCAGGTAATTTCGAGTGACAGTGTACTCTGGAGAGCTGGGGTCCAGAAGCTGTAGCTTTTCCAGCTCCTCACCGATGGTGTCCTCTGCCTCCTGATTGGGCTTGAGTCCCCGTAACCGACGACTGAACTTTTCGATCTCGGTTTCCTTCCCCTCCTTTTCCAGACCCAACTCTTTCTTGATGGACTTGAGCTGCTCCTTGAGGAAGAATTCCCGCTGCTGACCGGAGATGCGCTCTTCGATCTGTTTGGTGATCTTGTTCTGCAGTTTGGAGAGCTCGACCTCCTTCTTGAGCAGAACCAGAACCCGATCGATTCGGCGTCGAACGTTGAAAGTCTCGAGAATCTGTTGCAGCTCATCCCCCTCAGCTGTCGTCAGATTCGCGGCGAAGTCAGCCAGCCTTCCCGGATCATCCAGCGTAGATCGGCTCAGAAAAAGCCGAATCGCCTCAGACTGGAGAGGATTCAGCTTCATGAGGTCCTTGAGGGTGGAGATAATCGCCATCGAATAGGCTTTGAGCTCGGGATTCACGGAGAGCTCGGTGGCATCATGATATTCCACCTGAGCGAACAGCCCCGCCGGAGTGGCATCGACTTCGCGGATACTGAACCGTTCGACACAGTGGACCAGAATCTGGACGATATCTTCGTCGCCCGGAACGGCCCTAACGATCTTGGCCGCGACTCCTACCCGGTGGAGATTCTCAGGCGTGTCTTCGCCCTCAAGATCGCGCACCAGAACCAGTCCCAGCGCCTTCGCCGGAGAATCCAACGCCTGCTGCACCGTAGCCAGCTGGGGTCCACCCACCAGCATGGGCACTGGGATACCCGGAAAGAAGGGACGAGGTCGCAGCGCCAGAATCGGAAGGTCCAGAGGTAGCACCTCGGAGACGAGAACCAGACCCGATCGTTCTTCGGCGTCGACCCCTTCGTCAACGTCGTCCAGAATTTCCTCAATTTCGTGCCTTTTATCGGACATCGATGATCTCCAAAAAGAACGACCACAACCAGGGTCCTTCTTTGGTCCCCCGGACTTCAAGCTGGATTCGATATTCTATGCTACCAACGCTCCCCAAAGGGGGAAAGACCAGACACAACAAACATCCATCTCCCCTGCGTCTCCTTGCTGATCAGAGAAAGCGGGAACCTGCAAGACTGCTCTGCCGTCTTGATAGAATAAGACTGCAACCCATAAAGCGTGATGCAGTCTCTACAGAGGAGGCAAGATGTTTTTCGATCCGCTCTATCTAATCATCATGGTGCCAGGTTTGCTTCTGTCGCTGTGGGCCAGCTGGAGGACCAAGTCCAGCTTCAAGAAATACTCTCAAGTCCGCTCCGCGCGGGGAATGACCGGTGCCCAAGCAGCTGATCGCCTACTGGCGGGTGCTGGCATCGACGATGTCGAAATCGTTCCGACCTCGGGTTTTCTCTCCGACTATTACAATCCTGTCACCAAGAAGCTAACACTCTCCGAAGGGGTCTTCCAGTCGACCTCGGTGGCCGCCCTAGGTATCGCCTGCCACGAGCCTGGTCATGCGCGATTCAACACGCCCGTCACTACGCTCCCCTGTGGGCGCGCTCGGCTCTGGTCCCCACCGCTAACATCGGATCCAAGATCGGGCACATCGGCATGTTCATAGGCCTGCTGATGCAGTCCCAGGGGTTGGTGCTGGCGGGAGCCGTGCTCTTTTCCACCGTGCTACTATTCCAGATCGTGACGTTGCCGGTGGAATTTGACGCCTCAGCTCGAGCCAGGAGCCTGGCCCTGGAGTACGGGATTATCAGCAGCAATGAACGCGAGGGCATGGATCGGGTGCTGAACGCTGCAGCGATGACCTACGTAGCGGCCGTAGTCTCGACGCTCATGACCCTGATCTACTTCTTCTACTACCTTCTCCCCCTCTCGTGGCGGTGGGCTCCAGGCCGCCGTGGGTCGAGCCCGAGGCCCGAGCGAAGACTTCGGCCTGGAGACCGACTCATCCGCTCAGGTCTTCTGGGGGGAGGGGACGACTAGCGGCCCTTCGGGCTGGGGTCCGCAGCAAAGTGTATCGGTTACTTCCTGACAGACCCTAGTCCCTGCTGTCTAAAAGGAGAGATCGCTTGACTTAATCCTTTTGCGACTCGAACAAGACGGGAAGGCTCACGCCGGTTTTCCTACGTAGCTAGAGAGGATAGAAGAATGGGTCAGCGTCGACTGCTTTCGAAGCTGCATGCTGGCATCCGTCCGTTCTTGCAAGCACTACGCGGTCATCCATGGAGAGTCCGCTTCCTCTTTCGAGCTCACCTCCCATTGCAACGACGTCCACAATACGACACTACAACAATTGCGCTGCGCTATGCGCTGGACAAGTGGGCAGCCAGCCGAAGGACGGCTCTGGAAATAGGAATCGGCGAGGCAGCGCTATTGAGTATCTACCTAGCGCTCATTCACGGCCTTGGAGTAGACGGCATCGATATATCGGCCAAACGTGTCAGCATGTCGCGAGAGGTCATCAGCGTGAACCAGGCCTCTGTCCGCATATGGGAAAGCGACCTTTTCGACCGTGTCGATGGCAAGTATGACCTAATCTTCTTCAACCCACCCTATGTTCCAACCGCCGTAGGCCGAGACCTCGACCTCACGAGACGTGGAGATTTCGACTCCAATAGAGTCTGGGATGGAGGCCCGGATGGAACCGATGTCATTCGCTCATTTCTCGCCGAGGTGCCTGTCCATCTGACCGACGATGGAGTTGTCCTAGAGGGCGCTCAGAGGTTCTACATCTCTAGGGAAAAGATGTGTCGACTTGTGGAGCGAAACGGGCTCCGAGTTCTTTGCGTAAAGAAACGGTTTGCCAATCCGCACCTGGTCTGGGTCCTGGGGATGGCGGAGGCCCCGCTAGTCAAGAGTCAGGCCTGCTAGCCTTATCTCTAAGTGCCTGTTTTCCGAACTGATAGATAACTGAGACAAAGTAACCTGGGATAACATGAAAGCCCCTTGGTATTGCTTCCAAGCACCGAAGCTAGCCTGGATTTCTCATCGCTTGTCGTAGCGAGGCGCCGCAAGGGCCGTCCTGGCAAGGCTTGCGACCGAGGCCCCCGCAGTCGTACTCGTGCAGTACGTCGAGGAGGCCGATAGAGCGTAACGCAGCCAGGACGGATGTTTGCGGCGACGCAGTAGACCAGCGATGAGAAATCCGGGCTAGACCTTCTGTAACGAGTTGTTGGCGGTCCTAGAGGGGCCATGAAGGAGTAGGAGCATCGATGAAACGACACCCCCAGATCCTTGCACGCGACCACACCGCGCTTCTGGTCGTTGACGCCCAGATCAAGCTGAGCGCGGTCGTCCAGAACGGAAAGCAAGTGGTGGAGGGGATCGTGAGACTGATCAAGGGCTTTCGAGTTCTAAATCTACAGGTTTTCTCCACCGAACAGTATCCCCAGGGGCTCGGTCCAACCGACCCCAGCATTACAGCGATCCTTGATTCAGCTCCCTTTCAGAAGATGAGTTTCAGCTGTATTACGGTCGAAGAACTCACCTCGCAGCTCCAGCAGAGAAAGATTCAGCAGGTCCTGATAGCGGGAATAGAGGCTCATGTCTGCGTGCAGCAAACCGCCTTGGACCTATTGGCCCATGATTTCCAGGTGCAGGTTGGCGTTGACGTCGTGTCCTCCAGGAAGGAGCTGGACTACCGGACAGCCCTGGAACGAATGTCCAAGGCTGGCGTCATCTTGACCACGGTTGAGGCAGCCCTTTTCGAGCTTCTGGAGGTATCGGGAACGGGCGAGTTCAAGGAGATCGCCAAGCTGATCAAGTAGACTCGCGGCACGCGCAAGAATGCCAGTCCTTACTATCCATGTCAGGTCGTCACTGAGCAGTTCAGTAACGACAGCGTCAATCCCGCTGGAAAGCATACACGGCCCAGCATTGATACTATAGAATGCGCTCGCAAGCGTCGCTGATAACCGAGGCACAATTGATGACTTACTATTGACACTGCTCACTGCTCACTGCTCACTGCTCACTGCTCACTGCTCACTGCTCACTGCTCACTGCTCACTAGAAACGGTCACCCAAAGAGGAACAATGTCCAAGACTAGCCCGTTCGACGCCGTGGCGAGACTTCCGGCCCCACGAGATAACGTAGCTATTGCCTCCCAAACACTCCCGGCAGGCACCCACATCGCCTGGCATGGTTCGCATCTTGAGATCGACTATACAGTCCTGGAAGGGCACCGCTTCGCCGTGACAGCTGTCGGGCAAGGGGAACCCCTCTTGTCCTGGGGTTTACCTTTTGGCTTCGCTACCCGTGACATTGAGCCCGGTAACTACATCTGCAACGAGCGGGTCCTTTGGGCTCTGAGGAGCCGAAACGTCGACTTCCAACGTCCCTCTGAAGCCAATTTCGAGGACAAGATACAAACCTACGCCTTGGACGAGGAACGTTGTCACCCTTCTGAACAGGTTCCTTTGAAGGCTGAGCCGCGTAACTTTCGAGGTTATTCGAGGACGGGAAATCGGGGCGTCGGCACCAGAAACTACATCGTGGTCCTGGGTACTTCGTCTCGTGCCGCTAGCTACGCCAGAGTCCTGGCAGATCGTTTTTCGGGCGCGGCGTCAGGTCAGGATCACTTCGACGGCGTGGTCGCGGTGTCGCACACCGAAGGGGGTGGCAGCAAAGCGCCAAACAACCAGGAGCTGCTACTCAGGACACTGGCCGGTTTTGTGGTCCATCCCAACGTGGGCGCAGTGCTTGCCGTGGATTGGGGCAGCGAGGCGATTACCAATCTGCTTCTTAACCAATACATGGAAGCCCATGGCTACGCCCTTCCCGATGTGCTTCACGAGTTTCTTACGTTGGGAAGCGATTTTCAGACCGATCTCCAGCGCGGAGGTCGGATCGTCCAGAATTGGCTCGATCCGGTGAGCCGCTTCGAGCGCCGAGAGCACTCGCTGGCTCATCTTAAGCTCGCGCTCCAGTGTGGGGGTTCCGACGCCTTTTCGGGCATCTCGGGAAACCCGCTTGCCGGCTGGGTTGCGAAGGAGCTCATCCAGTTCGGCGGCAGCGCCAACCTGGCCGAGACCGACGAGCTTGTGGGCGCCGAAGACTACGTCCTACAGAAGGTCAGAAGCGTCGAGATCGCGCATCAGTTTCTAGCCCGTGTCGAACGCTTCAAGGAACGGGCAGCCTGGCACGGCGAGACGGCTGAAGGAAACCCTTCGGGTGGAAACATCTATCGTGGACTCTACAACATCGTCCTGAAATCGATCGGTGCCGCCGCCAAGCGCCATCCTGAAGTGCGTCTTGACTACGTGATCGATTACGGCGAACCGATGCGCCGGCCCGGCTTCTACTTCATGGACAGTCCTGGCAACGACCTGGAGAGCATCGCGGGACAGGTGGCCTCTGGCGCCAATATGATCTTCTTCACCACTGGAAATGGATCGATCACAAATTTTCCCTTCGTACCCACGATCAAGATCGTCACCACCAGCGGACGCTTCGATCTTCTTTCCGACGATATGGACGTCAACGCCGGCCGCTATCTGGACGGCTCTCCGCTCCCGGAAGTCGGACAGGATCTTCTGGACTTGGCCACCTCGGTAGCATCAGGAGCTCGCAGCGTCGGAGAAAAGGCGGGACATTCTCAGGTATCTATCTGGAGAAACTGGCCGCAGAGCGACGCCAGTGCCCTGGCCGATCTGAGCAGTGCTGCTGAGCCCGAGGGCACGCCGCTCCTGGTCAAGTCTGGGGACTCGACCCAGAAGCACGGCTTCGATGGCATACCGGTCGACGGCAGCCATACCACCGATCAGATCGCTCTCATCCTTCCGACCAGTCTCTGCTCTAGCCAGATCGCCCGTCTCATCACCCAGGAAATGAACGCCCGTCGAGATCCATCGAGGCCTTCGATTTCCCGATTCGAGTCTCTACCTCACACCGAGGGCTGCGGCGTCTCCGGTGGTCGAACCCGGAAACTCTACCTCCGCACTATGTTGGGCCATCTGGCTCATCCGATCGTCCGCTTTGGATTACTGCTGGAGCACGGTTGTGAGATCACCCACAACGACTACATGTCTCATGAGCTCGAGCGCATGGGTCTGGATCCCACACGATTCGGCTGGGCAAGCGTCCAGATGGACGGGGGCATCGAGAAGGTCAAGAAGAAGGTCCAGTCCTGGTTCGATGCGGCGGAAGCGGCCAACCCAACGCCCGCGCGCGAAAGGGCGAATTTGGAAGCCCTCCGCATAGGACTCCTCTCCTCTGGGCCCCTCTCGCAAACTGCCGCCGACAGTCTGATCCGGCTGACGCAAAGCCTGGTCGATGCCGGTGCCACGGTCGTGATGCCACAAAGCTCGACGCTCTTGTCATCTTCGGCGTACTTGACCCAGTTCCCTGGATCCGACAGGGTTCAGGCTTCTATCGCCTATGGGCAAATACCGCAGATCCCAGGGATGCACATCATGGAGTGCCCCACCGAGCATTGGGTGGAGACACTGACCGGCCTCGGCGCAACCGGCATCGAAGTCACGCTGGCACACATCGCCGACCATCCTCAACAGACCCATCCCATGGTGCCCCTGCTCCAGGTAGCCGAGAACGATGGAGTAGGCGAGCGTTTTCGACCGGATCTCGATCTAGTCCTGGAAGGAGATTCCGAGCACTGGATGGACCAACAACTACAACTCATCCTTCGAGTCGCCTCGGGTCGGTACGCTCCCGTCCTGCACACCCAGGGCAATGCCGACTTCCAGATCACCCGAGGTTTGTTGGGCGTTTCGATGTAGCTGAACTAAGCTGAAACTTCATTTGAGAGATCATGCAAGAGTCGCCAGTTGACAGCCGTGATCTTCGTAGGATGGGCACTCTTGCCCGTCGCTTTCCTGACGGGCAGGAGTGCCCATCCTACAACGGACACGGTGCTATCGATGTTCGTGATTACAGACAATCAGAGTTTCTTTCTCGAATGATCCATCGTGGCCGCAGGGCGGCACTAATGCTGCCGACCTTGACCCTATGAGACCCGATCGCAGATGCTGAGTTGGCGACTCCAGACAGGTCTGGAGATCCTCTCGATCAACGCCGCATACCTGTACTCGCACGACTCTCCAAGCCTGTTCTACGTCATCAATATCCTGCTTCATCTTGGACTAGGCCTTCTGGTTTGGTTGGGGCTATTTCGGATCGCAAAGCAACACTTCAAAACCGTCTCCAGGATGGGTCAGCTTGCGCTCCTGGCCCTGGCCTTTAGCGGGACTTCGGGGGTCGCTCTCGTCCTCATCGGAAATACCCAGCCCAATCTCTGGCTATTGCACGGACACATCATTCTCTCCGCGGTGGGTGTGGGCGCGGTCATCAGCTATCTGGTAATCAGACGGAGCAGGGGCTGGCCGGTGTTCGCACTGGTGGCTGTCCTAGCCCTCCTGATCCCAGCGGTAGTCGCTGAGTGGGATCGCTCCTATCCTAATCCGACCTCGAGCATCATCAACCCGCGCTAGTGGTGCCCACGAGCATGGAGGAGGAAGGCGCTGGCGCAAGTAGTCCCTTCTTCCCTTCCTCCGCCAACACCAACATCGACGACACCATACCCTCGAACTTCTTCATGAAGTCGGAGTCCTGTGCCCAGGCAGGATGTCATCCGGATATCTACAAACAGTGGTCCTCCAGTGCACATTATTCCTCCTCTTTCAACAATCAGTGGTATCGCAAATCAATCGAATACATGCAGGACGTCGTGGGGACCGAACCTTCCAAGTTTTGTGGCGGATGTCATGACCACGCGGTGTTCTTCAACGGCATGATGGATCAGCCCATCAAGGAGCAGCTAGAGCGTCCGGAGGCGCACGTGGGGCTCGCCTGCACCTCCTGCCACTCGATCGTGGCAGTCAAGAGCAGCATGGGCAACGGAGACTTCGTTATTGAGTATCCCCCACTCCATGACCTGGCGACGAGTGAGAATCCGTTCCTGCGAAACCTTCACGATTTCATCGTCCGTGTTGACCCAGGACCCCACAAGAGCGTGTTCATGAAGCCCTTCATCCGAAACCAGACGGCCGAATACTGCTCCAGCTGTCACAAAGTGCACCTCGACATGCCCGCGAACGAGTATCGCTGGATCAGGGGTTTCAACGACTATGATGGCTGGCAGGCCAGCGGTGTCTCGGGACAAGGGGCACGCAGCTTCTACTATCCCAAACAACCCCTAAAGTGTATCGACTGCCACATGCCGTTGGTTCCCTCCAACGATGCTGCCAATTTGGATGGCCACGTACACAACCATCGCTTTCCGGGGGCCAATACCGCGGTCCCGTTCGTGAACCGGGATGAAGAACAGCTCAGGACCGTGACCGAGTTTTTGCAGAACGACCAGATCGGTGTCGACATCTTTGCCCTGAGCGAGGTCGCCTCCGACGAACCCGATCAGCACGCCAGCTCCGCTCGAGGAGCTGAGCCCCGTATCGCCAGTACCTTCGCTGAAGGCGCTGCTCTGGGCTTCGCCGTAGGCCGAGCCACGGGCTACACCGAGGGGCGCCAGGCGTTGGCCCCCATCAACAGAGTCAAGCCCCGTCTGAGGCGGGGAGAAACGGTTCGAGTTGACGTCGTGGTGCGCACCAAGAACGTGGGGCACTTCTTTCCAGGAGGTACCGTAGATGCGTTCGATGTGTGGGTCGAGCTCAAGGCCGAAGACGAACAGGGCAAAGTGGTTTTCTGGAGTGGATACGTCCCCCAGGGCCCGACGGGACGAAACGGTCCAGTCGACCCGAGCGCTCATTTCTATCGTGCCTTTCTCCTCGATGAGCACGCCAACCCCATCAACAAACGAAATGCCTGGGCAGTCAGGTCGGTGCTTTACGTGCGCCTGATTCTACCGGGTGCTGCAGATACGGTTCACTTCCGCTTGAAGGTTCCGGAGGATTGTGGCGACAAGATCCGGCTGACTGCAAAGGTGAACTACCGTAAGTTCAGATGGTGGAATACTCAATGGGCTTTCGCCGGTGTCAGAGATCCAGACGACCCAGACCCGGAGGTTGGACCTGGCTACGACGACGGGAAATGGGTGTTTAGCGGCGATACCTCCGACGTCTCGGGAAAGATCAAGGAAGTTCCGGACCTCCCCATCGTGACCCTGGCAACCTCCAGTGTCGTAGTCCGGATAGCGCCGTCTTCCGCGACCATCCCAGATCAGACATCGGTTCTGCGGGCAGCCGATCTTATTCGATGGAACGACTACGGCATCGGCCTTCTGCTGCAAGGGGATCTCAGGGCTGCGGAGGAGATTTTCAGACGGGTGGCCGAGATCGATCCGAGCTATGCGGACGGTTGGGTGAACATTGGCCGTGGCCGTGTCCGCGAGGGTCGCATGGACGAAGCCCAGGAAGCCCTCTCCCGGGCATTTGAAATAGACGGGAAGTTGGGCAAGGGTCCGCCTTCGCGCTGGGGCCGTTACTCAGTCCGGCTCGGTGAAGACGGGATCCAGCTATTGCAGCCAGTCCCAGCTGGCCCTGACATTCGGCCTAAAGGCCGCGACTCGAATCGATTCGCTGGAAGTTCTTTGGCCAAAAGGGAAAAAGCAGGTGCTGACTGAGCTGCCGATCAACAAGCCCGTAACGGTTCACGAAGAACGGGGAGTGATTCGATAGCGATAGCGTTCCAGATCGAGTGCTCCATTTGTTCCAAACTCGATCCCTTCCGCTTCCAACAGGGCTTGCTGAAGTCCAGGCGGATGAGCTCCGGTCTCGTCGCTAGAGCAGCGGCCGGCCGCATTGACGACACGATGCCAGGGAAGACCCGGGGGGCAGGAGTGAAGGGCCCAACCCACAGCCCGTGCCGAAAGCGGCCGCTTCAGCATTCCGGCGATTTGCCCATAATTCATCACTCTACCCTTGGGGATACGCTCGACGATCTTGTAGACCTGATCCCAGGCGCTTTCCGGTCCCATTGCGACGTGCGACCTTTTTTCGGCAAGGAAACTTCCCGAGCCATAGAAGCCTGAAGCGCAAGCGAGGGGTTGGGGAGCACCCCGAAGCCTCGCGGCCTGGCTGCTCACAACGCTTCAGGCTTCCTCAGTTTTCGCATTAATGGGCGACTTGGAGGTGCATGTTCCAACGAAGTTGCAGCTTAGGTTAAGCAACAACCTTCATCTTTTCGGGATCCCAACCATAGGGCCGATTCTCGCGGTAGCTCAAGTTACAGATCAGGGCTGGAGCCGCCGCCCTGTAGCCATACGCAGCATCCTCTACAACCGAATCCCCACCGCGCATCGCGCTGAAAAAGTTCGTGAAGTGATCCAAACGGGAGTTATAGTCTCGAGGAGTACGGTACAGCTTCTCGCTTGAAGGGACCAGAGAAGCCCGCTTCGGCTGGGGATAGTCCTTTCGGTATTGCTCCATGAACGCCTCTCGCTGATCCTCAGTAAAGGTGCTGACCGTATACCCCGGCTCCGATCTGGCGCCGAGGCGTGTGACCTTCACTTCATCCGTGCCGATCGTCATCACTCCTTCGTCGCCAACAAACCGAAATAGCGTCCCTCCTCCGCTTCCATCCGCGAAGTTGACTTGAAGTGCCATGTTGAAAGCGGGATGACTGTCGTTTGCAGAATAGTCAAAAAGGCTCATCACTATATCCGGAACATCGCGCCCATCTTTCCAATGCCGCAGCCCTCCCGTTGAAAAGACTCGATTAGGGCCGTTCGAACCCAGTACCAGATGGATTCCGGAAAAAAGGTGTACGAACAGATCCCCCGGAATACCTGTCCCGTAATCCCAGTAATTCCTCCAGCGAAAAAAGCGGAGGGGATCGAAGGGGCGCTTGGGAGCGCTCCCGAGAAAGGTCTGCCAATCCACGGTCTGAGGTGAGGCATCGGTGGGAACAGAGTACTGCCAGGCACCCGTAGCAGAGTTACGATTGTAGGAGGCTTCGACCATATTGAGAGTACCGATCGCGCCGGACTGGTAGAGCTGCCTGGCCTTCTCGTACAGAAGCGAGCTGACATACTGGCTCCCGATCTGAAGCACTTTTCCGGTGACCCGTTCAGCCTTCAGGACTTGCGGTCCCTCCTCGAGATCGTGAACCATAGGCTTTTCAAGATAGACCGCCTTGCCTGCCTGCATGGACTCAATCGCGATCTGGGCGTGCCAGTGGTCCGAGGTTGCGACGATCACCGCATCGACATCTGAGCGCTCCAGCAGCTCTCGATAATCCCGTGTGGTAGTCACCTCCGAACCGTAGATTTCTTTGACCCTGAGGAGACGCCCATCGTAGCAGTCGGCGGCTGCGACGAATTCGGTTCCCGGGACCTCCAGAGCGGTACGCGTGTCGCCGAAACCCATTCCGCCCATACCGATCGTCCCGAAACGAATGGAGTCGCTGGGTGCGGTACTGCGACTGCCAGCGCCGTGTTTTGTGGCCCGCCCACGCGCCAAGATCGTCGGAGCCAAGGGCGCTGTCACCGTAACCACTTTGATGAAATCCCGGCGCGAACCAGTTCTCGTTGACATGATCACCTCCTCACTTCCTTGGTGGTCGAGTTGTGGATGCCAGGATAGCCCGGTTGCCCGGGGAAAGTCGAGGCTAGCCAATCCTGGTTCGAAACACTGTTGGAGTCGCCTGCTTGGAGCTTGACAGTTGGGACTACCGCCCCCTAGCATCCGAAGGTAATAGACTCGATATTGACGCTGCTGACAACACCGAGAGTATTTCATCCACAGCGAAAAGCGAGACGTCGGAGCACCAAGGAGCCAGCCAATGAATGCGGCAACCAAGAGAGCGTTTGAGACCATCGACCGGATGCAGGACGAGATCGTTGAGACGATTGGCCGGGTCGTTCGGGTCCCCAGCGTCAATCCAAAATATCCTGGAGTAGCCTCGGAGGAGGTCCTCGGCGGCGAAACCCGGGCCAATGAGTTGATCGCCGAGTTGTACCGGACAATTGGGTGCGAGGTAGACCTGTGGGAGGAGGAGGCCAAACGCGCTAACGCCGTCGGAGTCTTGAAGGGCAGTGCCGGCGGAAAATCCTTGATCTTCAACGGCCACATCGACACCGTCCCGGTGGGACGTCACGAAGACTGGAAGTGGTCCGACCCCTACAGTGGAAGGGTCGAGGACGGAAAGATCTGCGGTCGTGGATCCTGCGATATGAAGGGACCGGTGGTGGCACAGGCCATGGCTGCGCGGGCGCTCCAGAACCTGGGAATCAGACTCCAGGGGGACCTGATCCTCGAGAGCGTGGTAGGCGAAGAGGTGATGGACCACGAAGCAGGAGCTTCTGCCACGATACGCCGAGGCTACAAGGCCGATGCGGCTATTGTGTCAGAGCCGTCGGCTCCGGAGGCACCCCTGGCAGTCGTACCCGTCAGCCCAGGCCTGCTCTGAATGGCGGTCACCTGCCGAGGTAAATCCAGCCACGCCGCGACCCGAGGCGAGACCTTCCGGGCCGGAGGAGCCGGAGCCAAGGTCGCCGTGAACGCCATCGACAAGGGTGTCTTCATCTTCAACTGCATCCAGAAATTGGAGCAGGAATGGGGACTGACCAAAAAGCATCCGCTCTTCAAGCCCGGGCATTTCACTCTACACCCTGGTGTGATCACAGGGGCTCCACACGGCGTGAGCGTTCCCTTCTTCATCTCAGAATTCTGCACCATCGAGTATGCCATCTGGCACCACCCCGACGAAGACGCCGAGTCGGTCAAGAAGGAAGTCGAAGACTTTGTCCGGCACTCAGCGGCGCTGGACGAGTGGCTCCGCGATCATCCCCCCGAGATCGAGTGGAAGCTCCACTGGCCGGCCTTTTCAGTGGACGTGGACCATCCCATCTGCACCACTATCGGACAGGCCCATGAACTCGCAGCCCAGGGAACCCGCTTCGAAGGACCTGCGGTGGTGCAGGGCTTCTATGCCGTCTGCGATGCTGTCTTTCTGAGCGCCGGAGGAGTCCCCAGCGTCGTCTATGGTCCCGGGAGCCTTTTGCATGCGCACGCGGTAGACGAGTTTCTGGACATCGACGAATTGATGGTCGCAACAAAGGCCTACGCTGCCGCCGCCATCGAGTGGTGCGGGATCGCCTGAGGAAGGTTGCAGCAGCTAGTTCCCGTCTATCTGCCTAACATAGACATTCCTGAAGTAGAGCGGGTTCCCGTGACTCTGGAGCTCGATCTGGCCGGTGGAGAAGATGGGTCTGGTCCTGTCCCAGTAGTTCTCCAGCGTGACGTTGTGCACTACCAATTGATTATTCAGGAAGACCGTCACCTTCTCCCCGGTCATCAGAATACGGAACTGATTCCACTGGCCGACGGGTCTATCTGCCACCATTAGCGGCTTGGCCAGGTTCTTCTTGTTGTTCCAAGGCGCGCCTGACCCTTCGGGATTGTCCCAGATCTGTATCTGGGGACTGCCTCGAAGGTAGATTCCGCTGTCACCTTTGGGGCCGATCTTCCAATCTACCCACAACTCGAAGTCTCCGTAGTCTCTGAGACTGCAGAGGCTCGCTCCCTTTCCATCGAATTGCAGCATTGCGTCGACAACCTTCCAGTGGGACCGCATCTTGGCGTCGGCCTCTTTCTGAGCAGCTGCAAGCTCCTGCGAAGACATCTTGGAGCGCTTGAGTGGGTCGGCTACCAGTCCCTTCCAATTGGCCAGATCCATGCCATTGAAGAGAGCTTCAAAACCGTCCGGAGCCAGATTGTCCACCTGGTGTTCGCCCAGGTCCTTGATGCGGATGTTGCGGAAGGCTACTTCACTCCGGTGGCCGAGGAAGCCAACGTGTCCTCTGGAACGCATAAAGCCAGGATGGGCCTGGAGGACCTCTGAACCTCGGACGTCGTCCAGGTTGGCACTCACGATCACCTTGTCGTTCAGGCTCACCTGCATCCGCCGGCCAATACAGACGATCTCCTCCTGATTCCATTCTCCAAAAGGCTTCAGCGCCCCTCGGCGAGCCGGAACCAGCCCGTAGACCGAGCCATGCGCCTGATACGGTTTGATGTTCGCGTACCTGGCAGCAGTGTTGTCTAGAATCTGGATCTCGATGGCGGCAACCGATGCGGGACCCTCCCTCGGAGCTCTGATTGCAACCCCGTTGTTACCACCTTCCTGGAGCTTGAACTCGAAGCGGAAAACGAAGTCGGCATATTCCTTTTCCGTGAGGAGATTGGCGCTTTCATCGGCTGCACTGATCAAGATACCGTCCCTGGCGACGTAGCCCCCTCCCTTCTGTTCCACCAGAATCCACCCGTCCAGGTTCCTTCCATTGAAAAGGGTGACGAAACCGGGCTCGTGCCCTGACCCAAAAAGGTGGGAGGAAAGCACAGCAACGACGAACACAAACCCGAGCCTCCTGAAACAACTCTCTTGCTGATTTTTCATGATGTGCCTTTCTTTCTGGGTCCTTACATTCTGACCCACACCGACCCCTTTTCACTGGACTCAACTGCTCTGGTAATGAATTCCATGCCCCGAAGACCATCGTAGACCGTGGGGAAATCATACTCTTCAGTGGAGAGGGGGGCGCCATCGAGGTATCTTCGAATCGCCTCCACCGCACCAGAATAGATGGTGGCAAAGGCCTCCAGGTAACCTTCGGGATGTCCGGGAGGAATACGGGTCACGGCACTGGCGTCCTCGGACAAGTATCCCGCCTGAGCTCGCGTCAGCGTCTGCCTGGGCTGACCGTAGCGATAAACACCGAGGGAGTTGGGCTCTTCCTGGGCCCATAGAATGGCTCCTTCGGAAGCATAGACCCGAAGTCTCAGTCCATTTTCCTCTCCGGTTGCTATCTGGCTGATGGTGAGGACCCCTTTTCCTCCTCCCTTGAAGCGCAGCAGAACATTTGCATCTTCATCCAAGGTCCGATTGGGAAGAAAAGTGCTCTTGTCGGCGCAGATCTCTGCAATCGGGTCCCCGGTCACGTACTCCAGCAGATTGACACAGTGAGTGCCCAGGTCACCTAGAGTGCCTCCTATACCTGCCTGAGCAGGATCCACTCGCCAGGAGGCCTGCTTATGACCGAGCTTCTCGTGCTGGACGCTAAGAAAATCCTGAAGGTATTCCACCACCACCTTCCGTACGATTCCCATCTCCTGAGAACGGAACAGATGTCGCGCGTGCCTTACCATGGGATGACCCGTGTAGTTGTGGGTCAGGGCGAAGACGAGCCCAGTCTTCTCCACCACCTGGCAAAGCTCCTGGGACTGCTCCAGGCTGTAGGTGGCAGGCTTATCGCAGACGACGTGGAATCCAGCCTCCAAGAAGGTCCTGGCGATCTCGAAGTGGGAAACATTCGGAGTGACGATGCTGACAAAGTCGATTCGCTGCTCGGCAGGAAGTCCCGCCTCGGCTTTCGCCATCTCCTCAAAGTTCGGGTAACAACGGGCCTCATCCAGATACAAATCTTTGGCGGTGGTCCTGGTGTTTTCAAAGTCCTGAGAAAAGCAGCCGGCAACCAGTTCGACCTGTTGGTCAAGGCTGGCCGCTATCCGGTGGACACCACCTATGAACGCGCCCTGACCGCCTCCAACCATTCCCATTCGAAGCTTTCTCTTCCAGGATTTCATGTTCACCATCTCTTGCAATAAGGTACCAAGTCCCAAGCACCAACAAATCCCAAGTACCTGTCCTGCACCTGGCGCCATAACCGGATTGGTTTCGGAGCATCACTGGTCGCCCATTCTGAGCGCTCATGGAATCACAGCTCAGGTGGGTGGTGCAAGGTCAACGGAACGGGGAGGAGGGAAGGAGAACAGAAAGGAAGGCTCAGAAGGCCCGCCGAGGCGGACCTCCTGGATGTACCAACTAGTGCAACTAGAAGGAGAACCGGAATCCGAGCTGGATCTGGCGTACGGTGGCTGCTGAAGTCACCCTGCCTACGCTCGAGGAAGCAACGTTCCCATTCGGTGCATTGAAGATGGCATAGTGGAAAGCGTTGGACATATCGACGCGGAAGTCGAAGGACTTCTCTTCGCCGAACTCAAACACCTTGTGCAGCGAGATGTCGAACAGAGGAACCCCGTCGTACCGTAGGGGGTACGGTGCCGCGCCACCCACTCGTCCGTACTCGGCCGAGTAGTGCTGGTGATGACCTTGGACTCCTGCACCGTCTCCGGTGTCGCCTGAACCGTCGGTCGCTGCGTGATGTAGCCCATGTTGTTGGATCCATCCAGCATGATCTGGTTCGAGTGCGCGTACTGTCCGTTAAAGGAAGG
>CAUZIZ010000073.1:0-24871 GCA_963579905.1 Acidobacteria bacterium UBA6911 | reverse complement strand
CGGTGGAGCAGTCTATCCGGACGTAGAAAGGGGGTCAATAAAATGGGAGCGCTGGATCATCCGGGAAAAACTTCGATTTGCGGGTCACAGCTTTGCTACACTCGTCCAGAAGCCCGCTCCTATGCCATGTTTTGGAGGACAGAATGGTTGTTTCAGGTACCAGACTGGTGATACGGTCCGGCCTGCTGACTGCGTTCGTCAGGAGTCACCCATGATCAAGTTATATCGCCAAGCGTGCCTATTGAGTGTCCTCTTTCTGGCCTTGTGCACCAGTCAACCTCCAGCCTCACAGGATGTGGAATGGCCCGCCTACGGAGGGGATCCCGGCGGGAAGAAATATTCCGCCCTGAATCAGATCAATCGGTCCAACGTCGACCAGCTTCAGGAAGCCTGGACCTATAGGATCGGAGAGCCCAACCGTCCCCATTTCGATGCCGACGATCGCTTCCCCAACCTCATTGCGGCCTTCGAGTGCACGCCCTTGGTGGTTGATGGAATCCTCTACCTCTCCACACCCGCCAGCAGGGTCATCGCCCTGCAAGCGGAGACCGGTAAGGAGCTCTGGAGCTTCGACCCTCAGGAGGCCAAGACCGACGATCGGGTCTACCGTCAGCACCGCGGCGTGTCCCTCTGGACGGGCAAGGTTGAAGGCAAGGAGCAGAGACGGATCCTTCTGGCCACCGGAGACGCCCGTCTCTTCGCGCTGGACGCGGATACCGGCCTTCCCTGCCCCGGATTCGGTGATGAAGGACAGGTGGACCTGTTCACCGGCGTAGGCGATCGGTGGCCGGGAACCATCTACTCGATTACTTCGCCCCCAGCCATCTATCGCAACACGGTCGTCACCGGCGCCCGTCTGGGCGCCGCCGGAAAAGCAGTAGGGCCCAGCGGTAAGGTCCGAGCTTTCGACGTGATCAGTGGCCGCCAGGTCTGGGAGTTTCACACGGTCCCGCTGCCGGGTGAGCCCGGCAATGAAACCTGGCAAGGCGATTCCTGGAAGGATCGATCGGGCGCGAATGCCTGGTCAATCATTAGCACCGATGTGGAGAGAGGGTGGTTTTTCATTCCCACTGCCTCGCCGCTGGGTCCGGATCGAGAGGGACAGAACCTCTTCGGGAACTCGCTGGTTGTCCTCGAGGCTGAGACGGGAAAGACGGTCTGGTACTACCAGATGGTCCACCACGATCTGTGGGACTACGACCTCCCGGCACAGCCCGTCCTGCTGACCCTCGACCGGGATGGTGAAAAGATACCGGCCGTTGCCCAGGTGACCAAGATGGGCATGGTGTTTCTGCTGGACCGGCGCACCGGCGCACCTCTTTTTCCGGTCGAGGAACGACCGGTTCCCCAGTCCTCGGAGTACTTTACCTGGCCCACCCAGCCCTTCCCGACCAAACCTCCTCCCCTGGCGCGACACAATCTGACCCGAGACGAGATCAGCCAGGTTACACCCGAGCATCACCGCTTTTGTCAGGAACTCTTCGATTCCATGCATTACGAAGGGATCTACACCCCCAGTTCCGGGCCCACTTTGATGTTTCCGGGCAGCCTGGGTGGCGCCAACTGGTCGGGAGCCTCCTTCGACCCCAATACCAACTATTTGTACGTTAACATCAACGAGTTGGGAAACGCTCGGGGACGCGGCCGACGCTTCTGGGACGACAACAAGTGGCCCTGTCAGGAACCTCCCTGGGGAACCCTGAACGCCGTCGATCTCTCCGCCGGAGAAATCGTGTGGAAGGTCCCGTTAGGCGTAGTAGATGAGTTGATCCAACAAGGCGTACCCAAGACCGGGGTTCCTAATCTGGGTGGGTCCATCGTGACGGCCGGAGGACTGGTCTTCATCGGGGGGACTAACGACCGGCGCTTCCGCGCCTTCGATTCGGCCTCGGGTGAAGAGCTCTGGGAGGTACAGCTGGAGGCCAACGCCCACGCCACCCCCATGACTTTTCAGGGCGAGACGAACGGCAAACAGTACATAGTAATAGCGGTGGGAGGGGGGAACGCCTTCAGTGACCTAACTTCCGACGAATTGATCGCGTATTCGCTGCCCTGATCGACCTGCAATCCGGACGGATCAACTAGCAGCACAGGTAAGAAAGCCTGTCACCGCCGCCTGGAAGGCCGCGGGCTCATCGACGGCTATCGAGTGAGCACTATGCTGGAAGATTTTCAGGTGGGCTCGGGGGATCCTCTCGGCGATGACTTTCGCTTGGGCGGGCGGGCAGATCCAATCGTGGGTGCCTGCCAGGACCAGGGTGGGACAGGAGATCTTTTGTAATTCATCGACGAAATCAAACGTCCGAAGGAATCCACTGAAACCTAGATTGAGTTGCTCGAAGTTACGAATGCCTCGGGCCCAGCTGGACTCGAATTTCTCCGGGTCGAACCGGATCGAGTACCGAGGTCCCATGGCCCAGTAATACTCCTTCAGTTGCTCGTCGGACTCGAAGCTTCCTTCCCAGAGCCATCTACACACGCGAATCTGCTCTGGAGTACCCCTTTCCTCGAGGGCACGCCTGGCCTTGTCAATAAAACGAAAGCTAGGCGCTGTTGCAACGAGAACCAGATTGGAAACCCGATCCGGATAGCGAACTGCGTAGCCCTGGGCGACGATCCCACCGTAGGAAGACCCTAGCACGGAGATGCGCTCCAGTCCGAGATACCGGCGCAAGGCCTCTAGATCCTCAATGTTGTTTTCGAGGGTCCAGGTGCTGGCTTCTCCACGCTGGCTGCGTCCGGAACCACGGTGGTCCAGGAACACCAGTTGAGCAACATTTCGAAGCCCCGCCATCTGGGTCTTGAAGCTGGAATGTTCCCCGCCTGGTCCACCGTGGAGGAGAAATAATACAGGGCGCTCCCTCATTGCTGCGGCTTCGGGCACCAGACCCATTCCGTCTACGTCGAAATAGAGTTCCGTATCCCTTACCTTAGCCCGCATACCAGTGGAGACCGATGATCTCACATCCAGCCGAGTTGAAAAAGGGAGTCGAGAAAGGGACAGGCTGTTTCTGGTCACGAAAGAGATAGGTCCGAGAAGGGGACAGACTGTTTGAGTAGCCAGCGAAAGAAGGGACAAGAGGAGTGGCAGCGAGGAAGGACAACGAGAAAGGACAGAGCATCTTCTCTGACGGGGAAATGCGCAGCCAGAAGGGAAAAGACCTCTGCGTCGTGATAGCGCTGTGGTTGTGGTAAAAGAACACACGGTCGGCGGTTCGGACTTGGGTGCCGACCTGGAGGTCGCCGTTTGAAGTTACATCTTGCCGATCACTTGATCCTTGCTGCCTACCTGCTGGGCATGATGTGCCTGGGTTGAAAGCTGGCCAAGGGGCAGGATACCGACGAGGAATACTTTCTGGGAGGCCGCCGCCTGCCGTGGTTTGCAGTGGGCTTGAGCCTGATAGCCACCCTTCTTTCCAGCGTCGCCTACCTGGGGGTCCCCGGAATTGTCTGGCGCTTCGGATTCCACCTGTTCCTGGCCACCATGGTGGGCATTCTCATCGACGTATTCGTGGTGCTTCTGGTGGCCATCCCCTTCTTCGTCCGCTTCCGTTTCACCACCGCCTACGAATACCTGGAGCATCGCTTCAGCCTCTCGGTGAGACTTCTGGGAGCCTCCATGTTCCTGGTGTTCATGACGGTGTACATGGGGGTGATCGTGCTGCTTTCATCCCGGGCTCTGGCCGTCGCCACCGACCTCCCCCTGCTCCTCATCATCGCCACCATTGGCGCCGGTGCCACCCTCTACACGATGCTGGGAGGGATCCGTGCCGTAGTCTGGACCGACGTCATCCAGGTGGCGCTGCTGTTGGGCGGAGGGCTCTTCGTCATCGGCTACGTGGCCTGGACTACCGGCTCTGGCCCGGCGGATTGGATTCGCGTGGTTGCGGCCAGGGAGATCGAAAGCATCCCCTTGGCCTCCCTGGACCCAACTATTCCGGCTACTTTTGTCACCATCATTCTGGGAGCGTCTCTCTGGACCCTGATGGCAACACGGCCAACCAGATGACCCTCCAGCGCTACTTTTCAACGGCGAGCATGAAAGCGGCCAAGCGAAGCTTCATGACCGCCACCGCCGTCAACGTCATGCTGATCGTGCTACTCACCACCATCGGCGCCAGCCTGATCTATTACTTCACCCAAGGCCCCGAGGCGCTGCCCCACAGCATCGATCTTTCCAGCGGCAAGGATCGGGACAGTATCTTCCCTCTCTTCGTGGCAGCTCGCATCCCCCCTGGGCTAGCGGGGGCCATCTTCGCCGCGCTCCTGGCAGCGGCCATGTCTACCATCGACTCGGGAGTCAACTCGTTCGCAACCGTGGCAACGGTAGACTTTGGTCGTCTCCGAAAACAGAGGCGAGAGGGGAGCAACGTCTTCCAGGCCCGGATCATCACGCTGCTGGTGGGACTAGTGGTAACCGTTGCGGCCATCTACCTGGACACACTCACGGGAGCGGATGACATCCCAACCATGTTGTCCAAAACCTTCAACTCTCTGGTGGGAGCAATGGGAGGACTGTTCCTGGCCGGCATGCTGATCCCCCGAGCTAGCAGCCGCGCCGTCTGGCCGGCAGCCATGGTTGGTCTCGTGACCGCCCTCACGGTTGCCTATTCCAGCGACTTGTTGCAGGCCCTGGGTCCGTCCGCGATCGAAATCTTGAGCGGGTGGCTGAGTCTGGAGTTCAGCGAGCGACTAGTCAGTGAGGGAATGGGATTCACCTGGATCATCCCCTCTTCCACCCTGGCCAGCCTAACGACGGCCTGGCTGCTGAGCTTCATCTTTCCCAACCGCGATCCGGACCGGATCCGGGGACTGACCTGGGCCACTCGCCACCATCCTTCGCCCCTTACGGAATAGCCCGAAGCCTGGGCGGTTTTTACCGCGTCAACACTTGCGAGACCCTGTCCACGACGACTCGCTCTTCACCCTTCTCCAGGGTGCTGGGGTTGAGTAGAATTCCTTGAGGCGTAGCGGAAACAATGATGCTGGGATTCCCATCCGCAAGTGCTTGCACGACCTGCTCAATAGTCTTGGGTATTCGGTCGGTGTCCCACTCCACGTGAGCGAAGGGCAAGCCATCGGGCTGCACGGCAAGACCGGTGGAGGAAGAAGGGGACGCTCCCTGGTATGTCCTCACTCCGGGAGTTTCGGAGAGGGCGCCGATCATGTAGGCAGCGCACTTTTGCCAACAGTCGAACATTCTCTCCTCGAACTCAGGACTCGACCACATCTCTACTGCGGTCAGCAGGCCGACGATCTCCTCCTTGCCAACCTTCATCGGACGTCCCACACCATGGTTGGGACTGGCGTTGGCGGCACAGGCTTCGACCAGGTCCCTTCGCCCCAGAATCAAGCCGGAGGACTGAGGACCTCTAAGACCCTTTCCCCCGCTGAAGATGGCCAAGTCGGCTCCCAGCCTCCAGAAGCGACTCAGGACCGAGAAGGGAGGAAACTCGGCAGCCGCATCGACTATCATGGGAACCCCATGCTGGTGAGCTATCTCAATCACCTGATCGAGGGGAAGATCCGTGGGAGGGGAGTAAGCGGGAAAATGGACAACTGCGACGGTCTGGTCGTTGAAAGCTGCTTTCAGGTGCCAGGGATCCACCCGATTTGCCAGGCCGAACTCCACGATCTTGGCTCCGGCCAGACGAATCATCAACTCGTAGAAGTTGATCTGCATCCTCTGGACGACTACCTCGTCCTTCATTCCCATGGTGGCGGGTAGTTGGTGGGCTCGAGCCTCACACTCTTCCCTCTCATGCAGGCAGCCACCGAGAGGGCCACTCCAGCGGCGGCACCGTTTGTGATGTAGCAGGCTTCGACGCCAGCCAGCTCCGCAATCCGAGTCCCGGCCTTTTCCAGAAGCTCGGGGATACTGACGTAGGACCCGCCTGCCTCCTGCATGGCGACGACGACTTCCGGCAACAGGATCGATCCGCCGATCGACGTCCCGTTGGCGGCAGCATTGATCCGGGTCCCGACACCCAGCTGCTCGTACACTCCCATCACGTCATCTCCTGTCTTGGTTAAGACGGACTCGTGCCGTCAGCCGATCGAAGCTGCCCCGGTCTTTTTCGCGACTACCAGTGGACGCGGAATTTGAGAATCTGATGTCCCGCCTGAATGAAGATCAGTCCCTCGTCCGACTTGCTGACGGCCACGGCATGATGGCGTCCCCCGAGGTGGTTGAAGAGCCCGTTGGCATCCTCCGCCGTAATCGTGGCCTGCTCGGTGCCGCTGCTATCGAGAATTCACAAGAATCGATGTTGAGGACCGACGGCAACGACGGGACCAATGCCATCTATGTCCGGGGGATAGTGAAATCCGGCAGCATAGATGTTCTCCCTGCTGTCCAGGAAAATCTGGCGAGGCTGGAAGATGACCCCCTCGCCGATCGAGCGAAGGAAGTTTCCCTGGAGGTCGAATACCTGAATCCGGTTGTTCTCCGTATCCGAGACATACAGGTTTCCGCTAACCTTACCGACGCCGAGACCATAGGGGCCCTCGGGTGAGGTCACACCGCGATTGATTTCGTGTCCATAACGACCTCTGAGCGGGGATCTTCCCGCGAACTGCCCCGCCCCGCGTCCATGTTCGCCGATGGCCAGCAGGAACCTCCCCCTGTGATCGAACTTCTGGACCCGGTTGTTTCCGCCTAGGTAGGTATGAGTATCGCTTACGTAGATGTGTCCGTCCTGGTCGAAAGTCAGACCATTGGGCCCGCTTCCGCCGAACTGGCCGGGGCCCCTCCCGTAGCTGCCAAATAGCATCTGGAAGTTGCCGCTGGGATCGAATTTCTGAACCCGCTGGTTCCAGGAATCCCCCACGAAAAGGTTATCGTCGTCGACACCGACGCCTCGAACCATGAAGAACTGTCCTGGTGCTGTTCCGTAACGCGGCCGTCCGTCCGGATCTAAGGCCCCCAGGGACCACAAGGGGGTCCCATCCGAGCTGATCTGCTGCACCCGGTGGTTGGTCTCGTCGGCGACGAAAATATTACCCTGGCTGTCGGACGCCGGCCCCTCAGGATTGTGGAACTGGCCCAGAAGCTGGCCTCCCGGGCGGGGACAAACAGCATCTAGCAGTTCGACTCTTGGACCCGTCACTGAACCTACCACTCCACCTTGTAACTGAAAATGAGATTATCATCCTGCACGTAGAGGTTACTGTCGTCTACCCGATTCACGGCCAATCCGTATCCATGGGCATGCAGTCCCGCTTCGGGGTGGTGTTCCATCAACTTGTGGGTCGCCGTCAAACCGATCCTGCCCAAAGGGTCACCCGCAGGAGAGAATACCCACACCCAGCCGCACTCTGGCTCGACCATCCACTTGCCCGGTTGGTTCAGATCATAAACCTGCAGAGGAGGCTCGTGCATGTGTACTCCTGAAACGTAGATCCGGCCTGCACGATCCAATGCCGCCTGGCGCGGCCGGAAGATCAAACCGACCCCGATATGGAGAGACGGAACGCCCCTACCTCGAAACGCGATGATACGGTCGTTGTCACAGTCGGCGACGTAGATACTGCCACCTTGGACATTCTGCTCCAGGAGGTGAGCGGGCTGCGTCTTCACCGCGAGGGCCGCTGGTCCGATCGGACCAGGCCCGATACCGGGACCGTGATCGAAACCATACTGGCGAATGGGAGCCGCTCCCCCGAACTGGTCCGGACCGGTACCGTAGCTGCCAAACTGATACAGGTAGTCGCCATCCGGAGTAAACACCTGAACCCTGTGGTTGCCTCCAGCGGCTGTGTGGCTGTCTCCTACCAGGATGCGTCCATTTTTGCCCAGCGCTTGCCCCAGGGGTCCATCTCCCCTGAATTGTCCGTTGGCGCTGCGCCGACTCCCGAACACGGTCAGAAAGTCACCCTCGGCTGAAAACTTCTGAACCCTGCAGTTGCGGCTGTCGGCGACGTAGATGTTGTTCTCAGTGTCGGTGGCGAGGGCCTGAGGGCGATCGAACTCCGACTGCGCGGTGCCGCTTCTAGGATCCCCCTCGAAGTCCTGGCCTCCGACCGCCCAGGCGCAGGTGCCGTCTGGGGTCAGCTTGACGATGCGGTGATTACCGGTGTCCGCGACGACGAGATTTCCTTCGAAGTCTGATATCAGAGAGGACGGGTGTCTGAAAGACGAATCTTCGTGGCCACCCTCTGCTACTCCATAGATTCCTAGAAGGCTGACCCTGGGTCCTTCCAACTCCTTCTCCTTATTCCTTTGTCCACTGGTCCAATACACCGCTATCGCACACGATTACAGTGGGTCCATCGAGCCTAGAAAGAGGGAAGATCGAAGAACCGAAACGAGAAGGGAATGTGGAACTAACTGTGGAGAAGAAGGGGACATCCTCAAAGGAGAGGCACTATCGTGAGCGATACACTTACCGAGAGCCCCCAAGTACACTCCAATGACTCCTTCGAGCTCAAAGAAATCATAAAGCCGCCGCATATCGCCAAAGCTCCGGGGCCGGACTTTTTCGCCGGCATGATCGATCACGACGGCCGCAAGATCCCGGTCATAGACCTCAACTTGAAGTTCGGCCTGGGAGCTACTCGTTGCGACGGAAAGACCCGCATCTTGGTGGTACAGTTTCAGGGGACGGAAATGGGACTGCTAGCAGACGATATCACGCTAAGATAGTCCATGCGAAAACGTCGGTGATCACGCGGAAGGTACTACCCGCGATCTCTTCCTTGAAATACTCTTGGGACATCCCTGTCCTAGACGACTCCCAGCTATTGGCAATCTGTGATCGTTATCGGCCGATCAGCGATGATATTCGGTTGGCGATCTCGATCGACTTGTCGCTGCCCTTGTCGTAGGGGTAGACCCTTGTAAAGTCGCTCAAATAGAGATTCTCGATCGATGTCTTCAGGGGAGGAAGCTGCTGCGAATAGTTCAAACTGGGAATGGGATCTGCGAAGGGATTCCGCTCCAGACGGTACTCGGTCACCAGACTCGTATCGTAGTGAGGAAAGATCTTCTTCAGGCTGCGGCTGTAGGTCTCAAAAATGAACTCCGGAGCAGCACCGAACATCTTCGAATCATTGGGGAGATAGCTGGCAAGATAAATGACGCTGTTGCCTCCAAACTGATCCCTGCCGATTAGATTGCTGATCTCGATCGCAACCACGAAAGGTATGTCGGAATCGTTGACGTTCAACCACAACACATCGGTCAGGCTCTGCTTCAAGCTCAAAATCAAACAGATCGCCCCAAGGTACTCGAGGCGGGGAATGGCAGGGAGCCTCTTCTTCACTTCATCCTTGGCGCCCCTGACCAGATTCCAGAACAAGGGATAGGGTACCGCTGAAACCAGCACGTCGGTGTCCAGACTGCCTCCTGCATACTCAATTCCCTCAACTCGCTCGTCAGAGAAGTGGACGCCGGTGACCGGAACCCCTCTATGCACCTCTCCTCCCTGCCTAACGATCTCTTCAGCCAAGCGGTTGTATAGAGTCCTGAAGCTTCCCTCAATGAAACCGAACTCCTCCTGCTTGAAGTTCGAGCGCGAGTTCGCCCGGCGATGCGTCTTGCCCCACATCCAGGCTACCGGAATTTGTTCCTTTCGCTCCTTAAACTTCTTTTCCAGGAGCGGCTCCCACATCTCTTCGTAGACCTGGTTTCCCCCGATACGCCGGGCCCAGGGGGCGAAAGCCTTCGAATCCAGCGCCTTCCAATCCCGAATCTTGGAGAGGTAGAAGACCAGGGCGCCCATCCGGAGTCGGCCCAAAAGGCTGAGTGGCGTGAAGCGGAGCAGATCCCCAACTCCCGAGAAATCGTGGATCCGGCCCTGGTGG
The DNA here is from genome assembly GCA_963579905.1 of Acidobacteria bacterium UBA6911. GTDB lineage: Bacteria > Acidobacteriota > UBA6911 > RPQK01 > JAJDTT01 > CAUZIZ01. The sequence goes on along the minus strand of CAUZIZ010000073.1, from coordinate 15,067 downwards.
AAGATGCCGAGCTTGGCTTGCTGCCAGTGGAATCGATCCTGCAGCCCAACCCGTTCGATCAGCTCGAGAGTGTTGCGGTCTCCCTTGAAGGTCAGATGATAGGCCCTTTCGACGAATCCACCACTGATTTCAACCGGGCCCGCCAGCCCTCCCAGTTCCTTCTCGCGTTCGAAAAGATCGACCTTGAAACCTTGATGTGACAGGAGGTAGCCGGTTACCAGGCCGGTGATCCCTCCGCCGATGATGCTGACATGCATTGTAGTGCTAACGACCCGAATATCGTCCCAACCATCTCAGGAACCATCCCTGCTTCACGGATCTCCGATGCGTCTGCCCGGTACGGGAATCCAGTTCGCGGAAGTTCTGCAGATACCAATCATAGGTCTCGGTCAGCATCCCCAGATTGCTGTCGGCGGGTGTCCAACCTAGCATCTGCCTGGCCTTGGTGACGTCGAAGTAAACATCGCGGTCCAGGATATGGTAGTGGTAATCGACGAAGGGGGAGAGTCGCAGCCAATCCACCACTTTCAAGCAGGGTCTCGCGATTCCGGGATGGATGGAAACGATCCGGGTTCCCGTAGCAGCATGCTTAGCTAGACCCTCCAGGTCAGTCCGCAGCGTAGCGAACTGCTCCGCACCGATATTGAAGTCCTCCTGGAAACAGTCCTTGGAGCTCACCAGATAGCAGGCATCGGCCAGATCGCGAGCGCTTACCAGTTGAAACCGATTGTTCCCAGAACCGATGATGTAGAACCTTCTTCCTCGCCGAACCCAGTCGAACAAGACCTGTAAAATCCCCAGCCTGCCGGGACCCAGAATCGTCCGCGGCCGAATCATGGAGATATCCATTCCCTTCTGTTTGTAGGCCTGGCAAAGCTGCTCGGCCTGGTACTTCGATTTCCCGTATCGGCCCCAAGGGGTCAGCCGGGTGCTCTCGTCGATTGGAAGCTTGGCAGGGACGCCGTAGACCGAACTGGTCGAGATGTGAACTACCTTGCGAACCTTCGCCTGCGAACAGGCATCCAGGACATTCCGGGTTCCGGCCACATTGGTATCCTTGTAACCTTTCCCTGCCCTGGCCAGTGGCACCAGAGCCGCGTTGTGAAAGGCCACCTCCACATCCTGGCAGGCCTCGGCTACGGCTCGAGCATCCCTGACATCCGCTCGAACATATTCCACCGCACCTTCGATTTCCTCATCTTCGATCTCCGCAGTGTCGAGGATTCGGACCCTTCGTCCTGCCGCGAGCAGTCTTCTGGTCAAGTGAATTCCGAAGAACCCTGCGCCGCCAGTAACCAGAATCATGCCCAGACCTAGATCTCTATGCCGTTGCTACGGCACCACTCGATCGAGTTTTTCATCCCCTCTTCCAACCCAACCCTGGGACGATAGCCGAGTTCCCTCTTGGCTTTCTCGATGCTGCAAGAAATGTCCTTGGCCATTTCTCCGGCCACGTGGAAATTGGTCGAATAGAGGCCGCCGACCTGCAGGATCGTGTCAATCCACTCGCAGCAGGTTGAACTGAAGGCAGGAAGAAACCGAGGCCTCAAATCCACTCCGAGAAGATCTGCCACGGTCCGGTAAATTTCGAGAGTCTGATAGGGACGCTCGTCTGCAATCCAGTACGTCTGCCCATTGGCGTGCTCAAACGACTCCGCCAGCAGCAACGCTTCCGTCACATTGTCGATGTAGGCCATGCTGCGTTCATTTGTACCGTCGCCGAAAAAGATGGGCTTCCCAGACTTGATCATTCGGAAAAACCGGGTTTGTCGCGCCGGCTGCCTGGTCCCGTAATACCAACAGGGACGCAGAATCACGGTTTCGATGGCACCCTCATCATAGTACTCAGAGATGATCCGCTCGGCCTGAAGTTTGCTCCTGCCGTAGTGTTTGTACGGCTGGGGCGGATCCTCTTCGGTCATCGGCCTTCCCCAGTTGGTATTGTGTCCTACGGCAGAATTGCTGCTGATGTACACGAACCGCTTCACACCAGCCTCAACGGCGGCCGAAATCAAGTTCCTGGTGCCCTCGGTGTTAATATCGTAGAGTTCCCGAACCCTCTTGGCGTGAATGACACCCGCCAGGTGGAAGACCGTCTCAACCCCTCTTAGAGCCTCGGGGAGCATGGCAGGAACGCGGACGTCACCGCCAACCAGCTCGATAGGCAAACCAGCCAGGTCGTCAGTCGCTAGTCCGGGCAGGACCAGACAGCGGACTCGACGCGGCCGGTCTGAGGTGCCGTCCTTCATCTGCTGGCACAAGATCTCGACGAGACGGCTTCCCAACCATCCCGGAACACCAGTTACTAACACCATCTAAGGAGGCTCCTGAAATACACCGACGCCAAGCAAACCAGCTGCTCTGAAACCCGTCAAAAGGGTCGAGAAAACCAAAACGCCCTGCCCCTTTTCTCGGGATGACAGAGAGAATGCTCTGTCCCTCTTTGGGGATAACCTGGGCGCGCCCACCATACCACGCCTGCAGTTAGATCCGCCGCTGGAGCATCTTGACAGCGACTGCCCCAGGTCAGAGAATTGACTATCTATCATTTTCCAAGAACCTCCCCTAAGAGGCAATCTCCTTGAGAAAAAAGGGCTCCCGGTTCTCTATCACGATGCTGTTGCTGCTCTCATCTGGGTCGACGGAAGTTACCGGAAAAACCGGCAGCGAAGAAGCGCCGGAGCCGACCTCCCAAGCCATCCGGGCAGAGGGCAAGAGGCTCTTCGTCGAGCAGATACGGCCACTCCTGAGAGAACGCTGCTTTGGATGCCACGGCAGTGAGTCAAGGCAGTCAGGTCTGGACCTCTCCACCGATCAGGGGATTCTGCAGGGTGGCAGTCGCGGCGCCATCGTCGTTCCCGGTAGGGTCGAAGAGAGTTCTCTCTAACTGCAGGTAGCTCACCTGCAGGAACCCCACATGCCCTCCCTCACTGCCAAGCTGCCGAAAGAGATGATTGCCCTTCTGGCTTTCTGGATCGGGGTGGGGGCTCCGCGTGCAGACCCCGGCACCGGCGAGAAACCTGAAAGTGCCGCTACGGGACTGGGCCGGGAGCCAACAAGCTCCGATTCCCCGACCGCCAAGCAGATGCCGGAAGAATCTCCGTCTTCTCGGGCAGACCGGAGACATTGGGCCTTTCAGCCTCCCCAGCAAGCAGAGATACCCCAGGTGAAAAATCCAGGGTGGGTGCGCAATCCCATCGACGCATTCATCGCGTCCAATCATGACCGGCTGGGCCTCAACCCGGTGCCCCGAGCCAAGAAACGAGTCCTGCTGCGACGAGTTTTCCTCGACCTCATCGGACTTCCACCCACACCGGTGCAGCTGCGTTCTTTCCTGGAGGATCCTTCTCCTAATGCCAATGACAAGGTGGTTGAAGAGTTGCTCTCCAGTCCCCAATACGGAGAGCGCTGGGGAGGCCACTGGATGGATGTCTGGCGCTACAGCGATTGGTACGGCTACAAGACTGCGGTACGGTACAGCCAGAGACACATCTGGCGCTGGCGAGATTAGATCGTCGAGTCCCTGAATCAGGATAAGGGCTATGACCGGATGATCGTGGAGATGTTGGCCGCAGACGAGTTGGCTCCCAACGATCCCGAGATCCTGCCGGCCACCGGTTATCTGGTCCGCAGCCGCTATATCTTCAACCGCAATGTCTGGCTCCAGGATGCAGTCGATCACGCGGCTTCCGCATTCCTGGGAATCACGCTCAAATGCGCCCGCTGCCACGACCACAAGTACGATCCTATTTCCCAGGAAGAGTACTACCGATTCCGGGCATTCTTCGAGCCCTACGACATCAGGACCGATCGGGTCGAGGGCCAGACAGACACGATGAAGGATGGACTGCCCCGCACCTACGACGCCGAGCCCCGAGAGCCCAAAGGCGTCGTCCCAGCCATCTTTGGCCAGACCTTCAAGCTCCTGGGAGGAGACGAGAACCGGCCCCAAAAGGAGCACCCCCTCAAACCGGCTGTCCCCAGCATACTAGGAAGAGCCGACCTGGTGATACGCGAGATCGACCTCCCCCTGGAGGCCTCCTATCCAGCCCTGAGACCTTTTGTCGCCGAGGATCTGTTGACGCAGGCACGGCTCGAAATCGAGAAGGCAGAGAAGACCTGGCAGGAGGCTCGCCATACCCTTAAGCGCGACCAGCGGCGGGTTGAGTCCGATCAAACGACCTCAGAGGCTCGTTCTGTCTCCGACATCGATTTCGAGCGTCAGATTCTTCCCATCCTTGAGGCCAGCTGCCTCGCTTGTCACGATTCTCGGAAGGGAGCGAGCGGCCTTGTCCTGGACCACCTTGGTTCGATCCTGGAGGGAGGCTCAAAGGCCGGGCCTGGCGAAAGCACCGAGAGCCCCCTGATCCTCTACTTGAAGGGGGAGAAGCAGCCGAGAATGCCCTTGGATAAGGCCCCCTTGACCGAGGAGCAGATTTCTCTTATCTCAAGCTGGATCGATCGGCTCCCGGAGGAGTCGCCGGAGGTGGTGCTGCGCCGAGCCAGGGAGGCGGAGACTCTGGCGCTTAAAGAGCTGGCCTAAGCCCGCGCCCGGCTGCCTGCCCTGAAGGCTCGACTGGCCGCAGACCAGGGCAGATTCTCGAAGCCTCCAGATCCACATGCGGACTCGCTGGCCGAGGAAGCACGCAGATTGGAGCGCCGGGCCTCGCTGCTCGGAGCTGAGTCGAGTCTCTTGAGGGCCCGACAGAAGTTGACCTGGGCGCTGGAGGGTCCTCGGCCAGATGAGGAGAAGGCCAAGAGAAGACTGGGAAGAAAGATCGCTCGGGTGCGAAAAGAGGTCAAAGCCGCCGAGACCTCTCTAGGGCAAGCGAACGAGAGCTACACTCCGCTGGGAAAGCTTTATCCGCGAACCAGCAGCGGTCGCCGTCTGGCGCTAGCACGTTGGATCGCAAGCCCTGAGAACCCGCTCACGGCCCGAGTAGCCATTGCACACATGTGGTCCCGGCACTTTGGCCAGGATCTGATCCCGACGGTGACCGACCTGGGTCTGAACGGAAAACCGCCGACCCATCCGCGGCTACTGGACTGGCTGGCTGTCGAGCTCAGGGAGAAGAACTGGAGCATGAAGGCGATCCACGGTCTCATGGTCACCAGCAACACCTATCAGATGGAGTCCGGCTTGGGGGATCCTGAGAGTTCCAACCGGGCTAAAGATCCCGACAACCGCCACTACTGGCGCAGAAAACCGTATCGCCTCGAGGCTGAGGCCATTCGAGACAGTCTGTTGCAGGTGGCCGGACAACTCGACGCGACCCTGGGGGGACCCACCATCCCTGCTGGCAAGGCTCAGGAGTCCCACCGCCGCAGCCGCTACTTCCAGCATACGCCGCACACCCAGTCCACCTTTCTGAAGCTCTTCGCCGCCGCCGACCCCACCCAGTGTTACCAACGCTCCCAGAGCATCGTGCCGCAGCAGGCGCTGGCTCTAGCCAACAGTGAGTTGTCGCTGACGCTGGCACGACTACTCGGCCGCGATATCAGCCGCGAGACCGCGGTTGAGGGGCAGCAGGAATCCCGGTTCATCGAGCAAGCCTTCGAGAGAGTCCTGGGACGGCTGCCGTCAGAGAAGGAACACCAGGCCAGCAAGGAGTTCCTGAAAAAACAGGGGGATCTGCTTCGTGACCCTGCCGCTCTTACCCGATTCGAGGGAGCGGAGGCTGCCGAGGTCGCACCTGGGGACGAACCCGAACTGAGGGCCAGAGAAAGCCTGGTGCACGTCCTGTTCAACCATAATGACTTGGTGACGGTGCGCTAACGAGGTACGACATGACGAGAGCGGTGAAAGCCGATTGGGCTAGCGGCTGTAGGAGAATCCGACGCCGGATGTTTTTGGCTGACTGTGGCATGGGATTCACGGGTCTGGCCCTGGGAGCTATGCTGCAGAGGGACGGGATCGCCCGTAGCGGATCATCGACTGAGTGGAGCCCGACGGACGGGCAGCCCCACTTTGCACCTCGGGCCAAGCGCGTCATCTGGCTCTTCATGCAGGGAGGCGTCAGCCATCTCGAGAGCTTCGACCCCAAACCAGAACTCAGCAAGTACGCAGGGATGCAGATCAACGAGACGCCCCACAGGGACGTGCTGGAATCGCCCCATGTCGAGAACTTCGTCTCATTCTTCCCCGAGAGCCCGCACCAGATAAAGCATCAGCTCTACCCCATGCAGGTGGGCCATGCGAAGCGGGGTGAGGCAGGTGTCGAGGTCACCGACTGGTGGCCCCATTTGAGCAAGTGTGTAGACGATCTCGCGATCGTCCGCTCGATGTGGACGACCGACAACGACCATGCGGCACAGCTGCAGTTTCACACCGGTCGTCATATCAACCAGGGCTTCTTTCCCACCATCGGCGGGTGGGTCCACTACGGTCTGGGCTCTCTCAACGACAATCTCCCTTCTTTCGTGGTGCTGGGGGAGGGCACCTCCAGCTGCTGCGGGGGTACCGGGGTCTATAGCGCAGACTATCTAGGTCCTGAGCACAGCGGTATCCCGCTGCTGGCGGATGGACCCAATCCCTTGCCCTTTGGTCAACCGGGTCCGGATGTCTACCGGGAAGAGCAGGAGAACGAGTTCCGCTTGCTTCAGCATCTCCACCAGCTGGCCCAGGTGGAGTATCCGGAGGATCGCGAGCTTCGGGCCCGGATCCAGTCCTATGAGCTGGCCTTCCGGATGCAGAGTTCGGTTCCCGAAGCATTCGAGTTCGCAGAGGAAGGGGAAGGGACTCGTAAACTCTACGGTCTGGACCAGGATCACACCCGAGACTTCGGAGAGCTCTGTCTCAGGGCCCGCCGGCTGGTAGAGCGCGGCGTCCGCTTCGTCCAGGTGTTTCATGGGGCGGGAGGCGCAGGCCAGTGGGACGCTCACAGTGATCTGAAAAAGAACCACACCAAGCTCTGCGCTCAGGTAGACCAACCGATTGCCGGCCTGATCAAAGATCTGAAGCAGAGGGGACTCCTGGAGGACACCGTGGTGGTATGGGGCACCGAGTTTGGCCGCTCTCCCGGAGTCGAAGGGGAACGTGGCGGCAGGGATCACCATCCCTACGCCTTCTCGATCTGGATGGCGGGCGGAGGGATTCAGGGAGGAATTGTCCACGGAGCCACCGATGAGCTCGGCTTTCACGCCGTGGAGGATCGACACTACGTGACGGACATCCACGCCACTGTCCTGCATCAGCTGGGTCTGGATCCACGACGACTGCAGGTCCCCGGACACAAGCGCCTGGAGTTGGATTTCGGCAAGCCCATCCAGCAGATCCTGGCCTGACCTTCGCTTGCTTGCCGTCTTGACCGCGGAAAAGGGACGAGACACGCCATGTGCTTGGGCGCCACGATCGACGACCCCGGGTCCGGAGAAAGGGACAGACTGGTTCTCAATGTTGTGGGCCGGGGCCTTGAACTCGGTCTACTGCAGCTTGCCTCGGCCCAGAAGGGGCCACACCGCTTCGATGCGACCGGCGCGGATGCCGTAGAGGACATCGTGGAGAAATACCGTCGAATCTGAGTAGCCTGGAATGATTTCTATCTTGTCGCCGACTCGGGGTGACTCAACGGGCTGGTGAAGTTTGATAATGCCGTGCTCGGCTGAAAGCACGTACTCATCGATTTCCCCACAATCGAGTGGCTGCGGATCGCCGTGGTGCCCGCTCAGCGTCTTGAACCCAGCATCGCAGATGATGCGCGTCGGCGTAGGCCGGCTGGTCACTGTGGACAACAGCGTCAGCGCATACTCGTGGTCCACACCATAGCCGTGACGATAGGCGACATCGCAGTAGATACCACCACCGGCCTCGACTTCGGTTATCCCATACGCGAACGCGCTGATCCAATAGGTACCTGTCCCCCCGCAGCTGACAATTCCGACCCGAATGCCGGCCTTTCGAATCGCTTCTGCGGTATCGGTCAGAGTCCTGAGTGATTCAGTGACCATCTGCTTTTTCTCAGCGATGTCGGCGGCTCCCAGGACATGAGACTCCCAGGTTTGTAGCCCTGCGAAACGAACGTTTTGAAGTTGCGAAATCTGCTTCGAAAGTTCCAGGGCAGGCCTGCCTGGTAGGACACCGGCCCGATCCATTCCTACGTTCACCTCGATCAGGACACGCGGGCGAACGCCTTTGTCGCGGGCGGCTTCGTCGATTGCCGTGACGTTCTGGATATCGTCGACGCAGACCATCACATCGGCCTGGTTACAGACCGTTACCAGGCGTTCGATCTTGGTCGCCCCGACGATCTGGTTGGCCACCAGGATATCGCGAATCCCAGCGGCCGCCATGATCTCCGCTTCGCCGAGCTTGGCGCAGGTGATTCCGTGCGCTCCTGCCTTCAGACACATCTTTGCCAGGGCAGGGGTCTTCATGGCCTTGGTGTGAGGGCGCCAGCCGACTCCCGCTTCCCGAATGATGGTCGTCGCCATCCGATCGATGTTCCGCTGCATTATATCGAGATCAACCAGTAGAACCGGCGTATCCAATGCCTCCCTGGACTGTCCGATCATCGTGCTCACGAAGTTCTCCTCCTCCGACCTAAGGGTCTGCGCAAAAATGACTTCACATTCTGGAATCCCATCATCGAACTATCCTTGGCGGTTGCTCAATTGTGAAATCCTCAACCAAGATTGTCGGTTCCTTCAAACCGTGTGAGACCTGGCGACGACGGCGGTGAGAACGTCGAAGAATCGGTCCTCGTCCTCATCGCTGACCCAAAGGTGCGGTGTAACCCGAACAGCGTCGCGCCCGCGGACGCTGACATAAACCTGTTCTCTTGCCAGTCGTTGAGCCAAACCCTCGGGAACGCCTTTGGGAAATCTCAGCCCCAGATAATGACCGGCTCTTTGCTCCGGTGGCAAGGTGACCATGCCCAGTTCGCTTGCCCGCTCAGCGATTCGGTCTGTGCGGGCACGAATCGTGCTCTGAATGTCGTGGATACCCCAGGCGAGAAGTTGGCGCAGTCCCGCATTGATCATTGGCAACAGATGAATGTTGCCGCGTTCGCCGACGTCGAATCGGCGCGCGCCGGGTTGATAGGAATCGCGATAGTTCACCAGATTGGAAAAGTCCTCGCTACCTTCGCGGTCAATCCAATTGTGTTCGAGTGGCATTGCCTGCTGCCACTTGGGAGCGACATAGAGAAAGCCTGCCGCGTAAGGTCCCAACAACCACTTGTAGGAGGCGACTGCCAGAAAATCGGGCTTCACTGCCTCGACGTCGAAGGGCAACGCACCCACCGACTGCGTCCCATCCACAACCAACGCCGCACTAATCTCGCGGCAGCGGGCACTGACTCGCTCCAGATTAATAACGCCGCCATCGGTCCAGTGGACGTGGGGAAGCGCCGCGACTGCTACCCGCTCATCGAGGGCCGCCAGGATCGCGCGGGTCCAATCGTCATCTTCGGGACGTGGCAGGGTCACGATTCTGGCGCGGCGCTCCTTAGCAAGCTCCCGCCAGGGGTACACGTTGGAAGGAAACTGTTCTTGCAGCAGCAGGATGCTCTGGTCCACCTCCAGGGGCAGATTACGTGCTGCGGTGGCGATCCCATAGCTGGCAGCCGGGATTAGAGCGATATCGCCGTCGTTCGCATGAATCAACTCGGCAAACAGCTGCCGGGCTACCTCGGCTTCTCTGAAGAAGTCTGGCGGCTGAATCTCCCAGGGACGACTCTTCCGTTTGGTCCCCGCCAATCCGGCTTCGCGGACCTCGTTCAAGAGCGGCGAAATATAGGCACAGTTCAGGTAGGCCACATCTTTTGGGATGTCAAATAGATGCCGTTGACAAGGAATGGCGGCGATTCCGGAAATCTGATTAGTACTTGACCTCAATTGACTCCTCCCGTGCGTTTATGTTGCTCTACCAGTATGATCACTTCCATCGAAGGAAAAAAACTGGGGTGCGATCCAGAAGCTCATCGTCTGTCCATGCTTGGGCCTCTTTCTCTCCTGCCGCGACGGGCCCGACGACGAAACCAAAGACCGTTATCGGAAACTCGTGGATATCACCAGAGATGAAGCGGCTCTTAAAGAATACCTCAAACCGATTCCTCCCACGGAACCAGCAGACGCCATTAAGACCTTCGAAACCGCAGGTGGATTCCGGATGGAGTTGGTCGCCCATGAGCCACTTTTCACCGAGCCAGCTGGCGCTACCTTCGACGAGGACGGCCGTGTGTACGTGGCGGAGATCGTTGGCTACCTCTACCAGCCGGGGTCCGGGCCTCGCGGATCGTGCGCCAACGTAGCCTTCTATCCAAGAGCTGGCTTTGAAGCTCTTTGGCTCCGAGACTCCCGGTGCACGTCAGGGAGTCCTAGCGAACTATCAAGCGACTTTGACCCTGTCGGGAGATGGGGATCGCGGCGAGTCGGTCTATCGACGGGAATGCCTTAAGTGTCACCGCCTGGGCTAGACTGAGCATCTGGTGGGACCGAATCTGATTCTGGCAGAGTACGAGGACCGCGAACCCCTCGAGTCCCGACGCTGGAGGCCCGAGGGCCCTTGAGCCGGGCTCCAGGCATCTGAGGGTTCCAATCGGGTGTAGAGTCCCAGGCAGAACCTAATCCCAGATCTCAAAAAACTGCGCAGAACCGAAGGGGCCCGCCCAGTCTACGTCCGTCCGAGAAGGGAACAGCACAGGCAGAGGAACAGTCTGTCCCTTTCTCAATCTGTACCCTTCTCGATGTGGGGAGGGACCGCATCAAAGAGATCTCTAGGAACCCCACAAGGACCGTTAAGCGTCAATCGGCTCGCTTCAAATCAGTGAACCGATTCAAGGCCAGGTCCGATTTTGTTTCCAGCTGCTTGATCCACTTAGACAATAGTTTTGCTCCCCTTGCATCAACCCGGTTCGTGCTCATCGGGGGCATCTGGTTCAAACCACGCGCCGCGAGTCGTCTGTAGAGAAGAGACCGCTCCGGCTCTCCCGGGACAACCAACCGAGGGTCAACCAGCCCCATGGTGTCATGCATCGGCCGCTCGTTGATCAGATGCGCCTCGGCCAGGGGAGTTTTGAAACGCAACTCGATCCGGGAGTTCCCACCACCGCTCGCAGCGTGACACATCGCACAATTCACCTCCAGGTAGGCTTTGGAACGGGTCTCAAGATCGGCTTCTTCTCCAAATGGATCGGGTAAGACAGCGTACTCAGCTGGACTCTTTTCCAGCGGCTTCCGGAAGAGCCCGATGTGATCCAGGGTCCGCAGCTGGTTGTCCACCCTGCCGCCGTAGTTGTGGTTGCGGTTCATCTGAGGAGTGTTGAGGCCGAGGACAAAGCCCGCCGCGCGCGAGTGACAGAACATACACTCCTCCCGGCTGGGGTAGTGCCAGAGCTGACTCCGCTCGCCTCCAGGAGCGGCGGGGTCCTGGACGATGTAGGTGCGGTCTCTGCCCCCGACCTCGACCAGCTCAGCGTCGGTCTGTTCGTCGTTCCAGGCATAAGTGTATCCCACCCAGCGGCCGTCCTGTTTGACGACTATTCTGGTCTCAATGTACCTGCGTGAGTAAGGGTTGCCCATTTCGAGCTCCAGGGTAAAGGACTTTACCGTCACAGCTCCATCGTCGAACTCCCAACCGGCATCTTCGTCGAACCCCACCTGGGTTTCCCCCGGCATCGCTAGAAACCTCTCCTTGCTGGCTCCGTCAGACCAGAACGGGACGTTGATCGAATACGAGATCACACCGGAGTCAACCTGGTGATCCTTCACCGAAGCAAACAGACCGGTCTGGCTCAGCTGGCGCGGGAAGGGCTGCTTCTCCGTTGGAGGCCGGCGCTCTAGTCCGTAGATCTCGCCACTGTCATAGTCGACTGCATAGAACGCCCCATCGCGTCCCAACCCAAAACTCACGATCATTACCGAAGAGTCGGTGACCTCCTGGTGCCAGACGACCTCCTTCTTATCGTGGTCGTAGCGGAGCCCCCACATCTTGCCGTATTGGTAATCCCCATAGAGGTAAGCCCCTCGCAGTTCCGGAAACTTGTCGCCATCGTAGACGTATCCGCCGGTAATCGAGCGGCATTCCCTGTGGTGATGCTCTACGATGGGCGGGACAATCGGCGTGGGTCCTCGCTTCGTATTGGGATGGAAGGAATGGGAGCCCTCCAGCCATGGTTGCTGCCACGGCTAACCAGCTCGATCAGCTCCCACAAATCCTGCCCCACATCTCCCACCCAAGGCTGACCCGTTACGGGGTCGAAGCTGAAGCGCCACGGGTTACGAAAGCCGTACGCCCAGATCTCCTCTCGAGCACCGGGCACGCCTACGAAAGGGTTATCTTCGGGTATCGAGTAAGCCCGGCCGGCGTCAGGATCATCGACATCGAGCCGCATCATGACCGCGAACAGATCGTCCAGGTTCTGCCCAGTGTCTTCTCTGTCCGAGCCGCCGGTACCGTCGCCAGTGGCGATATAGAGATAGCCGTCCGGGCCCATCACTGCTTCGCCACCGTTATGGCCACCCGCTGGCCACTCGATGATGATTGTCTCGGACTCCGGCTGCAGCCGGGGGGGGTCGCTGCCGAGCTCACGCTTAAAGCGTGAGACGCGGCTGATCTGCTCAACCTTCTTGTCCTCTTTGTCCTCCTCGTCTTCGAGCGTCGGGTCTGTGGGGCGGAAGACGAACACCTGTCTGTTGTCCCGGTATTGAGGATGGAAGGAAAAGGCTGAGATCCTGCGCTTCATGTCCAGAAAGAGGTCCTTCTTTCCTGCAGGATCGCTACCGAAGAAGCTGTAGATTCTGCCTCCATACTCGGCAACCAGGAGCCTATCCGAAAGCGGGTCCTGGGCAATAAACACAGGATTCTCAAATGTAAACTGCGGGAATACACGCCGAAGCTCATAAGGTGGCACGGGATCGGGAGATCCAATGATCCGCGACGTGGTCCACTGAACACGCTCGGCCATGCCGTAAGGTTCCCCTTGCTCCAGAGAGGGATTTGTCCCGCAGCGCAAAAAGATCAGAGCAATAACTGCCGCAAATGCGCTTGATCGATTGAGAAATTTCAAGGTGAAATCCGTGACCACCGGCTCCAACATCAGTGGTGTTGCCCGTGAAAACACTGCTCAGCGTTTTGACAGCTTGCGTCAATCATAGCAGCGCAACCGCTAACCGCAACATCAGTATGCGAACGATGGCCTGCTGGCGTTCTGATCTGCTCTGGTCTCTTTCTCAGGAGAAACAGACTGTCCCTTTCTCGATGTCCCCCTTCCTCAGTGGGGAAGGAACAGTCTGTCCCTTTCCCAGTGTGTGCCGGTTGGTATTGTGTGCTGGGTCCTTAAACAGGAGCGTGGGCTCGATACTACGTGACCACCCAGCACTTCTACCTGTCCAGCAGGGATCTATTGTCACTGTGGGGCTTAGAAATCGAGCGCGCTAGTTGAGCTTGCTGACTAGATCCTGAAAAGCTGCTACAGCCACTGCATCGCCCGGGGCATGTTGAAGGGCTCGGCGAAACTCATCGAGCGCCTTTCCATACTCCTTACGAGCCAGATGAATTCTCCCCATGTTGAGGTGAGGGAACTGTCTGGGCTCGTAGCGTTCGGCCTGCATAGCTCGACGAAGCCATGGTTCTGCCTCGTCAAAGCGGTCTAGCTGCATCAGATAGACCCCAATGTCGTTGTACGGGTTACCGAACTTGGGATCCAATTCGATAGCAATCCGACACTGCTCTATTGACGCCTCGAGGTTTCCCTTAAAACTATACATCCAGCCCAGGAAGGTGTGGGCGTCAGCGGTGGGGTGCAGCTGGATCGATTGCTTGTATTTCTCAATCGCAGCATCAATGTCGCCCTCCTGGTGGCACCGGTTTCCTTCTTCTAAGAACTGACGCGCTTCTTCAAGCTTGGATGGCATGACCACGGGTGCTCTACCCTACCAGATTTCACTCCACTGCTGCTTGAAGATCACGGGCTCCTTTTGAACAGCATCTTATCCGTGTAGGCGATTACGGTCTGCTCTTGCTGGTTAAGAACGGTCTTCTCAAAGGTAACGAGTCCTCGTTCTTCATCCCTCACTACCTTTTTCACAACTCGGACAACGACGCGGATTGTGTCGCCGATGAAAACGGGGCGGACGAACCGCAGCCTGTCGATGCCGTAGTAGGCAGTTAGGGCCTGATTCCCGCCTTCCATCTGGATGAAGAGCCCAGTAGCAATGCTGAAAACCAAGGCTCCGTGGGCGATCCGTCGCCCGAAGAGACTGCCGCTGGCAAACTCCGCGTCGGTATGAAGCGTGTGGTGATCCCCTGAGATTCCAGCGAAGTGAACGATGTCAGCCTCCGTTATGGTCCTACCGGCCGACTCAACAACCCGATCGAGCTCATAAGCTTCGTAGTACTTCACAACAGAAATTTGCTTCGAGGAGATGCGTCTCGCCGAGTTCAAGCGTTATGTCCCACCCACAGAGCATTCTACCCGCAAATAGATCAATCGCTATGGATTTAGTCTCCTTTCGCAAGAAACTCTTCAGTCCCCTCTCCGAGTAACTTCTTATACAATCGACTCTCAGTTCGGTTTCGCCTTTTTTCGACAGAAGCTCCGAGGAGATCCGGGGGCCGGGAGGTTGCACAACGAAGATACCAACAGAAGAAAAGGCAGTGTTGGAGATTTTCTCCGACTACGTCTGACCGTGGTGCTACCTCTGCACCGTGCGTGTGGCGAAACTGCGATCTGTCTTCACAATTGAGACCGTCTTCAGACACTTTCCACTGCATCCGAGGACGCCTGACGATGGGCTTACTCTGGAAAAGCTGTTCGCAGATCGCGACATCGATCTCGCTGTCACCCAGGCCCGAATGTCGCGTTTGATGGACGTGGAAGGAATGCCCTTCGGGAAACGGACCATGACCTATAACAGCCGACTAGACCCAAAATAAGCGCAATTTCAAAAACAGGACCGTTTCCCGGCTCCTAGGAGTCATTTTGGAGGCCCGCATTCTAAGTTTTTGCACCAAGTCACTCAGAACTCGGCTCGGCTGTTGCGGTACTGCCCGCCGATCGCTTATGAGGAGCTATTCTACCCCCTCTGTCGACGTTTTTAGACACACCTCACCCCAGCTCTCGCGGCC
>CAUZIZ010000072.1:0-25413 GCA_963579905.1 Acidobacteria bacterium UBA6911 | reverse complement strand
GGACGGCCGCGCGTTGTTTGTGGGGTCTGAAAGGAGCTCGAAGGCCGACTGGAAGACCCCACAAACAACGCCTTTACAATGATTTATCTATTATTTCTAAATATTTACTAGTAATACGCCATATGGCACAATTATAAGCGTTCCTGCGTGGGGAAGAGTTGTCCGGATCTCTCCTCGAAACCTGGGCTCATTTTGCTAACGGCTCAAGTCGTTCGCGACTCTGTCGGACTTGGCTTCGTAACGCTGGTTGTTCACCCGTTGTCGGCACCTTCGGAGGACAGGAGACGTGCGACGGATTCTTGAAGTTTTAGCTTAGTTGTACACTAAGATCTCACCCTAGATTCCAGGCCTCTCCCTTTCACATTCGACGATCGGGAGCCCCCAAATCGAGGATCTGGAGTTGGAAGGCGACTGTCCCGATCGTAGGGGAGATCTTCATGGGCAGGAATCTCCATATCGGGACACTCTGCCCTCCAATCCTCTACCGTCAGTTCGTCGGCGTAATACTTCAGGTAGAGTTGAATGTCCTCTTCGCCGTAACCTCCCAGGATGTCGAAATTCCAGGCGCCGTTGGCACTAATTACCTCTGTGGACAGCTCTCGAATTTCAGCACTACGTAGGCACTGATAGAGTTCACGATCGCTGAGATGGTCGGTCTGTTCCAGGTAGATGCGATGCTCTCCCAATTCGGTGATGATATCCCAAAGAATGCGGGACACTTCCTCATCACTGCAATCGCTGACGTCTGGCATATCAACGGGAGGAAGGCGCAGCTGATTCTGTGGGAAGCGTTCCTTCTCCTCCGTTTCTACCACCTGCCTCCAAAACTGCTCTTAAATATTCGGCGGCATCGCAGGATCTTCCAAGGTGAAGGTGTCTCCACTGCTGAGTTCCTCCGCCCGTTTCTTGAGGCAGTTGATACGCTCCCCTAAATCAAGAGAATCCAGCTGGTTCCAGTCAAAGGGATGCTTGGCAAACGACATGATGTCCTCCTTGGGTTCTTCTGCCCTGCCTGACTAGAACGCATCAACCGGAAAAACTACGAAATAAAGGAGCGGGCCCCATTGAGCACCCAGTATGGATGGTCTGCTCCCTGGTCGTCCAGCCCGTCCGTGAGGTGCCTCGGCTTGGAGCTGTTCCCTTCCCTCAGCCAGAGTCCCGGCATTCTGCTGGTCTCCGCCCGACAGAACAGGATGGTGCGCCCATCGGGTGATTCGGTGGCGCGAAAATCCCAGACCGGCGGATCGGTCTGTGTCAGTCGCTGCACTTCAGCGCTACGGGGATCAATCTGGCAGATCTCGGTGCCTCCGTGTGCCAACTCAGGTCTATAGTCGCGGTTGAAATGGTCCGTGTCCGGACGACGCGATTGAAACTCCCATGCTGGCTTGCTGCCCGGCAGCTTTCGCGAGAAAAGAATCGATTCGGCCCGCGTCCACCTCAGCATATTCGAACCGCTGCCCCGACGCTCCGGACTACCATAGCTGGCACCAAACCAGTGCGGCTGGTTCCGGGTAAGGATCCGTTGCTCGGAGCCATCAGGGCGACTGACGCAGACGTCGGACCAGTCATGACCTGGATCCTGTCGAGCGTGGCAATCCTGGTAGGCAATCCAATCTCCCTCCGGGGACCAGCAGGGTCCAAAATAGAGATGGTCTTGACGGGCAGCAACCAGGCTGCGCTGCTGGCCTTCAAAATCACTGGTCCATACCTGATAGCCCGAAGGGCTGGCCAGATGAAAGACGACACGCTTGGTCTCCGGGTTGAGGTCGAACCCGTAGGGCAGACCTTCACCCGCGCCCGTGAACTCGCGGGCATCGCTGCCATCGAGGTTCATGCTGAAGACTTGCTTAACCTTCTTTCGTACCACCTGAACCAGCATGCGCCCGTCGCCTAGCAGCAACTGCGGGGCATAAAAGACTGCCATCCGCTGCTTCGTGGCAATCTCGGTCAAGGTCTTATCGTCAAGATCGTAGATCCAGATATGAGTTGGTGTCTGCGTGTAGTACTCACTGAAGGGGCGACCCGGTCCATCGCGCCGAGCTTCCATGCTCAAGAACAGGACTCTTCGGCCATCGGGAAAAAAACCGGCCGGCTGCCAGGTCACCTGGTTCGGTTCACTGAAATCAAGCACACGCAGGCCGGTGCCGGCGGCGTTCATCATGGCAGTCTTGCCTTGGCTGACGAAAAAGAAGGTGCCCATGGGTGGGGATTCGAGGCCAGCCTTCGGCTTCGCTTGATTACAGGAAAGCACTGCCAGGGTAGAACAGCCGGCAAGAGAGGCCACGAACTCGCGACGTGTAGGGTTGGGCTTCACAGACGACTCCTGCGGCTCGACCTACCCGGCTGACGGCGACGACTTTCGACGAGTCCAGATTGTCAGGTTCGTCAAATCCTTGTCGGGTCTTCCGGAGATCAGAAAGCTAATCCCGTACCCCAATCCCAGCAGCAACAGATTTGCAATAACAATGATCCAGAATCGGTCGGGGAAGAATCGACTCACGGTTGGCAACCAGCGGGCACCCGCCTCGCTGCCGACAAAAACCCAGAGACAGACAGTCACCAAGACCGTGAGGGTTGCCGCCAGAGCCGCGCGGCTGTCGACCCTCTTGGTCAGGAAACCCAAAAGGAAAAGACCCAATAGTCCTCCACTCAGAATGGACATGATCAGGCTCTGAAGGTCCATCAGTGTCTCGGTCCGGGTGAAGTAGATCAACAGCGCCGCAGCGATCATGATCGCTCCAAAAAAAACCGACAGCCAGCGACCCACCGTCACGTAGTGTCGTTCCTCCCGGTCCGGAGCGAACAGACGTCGGTAGAAATCGGTGGTCACGGTGGCAGCGGATGCATTGATACTCGAGTCCAGGGTCGACATGGCCGCCGCCAGGAGTCCCGAGATGATGAGGCCTGCTAGTCCAGTCGGCATCCGGGTCAGGATGAAGTAGGGAAAAATCTGCTCGGGTTGAAGACTCTCTAGTGCAGGCGTGGGAAAATGGTTATAGAAAACGAACAGCGCCGTCCCCACAAAGGTAAAGTAGATCCAGACTCCAACCGCCGAGAAGGCGCCGAGGATGACACCCTGACGGGCATCCCGATCGGTCTTCATGGCCGAGTAGCGCTGAACCATCATCTGGTCGGTGCTCATGAGCTGCAGGAAGAGGAAGAAATAGAGAAGGGTGTTCACCCACAGGGTCTTTTCGGTCCATGAAAAAGCAGTACTTCCCACGGCAAACTTCTCGGCCGCCTGGGCCTCGACTAGAATCTGACTAAATCCACCGGGAAGCAGGCCGGCCACAATGGGAACACATAGGAGTCCCCCACCAATCAGCGCACAACCCTGCAGCACGTCGGTCCAGATTACCGCTTCCAGACCGCCGGCGGTGGTGTAGAAGGCGACCAGAACACCGAAAACAATGATGATCCAGGGCAGAGGGAATCCACTCAGGGTCTCAATGGCCAGGGATACCGCGTAGAGAATCACACCCAGCCGGAACATCTGAAAAAGGATGAATCCAGCCGCCGCGTAGAGCCTCGCCCAGCGTCCGAAGCGCCGTTCTAGATACTCGTAGGCCGAGTTAAAACGCCCAGCTCGGAAGAATGGCATGAACAGGAAGAGTGCTGCCGCGTTGGCAATGAGATAGGTCATGTGGCCCGGGATATAGCGCCAATCCTGCTGAAAGGCAAAACCCGGCATCGCCAGGAAGGTCATGGAACTAATAATGGTCGCCATCAGGGAAATCCCGACCACCCACCCAGGCATGCTGCGATTGGCCAGAAAATAGGCCTCCGGCGACCTGTTCTTACGGGAAGTGTGCACCCCGATGAAGATCATCGCGCCGAGGTTCAGAAAGATCACGAAAAGGTCCGCCCATCTGAGTTGGTCGAGCATGAAGTATTCTCCCCGGTGACGGAGAGCACTCTACTAGAAATGACCACCGGGGGCCAACGCTGATCTCGCTTTTCCAGGAGCCCACCTCGTACGTGTTTAGCGCCTCACCTCACCCTTTCCCTTGCCCTTAAACTTGCCTTTGCCTGTGCCTTTGCCTTTCCCCTCGCTCTTTCCCTATCTATCTTAGACCCCATCTGTCCAAGCCTCGTTGACGGACGGGTAGGATTTGAAATAGCCTTGGTGCTCCCAGCTCGATTGGTTTCCCGATCCTCTGGGGAGGCTATTGTCCGGAGCGCGTCTCATAAGGAGGGCCAACCTAATGCGAAGCAACTCATTCTTCCTATCCCTGTTTCTCATGCTTTGCCTCGGCTGCGGGGCACCGGAGCCGGACAATCGATCCATCGCCCTGTTTGACGGAAGCAGCTTGACAGGCTGGCACACCAACCCTGAGCCGATCGGTCATGGCACCGGCGGGCGCTGGAGTGCCGAGGACGGGGCAATCGTCGGGGAACAGGACCCTCCCGGCAGCGGAAATGGGGGCATCCTCTTGACCGATCAGAAATTCGGCGACTTCGAGCTTACCATCCAGATGAAGCCGGACTGGGGAGTCTGCAGCGGCGTCTTCGTTCGCGGTAACGATCAGGGAAAATGTCTACAGATGATGGTGGATTATCACGACAAGGGGAACATTGGGCACATCTATGGAGAGGGAACCGGAGGCTTCAACAATCGGCCCTTCGACATCAACGGACTCTACGATGCCAACCAAGAGCTGATTGGCTTCACAAGCCAGTCCCTGGACACCCCTTTCTCCCAGGACTATACGATCACCCCAGAGAGTTGGATCAAAGCCTGGAAGAAGAATGACTGGAATACCGCTCGACTCCGGGTGGTCGGCAATCCACCCAAGATCACTACCTGGATCAATGAGGTGAAGGTTTCCAACTTCGATGGCAGTACCTTCGAGCACCCCCGCTACGATCGGAACAAGGTAGCCCAGGAACTAGGACCGGAAGGTCGCATCGCAGTTCAGGTCCATGGAGGAACGGGATGGCCGGAGGGAGCCAAGTGCCGTTGGCGGAATATTCAGGTAACCCTTCTCTGACAGATTGTCCGATCCGTCGCTCGGCTCCCAACGCACCCTATTCTGGAGTGGACTCCAACAAGATGCGATCGTAGACGTTGCGGGCATGGTCATAGGCAGCCTTTGCCGCCGCTTGCTCATCCTCTCGGATCTTGGCCTCCTTCATCATCCAACAACGGTCAACCGCACGTCGACACCACTCGGCGCTGCGAAGGGAAGCCCGGACCGGCTTGTTGGCAACGATTACGAATACGGGATTCGTGTGGGAGCTGGAGAGCACTCTCAAGGCCACCCAGCTGGACTGACTGACTTCGTGCTCAAAGGCCAGATCCACCCATTCGCCGGTTGCCGTGATCTCTTTCCGAGCCACTGCCTCTCCGTTGACGACCAACTCGACTGGAACCTTTCGGCTCTTTCCGATCCGAGCGCGCTCGATGTCCCAATAGGGAGGCTGAATCGGATCGCGGCCGGCGATGATGGCACCGACTTCATCCTGCTTGGACGGCAGATACGCCGCCACCCTGGCCCTGATCTTCACGCTGGACGGAACATCCAGTCTGAGCTCGCTGGAATGGGTACCCAGTTCCCGATCCTGGACAAAGAAATCGACGATGTGCGACTTGCCGTCCGAAACGTAGCTGCGCCCTGCCTTGATCTGATCCATGTAGCGATCGAAGTCAAGCGCTCCCTCCAACTTGGCATAGCTTCGCGCCATTCCAATCCGATCATCGTAGATGCAGGGGAAATCGGTTTCCCCACTGATCCGGGTTCGAAATCCAACGTTCAGGGTGTGGTACCAGATGTTCAGCTCCCAGGGTATAGGGGTATCGCCTGCCGATATGAAATCCACGGCATCGTGGGTGACGGTGACGATGAACTCGTTGGCCCCGATACCGTCGAACTTGGGCATCACGTAGTTGGGAAGTTCATGGGTGGGCTGCAGAGGCTCCAGCCCCCAGCCGGAATGTGAATATCCTGCCAATCCACCCTGGGATTGGGCCCACTGCAGGATGGGCAGTGTCCAACTGGGCCACTCTTCAACCCGGCTGGCGCCAGGGTAGTCGTCCTCCTTCAGACGCAGCAGGCAGAGGTGTCCGGCATGCGAAGATGGGAAGCCCGAGACTTCGACGTCGTACCGCATCAGGTTATCGCGGCCGGACAGCCGATGAACCTTGCCCTCAAAGAATTGCTTCTGATGATACCAACAAGGGCCCCAGGTCAGGACGCAGACGATGTTGAGGTCTTCTCCCAGAGCCTGACGCCATATGTGCTCGGGACGGACCCCTTCGTCGGGACTTTCGTAGTGACTACAGCCGGCAGCATGCACATGGTGATCTGCGCTGCGCCAACCCAGGCTAGCCATGTCGACCCACCGCTTCAGCTCGAAGCTGGCTTCGTAGGCCTCCACGTTTTCAGGGACGATCAGCCGCTTCCTCAGCGGCAAATACTCCGGACCACGCCCGAACTGGACTTCGTAGCTTCCCGGAGGCAACTTCACCTTCTCTCCATCCGCGCGGTAGATCTGAGGGTGGAAAAAGAAGTCAGGATCGTCTCCTCGGGCCAATCTCCGTGATGGCAGGGGATAGACACCTACCAGTCGACCTACTTGTACCGGAGTATCTCCGATTCCCCGAGTCTTGTCCCAGGGCTGTTTCAGTGCCAGTGCGTGACGGTAGTCAGCGGGTAAGGGATTCGTCTCTGGATCCTGGGCAATCCTCTCGATTCCATCCGTAATGATGAAGGATGCCATGGTCGGCGAGCCATCGTGATCTTTCACCCTCAGGGTAACCGGAACGGCGGGCAGACAACTGAACAGCACATGGATGGCGTTTCGGAAACCGATATCCTGAGTGCCCTGCCCCACGTGAAATCCGATCTTGGCTTCGCGAAGTCCTTCGTCTCTTGAATAGGCCTGGAGGAGCACATACTCCAGTTGCAGACCGGTCAGACTCGCCTGAAGCGGACGGCGACGAAACAGTGACAGCTCCAGGAAGCGGGACGCCAAATCGCCCTTAGAGATGGCGTGCTCGGTTTTCATCCGTTTGGCCGAGGTGGACCGATGGAGCGAAGGAAGCGCGTTCGGACTCTCGACGACCAAAGCCGAGTTAACCGCTGCTGCGTTGTGGACCTTGACCAGAAAACTGGTCTATCCCCCCTGCATGAGCTGGGCCTTTGCCGGCCCGCGGATCACCTTGACTCGAGCCTCGGGATTGATATCCACCATGGCCAGGCAGTAGGGGTCCAAAATCTCCTGTAGCCGGATCACTACTGAAGCCGTTGGGGCTTCGTCCCGCAGCCGCTGGATGCGGCGCAGGTCGTCGGGCCGTAGACTACTCCCCAAGAAGTTCAGGGCCTCGGACAGACGCACGACCTGCGCTACGAAGGGCTGAGGCTCGACCTCGTGCACCTTCGGCAGTTGTGCGGGATAGATCCAAGAAACCGATAACCCATACACAGCCAACAGTAGACCGACTTGCTTCATGAAAGTTCTCCGAATCTGAGAATATTGTGCAGTGTCCTCATGCTAGCATAGCCCTCGGGGCAAGGGAATCTGTCCTGCCGTCCAACCCCGGGGGCTCTCGTCGTCTTGCGGCAACCGAATCTCGACTGGTACTCTGGACACTCGATCGGCCCTATGAGGTATCTCAGGTCCAATCTAACGAAAGCGATCAGGTGAATAACGAAGACACAGGCCGATCACTCGATTTCGTTCGGAGTGCCGTAGCGGCCGACACAGAAACGAAGCGATTCGACGGCCGGGTCCATACCCGGTTCCCTCCAGAACCCAACGGCTACCTCCACATCGGCCACGCTAAATCAATTTGTCTGAATTTCGGGCTGGCGACCGAGTCTGGCAGCCTCTGCAACCTGCGATTCGACGACACTAATCCCACCAAGGAGGAGACGGAGTACGTCGAGAACATCATGGAGGACATCCGGTGGCTCGGCTTCGACTGGGAAGACCGTTTGTACTTCGCCTCGGACTACTTCGATCGTCTTTACGCCTTCGCCATCGAGCTGATCAAAGCGGACAAGGCCTACGTTGACAGCCTCAGTGCCGAAGAGATCAGAAAATATCGAGGAACTTTGATGGAGCCCGGTAGGATGAGTCCCTATTGCAATCGATCCATCGAGGAGAATCTTGCCCTTTTCGAAGGCATGCGGGCAGGAGAGTTTCCCCGTGGTGCCCATGTGCTTCGGGCCCGGATCGATATGGCCTCGGGAAACCTGAATTTG
This sequence comes from Acidobacteria bacterium UBA6911, assembly GCA_963579905.1. GTDB lineage: Bacteria > Acidobacteriota > UBA6911 > RPQK01 > JAJDTT01 > CAUZIZ01. The sequence goes on along the minus strand of CAUZIZ010000072.1, from coordinate 17,206 downwards.
CGGGACCCGGTGATGTATCGAATCCTGCATGAAACCCATCATCGCACCGGCGACAAGTGGTGCATTTACCCGACCTATGACTTTGCCCATGGGCAGTCGGATTCCATCGAAAAGATCACCCATTCCATCTGCACCCTGGAGTTTGAGGATCACCGCCCTCTGTACGATTGGTTCCTGGACGAGTTGGGCATCTACCATCCCCAGCAGATCGAGTTTGCCCGTCTCAGTTTGACGTACACGATCATGAGCAAGCGGAAGTTCGTCCAGTTGGTCGAGGAGAAGCATGTGGACGGCTGGGATGATCCCCGCATGCCTACTCTCTCAGGACTACGCAGACGAGGTTTCACCCCCGAATCGATTCGGACGTTCTGCGATCGGATCGGTGTTTCCAAGAAGGACAGCGTGGTCGAGTTCCAGCTCCTGGAGCACTGCCTGCGGGAGGATCTCAATCGCAGAGCCCAGAGGGTGATGGCCGTCCTCCACCCGCTGCGCGTCGTGATCGAGAACTACCCCGAAGGCGAGTCCGAAGAGCTCGACGCGATCAACAATCCGGAAGAGCCAGAAGCTGGGACCCGAAAGGTTCCCTTCTCGCGAGTACTCTACATCGAACAAGACGACTTTCAGGAGGACCCTCCCAAGAAGTTCTTCCGGCTTGCCCCCGGGCGCGAGGTGAGGTTGCGCTATGCCTACTTCCTTACCTGTACGGGTGTGGTCAAGGATCCGCAAACCAGAGAGGTGGTCGAGCTCCGATGTACCTACGATCCTGCCACCAAGGGAGGCGACGCTCCTGACGGACGCAAGGTCAAGGCTACGCTGCACTGGGTTTCGGCCGCCCATGCGGTGGACGCGGAGATCCGTCTCTATGACAATCTGTTTACCAGGGAGAACCCTGACGAAACCGAAGAGGGAGAGGACTATCGATCCAACTTGAACCCAAAATCGCTGGAGACTCTGAGTTCGGCAAAGTTGGAACCTAGCCTATCTACTGCCGCGCCCGGATGCCGTTACCAGTTTGAACGTATTGGTTATTTTTGCGTTGACTCCCGAGATTCTTCCGAGGGCAGCCTGGTCTTCAACCGCACCGTCTCCTTACGCGACAGCTGGGCCAAGATTCAGCGTTCCAGCAAGTGAGTTGGATTTGTGAGGGTGGTCGCCAGACCGCCGTACCTTGAGCCAAAGGCTCGAAAGAATAAGAATACTTCGGCCTGGAGACCGAAACCACTTCCGCGCTTCAGGTCAGTGCCCCCCAGCGGTGCTGCCCATTCGAGAACGAAACTTCGGTTGAGGATAGGCGATATCGTGCGTCACTACGTGGGGAAGAGTTGTCCAGCTCTCTCCTCGGAACTTGGCCTCATGTTGCTAACGACTCAAGTCGTTCACAGCTCTGACGGATTTGTCCTCCGCAGCGACTGCCTGAGGCTCCAGGAGGAGCGGTTCTCTTGTTTTCCGCATCTGATCTTTAAGTCTGTGCGTCGACTCCAGATCTAGTTCGTGCGTTCCAGCGTCGATGACAACGCCGTATTGGAGTTTGGCCTGTTCGGGGCTGACCTTTTCTTGAACTACGTCGCTTAGGACCGCCTCCGGATCGCGCTCCAGCGGATCCCCATACCCCCCGGCACCGGCCTGGACCAGGCGGTAGACGTCTCCCCTGGTCAGCTGCTTCAAGAACTTTGAGGGAAGAAGCTGATTCTCGGTATTAGGGTTCAGGATGCTGTAGGTGCGGGTACCGGGACCTCCACCTTGCACTCCCCAGGGCAGAAATCGGGTGCGATCGGAGCGTATCTGGACGGTTGCCTCATCAGCCAGGAGCTCGAACTCGCGCTCCATCGCCAGTCCTCCCCGGTACTTGCCTGCACCAGCCGTGTCGGCGACGAACCCATAGCGCCTGATCAACAAGGGCTGCTCGGCTTCGATGCTCTCAATGGGTGTGTTCGCCATATTCGTAATCGGTGCGGCCGCTCCATCGGCACCGTCGAAATAGGGTCCGCCGCCTCGCGGACCGTCGTTGTTGAATTCCAGAAAAACGAAAGGTTTTCCATCCGGAAAGTATCCGCCAAAGCTGACCCCGATTTCCCCTCCACCCCAGGCAGCAGGCACCCGGTCTGGCAGTGCCTTGGCCATCGCTCCGAAAACGGCGTGACCGATTCGAAATCCTCCCAGGCCTCGCGCCGCCACGGCTGCGGGGTGCTGGGGGTTCACATAACATCCTGCAGGCGCCCGGACGGTTATGGGGCGGAAGAAACCGGAGTTGGCATTGATATCAGGATCGGTCAGACACTTGATCACGGCATATACCGTCGACTTCGTGTAGGCAAGATTAGGGTTAATGGAACCCTTGGCTTGTGGTGAGGTGCCAGTGAAATCCACCAGAATTTCATCACCTTCAATCACCACCTTGACCTGGATGGCGATAGGATCGGGGGTGATACCATCGTCATCGATGTAATCGGTGAACTGCCACTCGCCGTCAGGAAGGCGCTCGATCTCGGCCCTCGTCAGCCTTTCTGTATGATCGATGATCTCCGTCATGTAGCGGCGAAGTTCCTGTAAGCCGTACTCCTCTACCAACCGAAGCAGGTCGCGTTCTCCCTGGCGCAGTGCCGACGTCTGGGCCAGGACGTCACCCTGGACCTTGAAGGGAACCCTGACGTTCTTCCCCAGTATTCGCCAGACAGCGCTATTCAGGACACCCTCCTCATACAGCTTGATAGGCGGAATGCGGAGACCCTCCTGATAGATCTCGGTATTGTCACAGGCATTCCCACCTGCTACGCGGCCGCCGATGTCGGTCTGATGAGCAATCACGCAGGTCCAGCCCACCAGGGTTTTCGCCTGAAAGGCAGGCTTGAACAGGAAGATGTCGGGGAGATGGCTAGCTCCTTCGTAGGGATCGTTGTTGGCATAGATGTCCCCAGGTCGAATGTCGGCTTCGAAAGTATCTATCACAGCGTCCAGCGCCGGCTTCATGGCGCCCACATGGAAGGGCAGTGTCAGCCCCTGGGCAACTTGCTCTGCGGACTCATTGAAGATGGCCGTCGAAAAGTCCATCCCGTCCTTGACCACCGCCGAGCAGGCAGTACGAACCACGGTGAGTGCCATGGTATCAGCTGCACTATAGAGATAGTTCTTGATGATCTCTCGCGTCACCGGGTCAGTAGCCTGGGATCCTGTCATCGGCACCTCTCCAATCGGTTAGACATGCTCCAGGGCGATGTTGTTGAATGAGTCCAGCGCGGCCCGCCAGCCGGGTGGGATGAGCGTAGTCGAGTCATATTCCTCGACGATCAGAGGGCCGTCTGTTGGGCTTCCCGCCAGACCCGACCGCTCTATGATCGGCGTCGGCACCCACTCATGGGGCGAGCCAAAAAACACCTGGCGATGGGTGGGACCCAGCTTGTTCCCCGGAGCGATGCTGTTGATGGATTCCGGGACGCGGGACTCCAACGAAATCCCCCTTGCGACGATCTTGAGTCCGCACAACTGAAAAGGCGCATCAAGACGATAGCCGTACGTCCGCTCATGCTCCTGCTGAAAACTTTCGCCCAACTGGGCCAGCGAGGTAGAATCAAACTCCTTCTGGATCAGGTTCACGGTGAGGTGGGAGGTCTGTCCTAGATACTTCATATCCACCTGGGATAGAGTTTCCTGCCGTTCCTGCGGGAATCCTTCCGCTAGCAACAGCTCTCGGCCCTGATCATCCAGATCCTTCAACATCTGATTGGCCCGTCCCAGATCGAGCTCCGAGAATTCCTTTAAATAGCTGCGGGAGAAGTGGTGTTCGACGTCCGCAAACAAGAGGCCGAAGGCGCTGAAAACGCCGGGTGAAGGAGGGATGAGGATTCTCTCGATACCCAGGGTGCGCGCCAAGCCTGCGGCGTGAACGGGTCCCCCTCCACCAAAAGCAACCAGTGTAAAACGGCGTGGATCCCGGCCCCGCTCCTGGGAGACGGCGCTGACCGCACGTGCCATGTTGGAATTGACGAGTCGATAAATACCGTAGGCAGCCTCGGTGACATCCATTCCCAGAGGTTGCCCCACGTTGTCGAGCAGCGCGCGCGCTGCTCCCGATCGATTGAGCCGAAAAGCTCCACCCAGCAGGTAGTCCGGGTTGAGATATCCCAGAAGAGCGTTGGCGTCGGTGACCGTCGGGTCGGAACCGCCTTTGTCGTAGCAGACGGGTCCGGGTACCGCCCCCGCACTTCGGGGCCCGACTTGAAGCGCTCCTCCCTTATCTATCCAGGCGACGCTGCCGCCTCCCGCACTCACCTCCGCTAAATCGATGGTGGGCACTCGAAGAATATATCCGCTGCCCTTGAGGAGACGATGTCCCACATTCATGCCCCCTCCAACCTCGTACTCCGGAGCCCGAAGTATCTCTCCATCTTCGATGATCGAGGCCTTGGCAGTGGTACCTCCCATGTCAAACGTGATCATGTCACCGAGACCAAGACGGCGACCCAGATGAAAGGCAGCCACGACACCCGCCGCCGGTCCCGATTCAACGCAGTACATGGGCTTCTCGGCAGCTAACTTCACTGGTGCCAGACCACCGCTGGACTGCATCACGGTCAGAGGCACGCGGATTCCCATCTCCTCGACCTTCTGCTCAAGCTCGGTCAAATAGCTGGAGACAACCGGGCGCACGTAGGCGTTTATCACGGTCGTGCTGGTTCGCTCATATTCACCCATCTCTGGAAGAAGAGAGCTCGAGACGGAGAGACTCAAGTCTGGAATTCTGCGCTTCAAAAAGCTTGCGATCCGGTTTTCGTGATCAGGATTGGCGTAGGCATGAATCAAGGAGATCGCGACCGATTGGATCCCCTCCGTGGTGAGAAACTCAGAGGCCCGTTCCACGTCGGCCATTTCCAAAGCCGAAAGCACCTCACCCTGGAAGTTCATCCGCTCCTTGACTTCGAGCCGGAGGCGCCGTTCGACCAGGGGAACAGGCTTGCGATAGTACAGATCGTAGAGCCGAGGCGTTCGGATGCGGGCCAGTTCAAGGACGTCCCGGAACCCCTCCGTCGTAATCAGCGCAACTCGTTCCCCTTTGCGCTCCAGGATGGCGTTACTGGCAATCGTGAAGCCGTGACTGACCTCAGTGACCTTTTCCGGCTTGATATCGAGCGCCCGCATCGCCTGAGAGAGAGCGTCCACTACACCCTGGCTATAGTTGTCCGGTGTGCTGGCAATTTTCGTCACGAGCACGGTACCGTCGTCACCCATCACGACGATGTCGGTGAATGTACCGCCGATATCCGCTGATACCCTGACCGATTTCAGGAAACCGCGTCTGGAAACGGATGAGGATAATTCGGTCACTTCGCTGCTCCACTCCGGTGGCTAGAAAAAGATCCTCTAACGGACAACCGAATACAGATTCATTCTAGACGGGAAGCCACGTTTGTCAAACAGTCCCAGCGACCGAGATTGGTGCACGGAACGCTCTATCCCCCACAGTACGCAGAAGTCCTCGGCTATACGACAGCAAAGTGACGTTGTTGGAGCGGACTCTCCTGAAATCTAAACGACGGTTTTCACTTCGGAGTTCGCTTGTTCGGTGTTCTGCGGTTCATCATTCATCGGTTGCCCTCTCCGAAGTAAGAAAGGCTAAATCACAAACCACAAAACGCCGAAAAACGCCGAACATGCGGACGCCGGGGTCTCCCTTCTGCCCATAGCCTATTTCTGACGTTCTCTGGTCTTCACCAACAACATCACTTTCCCGTCGTGCACCAGTAGTCCTCGGCCTGTTAATCCGGGGACCTGATTCCGTGTTAACATTCTGGCGATGGTCAACCCCAACAACGGGGAGCTCGTCGAGCAGTGGCGTAATGAGCCGGCTCCTTTGCTTCCCCTGCTGCACGCCTTTCATGATCGAGACGGGTATCTCTCCTCCGAAGCGATAAGAGCCGTTTCCCGCGGACTCAAGATTCCGCTGGCCGATCTATGGGGTACGATCACCTTCTACCATCACTTCTCGCGATCATCGCCCGGCCAGAGCCTGCCTCGGGTCTGTACCGGTCCCATCTGCAAGTCCCGCGGCGCCGACCAACTGCTAGAGAGCCTGGAGGGAGCCACTCCGATGCCCTGTGCTGGACTCTGTGACCATCCGATCCCCGTCATCTGTGGGGATCAGGTGTTGGTTGGACTCAATGGAGACAACCTTCAGCGACAGCCTACGCCGATACCAGTGGCCAACCCGGGAGGGTCGGAGGAGTGCGTTTTTGCGGCTATCCGCGAGCCCGATCGACAAGTCCTGGCAGGCTATCGCAACACCGGAGGTTACGAAGGTCTGCTTCGCGCCTTGAATGAAATGACTCCCTCTCAGGTGCTCGACCAGATTCACGAGAGTGAGCTGGCCGGACGAGGAGGCGCCGGCTTTCCCACCGGCCGAAAATGGAAAGCGGTGTCAGATGCAGCGGGTGTCCCCAAAACCATCGTCTGCAACGCCGACGAGGGTGAACCTGGCTGCTTCAAGGACCGGGCCATCATGGATTATGACCCTCATGCGGTGATCGAGGGAATGCTCATTGCCGGCTATGCCACTGGGGCCAGCCGCGGCTTTATCTATCTGCGCTACGAATACCCTGAAACGGCCCGGACGCTCTCGAGGGCCCTGGTAGAAGCGCAGGAGGCTGGCCTACTTGGGACGAGTATCCAGGGGGGCGACTTCTCTTTCCACATCTATTTGCGTCGAGGCGCCGGAGCCTATATCTGTGGGGAGGAGACCTCGCTGCTAAACAGTCTGGAAGGAAAACATCCCTATCCGCGCAATCGTCCGCCCTATCCGGTCACTCACGGCTTCGAAGATCTTCCGACGGCTGTAAACAATGTCGAGACCCTGGTCTCCGTGCCTCAGATCCTGCGCCGCGGAGCCGAGTGGTATCGAGGTCTGGGCCAGAATGGGCAGGCGGGCACCAAGGTCATCAGCCTCTCGGGTGACATTCAAGAGCCAGGCAACTACGAGGTTCCCCTTGGTTTTCCCTTGAACATCCTGCTCTATGACTGGGCCGGTGGACCCGCTCCCGGTCGCTCTATCCAGGCGGTGACGATGGCGGGACTCTCAGGTGGTTTCCTTGCAGGAGATGACCTGGACGTCACTTTGGACGAACCAGGGATTCGGGGTAAGGGGTCCTTCCTGGGAGCCGGAGGAATCATGGTATTCGACGACACCCGCAACATGGTCGAGGTGGCACACCAAGCCATGGAATTCTTCGCGGAGGAATCTTGCGGTAAGTGCTTCCCCTGCCGAATTGGAACCCAGCGTCTGACAGAGCGACTCGGAGGATTCCACGGCCCGACGGACCCGAGCACCTGGATGGCCGAGGTTGCGGACCTGGGCCGTACGATGAAGTCCATTAGTGCTTGCGGCCTGGGAATGGCAGCACCACTGATCACCGAAAGCTTGATGAAGTACTTTCCAGATCAGGTCATAGAACACGTAGAACAGCAAAGGAAAACCGCATGAGCGAAAATGCCGCCAACCCTCTGCCGACGGTCGATCTAGACGGAGAAGAGGTCTCCTTCACCGAAGGAGATACTCTCTACGAGATTGCCTCGCGCAGCGGTCACGAAATCCCCACTCTCTGCTACGACCCTCGTTTGAAGGTCTTCGGCAGCTGCCGTCTCTGTGTGGTCGAGGTGGAGGGTATCCGGAACCCGGTGGCTTCTTGTACCACCCAGGCTACCGCGGGTATGGTGGTCCGGACCAAGACCGAGACGGTAGAAGCTCTACGAAAGATCCTGCTGGAAATGGTGGTGTCCGAGAACCGGGAGGTCGCAGTCCATCCCCTTCGCGGGTATGCATCCCAGGAACTGCATCATCTGGTGGAGAAGTACCAGGCGCGAACCGGACGCTTCTCGGGCGAGCAATCAGGTGCGAGTTTTCTCGAGGACGATAACCCTTTCATCCTGAGGGACTACGACCTCTGTATTTCCTGCAATCGTTGTGTCCGGGTGTGCGCTGAGCGGGAAGGCGACTACGCCATAAGCATCATGAACCGCGGATTCCACACTGGGATAACAACTGAGTTCAATGGAACTCTGAGAGACTCGGCCTGCACCTTCTGTGGGCAGTGTGTTCAGACCTGCCCCACGGGTGCCCTAGCCGATCGGAAGGCGTTGGCTGTTGTAGAAGAGATCCCCTCTCGTGAAAAGGAGTCGGCACCATGACACTGGCTGCATCAGGTATTGAGAAGACTCGCTCGATCTGCCCTTACTGCGGAGTCGGCTGCTCTGTCGATTTGCTGAGTAAGGACGATCGACTCATCGGCATCCAGCCAGCGATGGACGGACCAGCCAATGAAGGGGCCCTCTGCGTCAAAGGACAGTTCGCCTACGATTTCGTACAGCACCCTGATCGCCTGCGCACCCCGCTGCTGCGCGGTACCGACGGGCAGCTTCACCCAGCCGGCTGGGACGAGGCCCTGGACCGGGCCGCCCAGGGCTTTCAGCAAGCGGAGGCCCAGCACGGCCGACACAGCATCTACGGCATCGCCTCCGGGCGCACTCCCAGTGAAGCCAACTACATGATGCAAAAGTTCATTCGGGTGGGGTACGGTACCAACTACATCGACAACTGCAGCCGTGCTTGACACGCCCCCACGGTTGCCGGTCTGGCAGCCACCATCGGTCGCGGCGCCATGTCGAATCCCCTGGCCGACATGGAAAAGCCGGATGTAATCTTCTGCATAGGCACTAACATGACCGAGTGCCACCCGGTCGCGGCTACCCGACTGAAAAGGGCACTGGCTCGGGGAGCGAAGATGATCGTCGCCGATCCCCGAAGGATCCAATTGGCCGAGCTGGCTCACGTGTACCTCCCACTGCGGGTAGGATCCGATGTCGCGCTCCTGCTAGCCATGGCTCACGTCATCAGCCGCGAGGGGCTAGTCGATCGTGAGTTCGTTGAAGATCGTACCAGCGGTGGATCCGAGTTTCTGGAGCACGTGAGAGATTTTCCGCCTTCCTGGGCGGCAACAATTACCGGACTGCCCGAGGAGGATATCGAGGCGGCTGCCCTGCTCTACGGAAAAGCGGACCGAGGGGCGATCTACTACACCCTCGGCATTACCGAACACATCTGCGGAGTCGATAACGTCAGGAGCCTTTGTAACCTGGCTCTGATGACCGGGAACCTGGGTCGGGAAGGTACTGGAATCAACCCTATGCGGGGCCAGAACAATATTCAGGGAGCCGGCGATTCTGGCGCGCTGCCCAACAACTACCCAGGATTTCAGGCTGTAACCGAACCCGTCCACCAAGCGAAGTTCGCCAAGCTATACGGCCGGCAGATCGATCTGGAGAAGGGTATTACCAAGGTTCGAGCCTTGGAGACGGCTGGAGATCAGATCAGGGCTATGCTGATCGACGGGGAAAACACACTGGTCTCAGACCCCGACCGAATCCATGGCGAGCACGCCTTGAGGAGCCTGGACCATCTGGTGGTGATCGACATCTTCCTGACTGAGACGGCGGAACTGGCCGATGTGGTGCTGCCGGCAACCTCCTGGGGCGAAACCGATGGGACCTTTGCCAACACCGAACGAAGAGTCCAGCGAGTTCGTGCGGCCGTCTCCCCCCAGGGCGACTCTAGACCTGATTGGTGGGTGATCAGCCGTCTGGCCCGGCGCATGGGCCTGAAGGGGCTCGACTACGACAGCGCCAGCGAGATCTTCAATGAGCTCTGCAGTGTTTCCCCAATCTACGCCGGTTTGGATTGGGAGCTAGCGGCAAGCGGCAAGTACCAGTGGCCTGTGCCCTACAAAGGACATCCCGGGACACCCATCCTGCATCGGGACGAGTTCCTCAATGGACGAGGGCTGTTTTCCGTCCTGAACTATCGTGATCCTGCCGAAATTATCGACGGCGAATTCCCGGTCTGGCTGACCACCGGTCGTCGGCTCGAGGCTTACCACACCCGCACCCAGACAGGGCGAGCTCAGGGCATCGACTATCTTCTGTCGGAGGAGTCTTTAGAAGTACATCCGGAGGATCTGATCGAGTGGAGTCTCCAGGATGGGGATTGGTGCCAACTGTCTAGCCGACGCGGCTCAATCCGGATCCGGATCAAGTCGACACGCAAGTCGCCGAGAGGCACCGTTTTCTCCAGCTTCAGCTTCAACGACGTTCCCATCAATGTCCTGACCGGATCCGGCTACGATCCCATCACCGAAACGGCGGAACTGAAGGTATGTCCAGTTAGGGTCGAGCCTCTCGCACCATAACCGGAGAATAGTGAGTAGTGGTGCAGTGAGCAGTACTGGCAAAACCGCCACAGCCAATGGTGCCATAAATGGGTTACGTTATAGTACTATTATATAAGGTATGCGAGAGTTGCGGACGACTTGACTCGTCTGCAGCATGCCCCTACGTTCCGAGGAGAGAGCGGGACAACAGCAGAATCACCCCTATCCCCGACCAAAGTTTCTTTGAATGATCCAGCTCCAATCGAGTCAACTGGCAGGCCCGCCAGTTTGTTAGAATCAACCAGTGCCCAATAAAGTCACATTGATCTACGGCGACGGAATCGGTCGCGAGGTTATCGCGCCGTGCGGGTCCTGGAGGGCGCTGGAGTCACGATCGACTAGGACGTGAAGACGGCAGGCGGCAGAGCAATTGCCGAGTATGGACGGCCTTTTCCAGAACAAGTAATTACCTCAATCAAGAAAAACAAGGTCGGCCTGAAGGGGCCCCTTACGACCGCCGTGGCCGAGGGATTTCCGAGCGCGAATGTTGCACTTCGCAAAGAAATGTACCTCTACTTCAACGTCCGTCCCGCCAAGAACGTTCCTGGAATTGCTTCCCGATTCTCCAACGTAGACCTGGTCGTCATCCGGGAAAATACAGAAGACCTCTACGCCGGACTCGAACATACGGTGGCCAACGGGATCGCGCTGAGCCTCAAAGTAATCACCGAACGTGCCTCCAAGTGCATTGCCCGATTCGCGTTCGAATAAGCCAAGAAGAAGGGGAGAAACAAATTCTCAGCCGGTCATAAGGCCAACATCCTGAAGGGCAGAGATGGACTCTTTCTGGAGACCTTCCGCGGGGTCGCCAAACGCTTCCTGGAGATCGAATACGAGGAGATCCTCGTCGACAATCTGGCGCTGCAGCTCACCATGAGACCGGAGAGATTCGAACTGCTCCTGTTGACCAATATGTATGGGGATATCATTTCAGACCTCTGTGCCGGACTCGTAGGCGGGCTGGGTATGGTTCCCGGAGCCAACCTCGGAAAGCACTGTGAAGTCTTCGAATCTGTGCATGGAAGCGCATCCGATATCGCCGGAAAGAACATCGCAAATCCAATAGCAGCAATCCTTTCGGCCGTGATGATGCTGCGCCATCTGGATCTGAACCAGGCCGCGGAGAGAATCGAACGAGCTTTGTTTAGGGTCACAACGGAAGGAAGGGGCCTTACCCCGGATCTGGGAGGAACGGCTACTACCACCGAAATGACTGAAGAGATCATCGCCAGACTGGACTGATCCGAATCGTCGCAGTCCCAAGAATCAATCGACTTCCGTCACGGGCAAGACTGCAACATTCCCTGGCTCCGAGCGCATGGCCATGCCGTTGATCGGCGCATCTGCCACCACCATCATACCGCCTTTGAAATCGGAGAAATCGATGCCCTGGCCAGCATAGATCTCGTTTGGAAAACGAGCGATCTGCCCCTTTGGTGGAAGCGTCATCATGACACCGCCATTGGGGACAGGCTTGCCATCGAGTGCGAGCAAAGTCAGGATTGCACCCGTAGCCGTCAACTGCGGGTTGGAAAGACCCACTCCGGTATTGAGATCATTGGCACTGTCCAGTCCGAGGGGTAGCACAAATTTGGTCAGAGGTCGAACGGCTCCCACACCCGCTACTCCGAAGCCACCGGCAAACAGGATTGTCGCCCCCACCCGGGTCGTCGTCATCACCTCAGCCGAACCCACCATCAGTTCCCCAATTCCATCGGTCCCGAAGAAGGCGGTGCCTAGAGGAGGTATGTTGAAGGAAAAGCTTTCTTCCTGTACTTCTCCATTGATATCAACCGAAAGTGGATTCCCTTCGGGGTCACAAATCCTTGCTGTCCCCTCAGCCAGCTCGGTTGATGACGAGTTGGAAAAAATCAGGGTCGATGAGATACCGTCACCATCTCCAAACTGGGCAAAGAAGAAGCGGAAGACGTTCGAAATCTTGGCAAAGAAAGCATCCAGCCGTCCACCGATCGTTGGCTGAAGAGCGTTCGATATTGCAAGGTCAGCGGAACCGGTAAACCCGGTGATATAGACGCTATCCAGAGAATCTAGTGCTACCCCGCGCCCCACGTCGGAGCCGCTTCCGCCGAAATAAGTCGAGTGGATCAGCTCCACACCTGAAACGCTCACCTCACTCAAGAAAGCATCTGATAAGCCGCCCAACTCTGACTGGATGGGATCCTTGGTGGGGAAATCGTCTGAGAAAGTACTCCCGATGACAGGGGCGTCTCCGGCACTATCTACCGCGATCCCAAGCCCGCTGTCGGCGTCGCTTCCACCCAGGTACGTGGAGTAGATAAGGAGAGAGCCGCTAGGAACAAAGGCCGCTATGAGCCCGTCCCGATCACCCAACAGGTCAGGCTGAAGGGCTGCCACCATGGGAAAATCGGCGGAGGATGTGGTCGCAGTCACATAGAAACGCTTCGAAGCCGTCACATCGATTGCTCTTCCGAAGTCGTCACCTGTCCCCCCCAGGTAAGTCGCATAGATCAGGGGTGCGCCACTACCATCTAGCTTGGTGATGAATAGATCGAGACCGCCCGCATTGGCCGCTTGCAGCGGCATCATGGTCGGAAAATCGACCGAGACAGTCTCTCCTACCACGTAGACATCACCCATCGCGTCGACATCTATTCCATAGGAACCGCCGAAGCCAGTACCTCCTAGATAAGTTAAAAAGACCACGTCACCGGCTGCGTTGAGGCAGGTCACGAAGGCGTCTGTGTCCCCCGCCATCGCCCCTTACAGCGCCATGACAGTCAAAAAATCAGGTGAATTGGTCTCTCCTGTTACACAGGCCATGCCCCGGGTCCCAGGGAAAGACTTCGGGAGCGGTCAACGCGAGCGCCCCCCAGATAGCCCGAGTATTCGAGTACGTCACCCGCGGGACTCAGTTTCGCAATGAACGCATCGGTTCCACCTTGGTTGAAGACTTCAATCGGATTCACAGCGGGAAAGTCGCTTGAGCTGGTGATGCCACAGAGATAGACACTCGCCTCGTCATCGACCTTGAGACCACCGAGCTCGGAAACCGTGTCCGTCCCGGTGCCTCCCAGGTAGGTGGAGTAAACCAGAGACTTGCCATCACTGCTCACCTTGGTAACAAAGATATCCTCTGGCGCAATCGTGTCTTTCACGCCGGCCAGAATCGGAAAGTCCACCGAGGCGGTCACGCCCATGTAGTAGGTGTTGCGCGAGCTGTCTACCGCCACCGCAATACCCGAATCATCCAAGCCTCCCCCCCAGGAAGGAAGAATATCTCAGCACCGGGTCGATCGTGAGGGGTCTGCTGCGGTCGTACTCACCCACTTCAAACCCAACCCGGCCCGATCCACGAAGCACCCAGCTTCCTTTGACGGCCTCGGTCCCAACTTGCGTCTGCTGGTACAGAACTGGCCTATCCTGGCGCAGGACGCCACCTGCCAACTGATGCAGAAAATCTCCCTTCTCCGAAAAAGCAACTTTCTCGGCCCCTTGGAAGCTGAGCTCTATGATGGCAGGGTCGACCTCCGGGCTGATAATGAAATCGTATTCGAAGCTACCTTGGTTCCCGTAGACGCCGAGATCGATCCCTGGGTAGACAGTCTGATACTTGGCCCGAGCAAAATGACGTATGTCCGTCTGCCATTCCTCCGACCGATTCCCAGTAAGGTAGTGGCTTCTGCCAGGGAGGGGCTCCAAGCCTTGGAGCTGTGCCTCCGGATTACCTCCCAAAAGTAGCAACTCCAATACCGTAGGCTCGGGCGGCTGGTTCGTGGTGATTGGCTTCAAAGGATCCGCCCGCCGGGACTGGCTCATCACCAACATGATCTTCGACGGAGCCAGAAGTAGAGCGTAGCCGCTACCCCGAGCGAGAAACCTGGCCTGACTGCCGGTCTGGCCTCGGTTGGCTTCGAATGACAGGGGTAGGCCTCGATAAGGTTCCGCCAGTCGTGTCTCGGCTGTCTGATCTGGAGTCACGGAATTGGCGAGCGCAACTCCCAAATAGAAGAGGACCGGAACAACCAGCAGAAATCTCTTCGAAAATTCCCAGAACATTTCCCCTCCTCGCCTTCCGTCGACCTTAACCCTACTTGCAGCAAGCCACCTCATAACGCCAAGGCACACTCATCTGTACCCCGTCTGGGAGGCCGCTTCAGCGGCCTGGATCGAAGCGTATTAGACCCGGGGTTCACGCCGCGGGGTAGGCCCGCTACTTCACCCTCCTGAGGGCCGTTCACGGTCCTTCTCGAATAGCGGATTCAGCCAACGTCGACCTGGAGCCTGGCTGAGGCCTGTGTTCGAGAAGCCTGCTAAAGCAGGCTCTGATACCGCCTGCCCGCTTACCCGGCCCTGAAGGACCGGTCTACTACGCTTCGCGCCAGACCGCTGAAGCGGTCTCCCCGGGGGGCTTCCGTTCACCAAAGTGGAAAACTTGACCATTCTGTGAACCTTTCATCGACCTAGGAACCCTAGAGCCATAGAATCCCTCAGTGGAGCTCACACCACTGTCGTAGATTGAGATCGATTCGATCTGCGCTGGAGGCTGCGGGTAGCCTCTAACCTGACCAATACCGACGGCCTGTTCAACGGGTCGAGCTGAGCCAGCGAGAAAACAGTCTCATGACGCCTGGAGTAAGACGCGTACGACTGTAATTATCGGCGACCTTCTTGATCGCTTCCGCTTGGGTCGGATAGGGGTGAACAACCTGGCTTAAGGTCTTGAGACCCAGCCCTCCCACCATCGCCAGGGTGATCTCGCTGATCATGTCGCCGGCGTGGCTCGCCACAATCGTAGCACCCAAAATCTTGTCACCGCCCTTCTTTACGAGGACCACCAGGTTATAGCGCTGGGCTGGTTCCGGATTAACCTAATCAGGGGGATGGGTGTCGCCCAATAATCGCTGATTGTGTGAATTCATCGGTGGAATTTCGACTCGAGCCTTCACAGACACGTAGGCCTCCCTCAGGAAACTCTCTTTTCTAGTGCCTTTCGTGCCAGGCGGGTCACATAGACAGTGCCCACTACAGTAGCGAGCAGACCAACCAGATACAGGGCCCACTCGGCAGGAGTGCGAGATCTACCCTCGCTTCCGAGCGCAGCCAGATCACCTGCCAGAGAGCCGACATAGACATACATCACCGTACCGGGAATCATGCCGATCCAGGAGGCCAGAAAATAGTCGCGCAGTGAGACTTGGGTAATGCCAAACACATAGTTCAAGAGGTTGAACGGAAAGATGGGAGAAAGTCGGGTCAAACCGACTATCTTCCAGCCTTCACGGGCAACCGCCTCATCGACCGGCTGGAACTTCTCGTGGCTCTGCATCTTCTTGGCCACCCAGTCTCGAGCTACATAGCGCCCGATGAGAAAGGAGCAGGTGGCACCCAGGATTGATGAGATGGAGACGAAAACCGACCCCCACCCTACCCCGAAAAGGAACCCTGCCCCCAGGGTCAGGATGAATCCCGGAAGCAAGAGCACGGTGGCAACGATGTAAACGGTTATGAATGCAACTGGGGCCCATTTCTCCAGCGAGGATATTGTCTCGAGCACCTGTTTCAGGAGCTGCTGGATGTCGTAATACCGGAGTAACACCAACACAGCCAGCACCACGACACCGACCATTAGCGGCTTTAGCAGAGGCTTCAGTTTCGAGGTCCAACTCTTCCGATCCGATTCCCCTTCCATCCCTTCTCCTCTCCGGACATCTGTGCTGGCTCGACACTGGAGAGACTCAGACGGCTCACTCCTCGCGGACGCCTCTCCGCTTCAGGGCGGAGATACAGTCTGGCTGAGCTGAACGCGGTGCTCACCGGTGTAGATGTTGAATCGTCCTTCGCGAACAAAACCCATGAGTGTCATGCCGAACTGCCGAGCTAAATCCACGGCAAGGCTCGAGGGAGCGCTGACGGCAGCTAGCATTGGGATTCCCGCCATCATCGCCTTCTGCACGATCTCAAAGCTGGACCGTCCGCTTACCATCATCAAGTATTCGTTCAGGGGAATCCTTTGGTCTAGTAGCTGGTGACCAATCAGCTTGTCCACGGCATTGTGTCGTCCCACATCCTCGTATAGACCCATCAGCTGCCCATCCACGTCGAAGAGACCGGCTGCATGCAGACCTCCGGTCTTATCAAACACGGATTGTTCCCGTCGCAGCTTTCCAGCCAGGTGTCGGATGACATCGTCCCCAACCAGGGGACGGTCTTTGGGAATCAGAGGGCACTGCTGCATCCGAAGGGCTTCCAGGGAGGCCTTGCCACAGACACCGCAGCTGGAAGTGGTATAGAAATGCCGCGTGAGCTTCGCAGGGTCAAACTTCACTCCGGGGTTCAATTCGACCACCAAGGTGTTACAGCTTTCTTGCTTTGCCCGCAGCGTCTTGGCCGGTCTTATGCTGGCCAAATCTCCATGGCTCTGGATGATTCCTTCGGTCAGCAGAAAACCAGCAGCCAGCTCGGTGTCATGACCCGGCGTGCGCATGGTGATTGAGAGGCTCTGCTCGACCATTTTTCCTTGGCTCTGAAACTTGAGGCGGATCTCGAGAGGCTCTTCGACGGCCAGAAAATCCCTCCGGAAGCCACACTGATCCGCTTCTACTCGTTGCACACGTGCGAACTGGGTAGCAGCTCTTGCCATACCTCTCCAATCACTTTGAATTTTCAGGAAATCATTGAAATCAATACAACCCGTGTTCCGGCGTATCCTTCTGGAATCCCAAGAGTTTCTACCACAAACCGCATCTGCATTCCAGTCAGCTGTGCGGTCTAGGACCCCAGGAGTTAGAGGTCTGACAATGGCGCCGTCGCAGACCTTGCAAAGAGACGATTAGAAGCCTCTGGAGACCAGGAAACCGCTGGGTAACACCCCAAACCGGTAGAGTCAGCCTACGACCGACTCTACATCGGCTGTGGTAAAAAAGGAAACCTATGACAAATAGGTTGCCGAGATGAAACTTCGTCTGGACAAATGGCTC
>CAUZIZ010000071.1:0-26049 GCA_963579905.1 Acidobacteria bacterium UBA6911 | reverse complement strand
GCCATTACCTCGAGAGTACGGCGGCGGGAATGACACTTTCGCGAAGGAATTGGCGCAGCCGCAGAATCGTGCTCAGAGGAGTCCCGCTGAATTCGACTCCGAAGCCGCTGACACTCCTCCCGCGAATCGAGTGTCTCGAATTGGATCTGCGTGCAGGTGAAGCATGGACTTTGTGTGTGAATCCGTGTGAGAAAATCCTTCCAAAATCTACCAAAGCGTGGGAAATCGCTGTTTCTTGTATAGACTACTCCACGGTTTCCTCATTTTCTTTAGTTTCATTGGTGGTCTTTTTACCGATGTCCGCATCTATGCGTTTCCTAATTCCAGCGGTTGGTATGACTTCGGGTATCTGCTAGGGGCTAGCATGTTTCTCGGTGGTGGCAGCGTCTTTACGATCCCCTACTGAAAAGCCGCAACTGAAGGATCCTTCAAGTTGGGCAGGATTTACGGAACGGCGGCAGGTTGAACCTTCATGGTGTATCTCGACAAAGTGTAGGCGGGTTATTGAGGGTGTTTTCCATGATTTCAGGACGGCGGTTTAAGAAAAGTCTGTTGCAGCTTTTTCTGACCCTGTGGGCAGGATCGTACCTGGCCGGGGCGGATCAGTCTTATGTGGTGCTCGTCTCGATAGACGGTTTCGCAGCCTATCATCTGGAAAATGAGAAGTTGGAGTTGCCCAACATTCGTGCACTGGCCAGCGAAGGTGTCTGGGCAGAGAGTGGAGAGACGGTGTTTCCCAGTGTCACACATCCCTCCCACGCCACCATCATCACGGGTGTTTCACCCCGGATTCACGGTGTGATCGGCAACACCCTGCGAAACCGCGAGACAGGCCAGTCTTTTAGCGTCACGGAAAAATCCCACGAAGTGATCGAGGTCTCGACGCTCTTTGACGCGGCCAAACGCAGAGGGCTGACCACGGTAGCCATGTTTTGGCCCGAAACCAAGGGTGACCCGTCGGTCGATTTCAACATCATTCATGAGCATCAGCCGCCGCGCTATGATGAGCGGGGTCAGCTGGATCCTATGATCGCCAGTCCCGAGCTTCTGGCCGAGCTTCGTGCCGCCGGTGTTCCGATCGACCTGTACTTTAAGTGGTATCCCGAGTTTGCTCTGAAAGGAGCACGCGATATGATTCTGGCCCAGGCCACGAGTCACCTGATCCGCACGCACAAGCCCCAGCTGGTGGCGACGCTGATTTCCGCAACCGACGCTAATCAGCACCGATATGGCTCCGCACACTACCTGTCGGAGACGGCGCTGACCATGGCAGATCACTGTGTGGGTTTGCTGAGAGCGGCGGCACGTGCGGCGGGTATTGCCGAGAGGACAACTTTTATCATTACGGCCGATCATGGTTTTCACAGTGTTGGACATGAAGTAAACCTCCATCCCTTGCTTTCCCCGGCAGGGCTCGAGGGGAAGGTGGCGCTGCACCCCAGTGGGTGGACGATGTATGTTGAGCTTACCGATGATTTTCTGGAGGATCGCGATCAGCCTCGACTGGAGAAGTTGATGCAGTCGGTGCTCCACCTGGAGGGGGTTTCCAGGATCGTCAGACCGGAGGGGTTTCATGCTCTGGGTACGCGGCGGTACGAAGAGGATCCCCACGTTGCCGGGCACTACATGATCATCGCTGATATTGATACCTATCTGGTTTCGGACACGTCGAGTTCCTCCACCACACGACGTCGGAAGAAAACCGACTCACACGGGCACGGCTATTTGCCCAGCCATCCCAGAATGTACCCGGTCTTCGTCATCTCCGGACATGGGGTCAGGCGTGGGAAGAGAATTGGGCGCGTCCGAAACCATGACATCGCACCCACAATTGCGCACTTGCTGGGTCTGGAACTGGAAAACGTGGAAGGTCGAGTCTTGAGGGAGGCCCTCTTGAAGTAGAGTGGGCTGTGCATGAGTGTGTATTAACACGGTATTCTCCTGACGCAGCCGACGACGCTATATACGGAAATTCTGGTTCAGGAGAAGCGATGGACCGCAGAACCTTCTTGAAAGTAACCGCGATTCCGAGTTCGTGCAGCCCTTGAAGCGCCAGCGACGGAGGTTCAGCTAGAGTAGGCGGATCGGAACAGAGCTCCTGATCACGGCTCCTCACTCGTATTTCAGGACCCGGGAACGTCTTTGCCTTGACACAAGCCGCAGCGTACCATTGCATGACCAGTGAGCGCGCCAAGGAGATGTAGAAAAAAATGACCAGGCCAACATCCGTTACGCTGTCAGTCAACCGAGCCCTCCTCTTGTTTCTGCTCACCCCCATCAGCCTCAGCCCGGCACTGGGCGCGTCCGCTTCCAGCACGCCGCCCGCACTTCTGGAGATCGGAACGACGAAGCAGCTGTTCGTCGACTCCTACATCATCGAGAAACTGACGGACGCCCGACAGGTCCTGAACCAGGCTACCAAGCACCCGAGCAACCCTGTCCTGAAACAGGACCGCCCCTGGGAACGCAACCTGATCCAGACCGGCACGGTGATCTGGGACCAGGACATCCAGCGCTACAGGATGTGGTACTACACCGCCCAATACGTGGTGGGAACTGACCGGCGCGGTCGGGTCGTGGACATCCCGCAGGAGGGAAAGCTGAGAGCTCTGAGAGCCTATGCGGTCTCGAAGGACGGTGTCGTCTGGGAGAAACCGGATCTGGGCTTCACCGAGTTCCAGGGCTCTCGAAAGAACAATCTGCTGGCCGAAAAAAATCTGACTCCCGCCTTCCTGGATCCGAACGAGAAGAACCCGGACAAACGCTTCAAGACGTTTGTCAACACTTCGACCACGACTCCGGTCGGTATGAAGCTGGACCTCTACACCTCCGGTGACGGCTTCAATTGGACCGCCTATGAGAACAATCCGGTTATCGACACCACCCCCAGAACGGGACGCTGGGGTCCTACGGTCTGGATGGGATGGGACCCTATACGCAAGACGTACGGCGTTCACATGGAGAGCTGCATCCACAAGAACTGCCCAATGCGGATGAGGGTCATCGGTCGGGCGGAGAGTCCGGACGGGATTCACTGGAGCGAGGCTCAAACCATGCTCATCCAGGATGAGAGGGACTATCCCGACACCGAGTTCTACGCCATGGCTGCCACTACCTACGCCGATCTCTACCTCGGGGTGATCACGGTCTTCCGCACGACCAATACCCGACACTATCCGGAGCTGATCTCTAGCCGCGACGGCATCCACTACGACAGGGAGTACCGGGAGCCGTTCTTTCCCAATGGAAGCTACTATGGTGATTTCGACGACACCAGCATCTACGTCTTCGCTGCCCCCATCATCCGTGACGGCACCATGCGGATCTTCTACATCGGTGCCAACTGGCGGGGTCCCGACACGCTGAAGGAAAAGGGAGATCGAGCTCGTCGTGCCATCGGGCTGGCCACCATACCGGCCGACGGGATCGTATCGGTGGACGGCGGAAAGCTCAAACCCGGTATTCTGGTCACCCGCCTCTTTTCGTTCCAGGGCAAGCAGTTGTACGTCAATATGGAGGCCGCCAAACGCAACGCCGGTGCCGGTCCGCCCGAAGTCAGGGTGGAGGTCCTGGATGCGGATCACCAGCCGGTCGGCGGCTTCAAGCTGGAGGAAGCCGATCCCCTCACAAAGACCGGCAGACATCGGGTGAGCTGGGGCGGCAATAGCGATCTAAGCCGTCTGGCGGGCACGCCCATTCAGCTGAAGATCTCCATCCACAACGCCAAGCTCTACTCCTTTCAGTTCGAGTGATCGGGCACCACTCGGACCCAACCGGAGTGCGATCAACAGAGCCGCGCGCGGCTGTCACTTCAGCGGTCGGAATCCAGCTTCCGAGGAGAAAGCGGATTCTAAGTTTCCCTCTGAATGATCCAGTGCAGCCCAATCCGACTGTGACTTGAACTACGGTCGGTCCACTCGGGTCCGGCGTTACGTCGACGACCACCGACGTTCCCAGATCGATGACCTGTCGTTACAGAGCGCCGCTTCAACTCATCGACTGGGGAGCCCCTATAGAGGTAGAGTTCATCTCCCGCTTCAGCTTGAACCGCTGTTTGAGGCCAATCTCCAGACGCCGCTTCCTGATCCGCTGACCGAGAGTCCTGGCGGGAAAGCGGGACACCCGAAAGGTGATCTTCAGAGCTTCGTGTTTTTTGTAGTTTGCGACCTACACGGGGAAGAGACTGAGGCCTGGGTGGGCAAAACGAGCCAACCTTTGTCAACGTGTAACCCTCATGTAGCTCTCTCTGTACTCCTCGGGGAATGATTTTAAGGGCAAAGGTTTGCATTTGAATAAACTCCAGAGAGTCAACAACTGACTTATTGAACTTGAATGAAAATAGGGTTGGAGTAGAACCATAGATCTGTCCAGGGATTCTCTCCTGGGGGATCTGGTTCAGGTTCCAACTGTGTTGTATTGGTTCCTCGCACACGCAGATAGAGGTTGCCAGTTGCATTTTTGAGGTTGTAAGTCATTGTTTTATATTCAGCGTTAACAGACCAATTATCCTGATTGAAGCGATGAAGTACACGGGTGCTGGGATTGCGGTCATGAGTAGGGTCAGGGCCTAGCCCAGTAACTTTTCCTATGATGAGATCAACTCGTGTTACTACAGGATTATCTTTATGGTGGTTGTTTTTTTCAGGATCCCTCAGCGTAATGGTAATTCCTATATCAGTACCAGATGGAACTTCAAGACTACCTCCAATTTGAGCAGTTTTCCTTCCGAACTGAGCTGATACATCAAGTTCCGAGATCAGGTCGCCAGTTGTGACAAAGACGTGGCCAGACCTGATTCCCTCTAGAATAGAATCATAGGATTTTTCAGCATGGACATAAGTTTTAGAGAATTCGCCAGGCCAGAAATCAGATCCGCCTTCGGTGTAGTGCACATGAGAATCAGAATTGGCCGTGATCCACCAATGCCGACCTTCACCCAACATTGAATCCCAGAAACCGCCAAGTCGGGCGGTCATAGGATCAAATCCACCTCTAGTTGGTAATCGGCTGTAGCCACCACGAAAACCCTCTGGTTTGGGTGTGTTATCTGGATTGAGTGTGGAGGCTTGGTGGCCTGGAGCCCCAGCCATTCCAACTGAGACTTCGGGTGCGGTGTCATTCCATTTCCGGAGCTCAGCTGGATCATATAATCCATATTGTTTGCCTTTTTGGGCAGAACGAGAGGGATGATTAGCGATCAGAATGGGCTTTGGGTTCAGCTTGTTCATGAATTCAAGAGCTTGAATCATTCTAGGCTCAGTGTTCCTTTCTGGGTCAATAGGAAATACTTCAGATCTGTCAAATTTTGACTCAATTAGAGCTAACTGTTGTGCCTCATTATCATCATTGGGAATAATGAGACTACTATGATCAGCTCCTGGAGAGTTCAGTTCGAGTCCAAAAAACTGAATTACTTCAGGGACAAGCTCCCGAGAAAGTATCAATTCTGGATAAGCTTTTTCCAAGTTGACTTTACTGTGATTAGGACCACCATGATCAGTTGCTACCATCCAGGAAAGCCCAGACCGTCTGGCCATGAGTGCATTCATTGGAATCGGATAAATGGCTCCACCACCAATAATAGGTGAAGTCCTAAGAGGGTCGGTTTTAGAGTTAAAACTGACGCTAAACCGGCTATGAATGTGGTGGTCACCTGCTATCCAGCTAGCCTCCTTATCTACTTTAATGTCTTTTTCAGTGATGCAACTATGGAATAACAAGAGAAACATAGTTCCTAGAAGACATAGTCGAAAATGTATTTTTGGAGAAAAAGTGACCTTCGTTTTCATGATCTTCATTGACCTTATCCTCTTACCGAAACTCAACCTGACGCCAGCCCTGAGTTTCCACCTTACTTGGTTCTAGGTGAGATTGAAGTTATGGGTGTAATCTCCCAATGTCAACTAACAACGTAAGATTTAAAAAGAATCCCAAAAGCGGAAGCATCCCCGACGATTTTGAGCTGAGAGAGCTGCGCCGCACCTGCCGAGTCTGTGTGAGAATCCGTGTGAGAAAATCCTTCCAAAATCTGCCAAAGCGTGGAAAATCGCTGAACATCAGGAAAACCTAAATGACTCTATTTTCACAACTTACTGAAAATGAGGAGGTTGTGAAACCAGGGAGTTCTGCTTTGCAAGCAGGGGGTCAGCGGTTCGAATCCGCTTACCTCCACCATTTCTTTTCCATGGTTTACGGCCACTTGGAGGAGCCTCCAAAAAGCCCACTGCAGTCAATTTTGTAGCTGCTCAAAGCCTCCAAGATCAACAAGGAGGAGTTATCGAGTTTTCCGAACTTGTAGTTCGTCAAAACCTCGTGTCTTGATGGTATTGAGCCACAGCCGGCGACGTGTCGTTCTCTTCAACGTGACCGAACATCCAACCGCCAGTGTTAGCAACGGTACGTTTCGCGACGGTGGGTCCATGCAAGCTGAGTCGGACGGATTCGGTCGAGGCGCTGAGGGCTCAGTAGAGGCTTATCATGGCTGAATGGTGGCATAACCTCCGCTACGCCGCTCGAACCCTGGGGAGGTCTCCCGGGTTCACAGCCGTGGCGGTGGTAACACTTGCGCTTGGTATTGGTGCGAATACGGCCGTCTTTTCCATTTTCGACCAGGGTGATTCTGCAGGGGCTCCCCGTCAAGGATCCTCGGGAACTTGTGCTGGTGGACATGACGGGGCCGCACATGTGGAGGTACTCATCAGGGGACAACAATCACACTGTGCATTCGTATCCGACCTACGTTGACTTGAAACGGAGCAGCGAGGTCTTCGCAGGTGTTATCGCTAGAGCTGGCGCCAATCTGGCTCTCTCGCACAACAGCGAGAGCGAGCGGGTGGAAGGGGAGCTGATTTCGGGGAACTTCTTTGGTGTGCTGGGTCTTGAGCCTTACACAGGGCGACTGATCCGGGAAGAAGATGATCAGCTGGAGAGTGGCCATCCGGTCGCCGTCCTGGGCTTCGGTTACTGGCAGAGTCGATTCGGAGGCAAGGAAGATGTTGTCGGGCAGACGATCAGACTCAACGACAACCCAATACTCGTGATCGGTGTAACACCCCCGACCTTTCTCGGTGTGCTCACAGGGCGCTCGCCCGCCGTCTATGTTCCTCTGGCCATGCGGAAACAGATGAAGCCGGACTTCTATCGTCCGGAGATCTCGGAACGGAGGTTACAAAACTTGAATGTGCTGACTCGCCTGAGACCCGAGGTGCATCGGGAACAGGCGGAGGCGGCGACGCGCGTCGTGTACCGTGGAATTGTGGAAGAAATCCTCGCAGGCCTTGGAGCAATACCAGATAACTGGCGGCAACGCAGGAGCATCTGACGAGAGCCGTGCAACTGGTGCCCGCATCGCAGGGCATTCCCGCCTTGCGCGAGGCTGTGGAGGATCCATTGGCTTTGCTCATTGGTATGGTTTGCGTTCTCCTGCTGATTTCTTGCGTCTACGTGGCAGGACTGCTTGTGGCGAGGTCGACGGCCAGGCGCCGGGAAATGGCCGTGCGGTTAGCCCTAGGATCGGGACGTGCGGCGCTAACTCGTCAGCTACTGGCAGCATTGCTGATCATTGGGGTCTCAGGGCTCTTGGCGGCTTACGTGCCTACTAGCCGTGCGAGCAAGGTCGATCCCATGACAGCGCTGAGGTACGAGTAGAGGCGTCAAGGTCTACAAGACCTGCGTTTTGATCAGCTCCAGTCGTTAGGCGGATGGTTAGAGTTAGATTGTGGCGCTCCACAAAGCTGGTATTGATGGTGCTGGAATCCTCGGAGTGAAAGAGTTCCTTCTCCAGTTCTGCCTGAAGTCAGAGAGGCACGACCAGGCGCAGCGGCGTGACGGGTGCGGAACCCGATGAATCGATCGGGAATCTGGAGATCTCATAAGGCAGGTCCCCGCGGGGCGGCAGACGCAAAGGAACGTCGAACTCGACCTCGGCGACGGCTCTCGTGGGCAGGCTAAAGCTGTGGCTAAGAGCCACGAGCCAGCCAGCGGCGGTGACCTGCAGTTCAAAACCGGCTTTGTGTTGTGGAGGACGCCCGTAGCGATAGGCAGTTCCGATAGGAACGAACCTTCATGAAAGATGCCCAGGCGCCAGCGATCCTCCGCCTCCCGTGAAAGGAGACTCTTTTCCAGACCGAGACGGTCGGCATCAGAAGTCTCCACATGAACCCACCCCAGATGGAATCCTTCGGAAAAACCGCTTAGATCCATCTGCTGCTCTTTGCCCACGATCTTGAGACGGTATGGGACGGGTTGAGCAGATGTCTGCTCCAGGCGAAGGCTCAGGTGGGAGAAGTCGGTGTGCGGGTCTTGCTTAATCTCGACAGTCGATGGCGGTCTTGACTTTTGGTCCTGCGGAGCGAGGGCCGGGCCCTGCAAGGTGATTTCCTTCACCGTCCCGCCGGCAGTGTTGCTCGCAATCTGCAAGACGGCACTGGCTGATGATGATGAGGCTTCGAAGTTGATGGAGAAGCGTTCAGTTAGACCAGGCTTGACCGTGAATGGTGTGTTGAGGGGGTTGGTAAGGCTGAATTCAGCCGATGGAACAATCGTTACGTTGGTCACGTTCAGCGCTTCATCTCCTCTGTTAGTAATAACGATAATCCTTCGGGACTAGGAACCAAAGTCCAATACCGAATCAGGCAAGACTTGGACAAAGGGACCTCGCGCAAGTCCTATGCGAGCAGTGTTTTCCAATTCTTCGGGATCCAGTTTTATCTCCAAGAATACAGAAGCAAAGCGAAACTCAACGTGGTCCTTCTCGGAAATTTTCGGGCCTACGTCAATTCTTGCCCAGATACCTGATTCACTGAGCGTCCAGGGCCGCTAAGAGCTAGCCGAGCTTCCAGTAACCCCGCGGACCCCTGGCCGCCTGGTCTCGACCTCGAGGGAAGTTGTCTGCGTTTCGGGTGTGTCAACGGACCAAGACTCTAGCAGGAGAGGGAGAGTTCTTGGCTGTACTATCCATGGGAGATAATCTTCCGCCGGAGGTGTTGGCCAAGAGCCCATTTCAGGGTCTCCATCGCCCTCCGGGATCTCGGCTTCAACACTGCCCTTCACACTCTACTGCCCTTCACACTCTCGCCGATTGGCACCGATTTGATTGAAACCAAGGTTCGGTAGCTCTGATGAGAAACCTCACCCTCGCCGTCCTCAGGGTTTTCAGTGCAAGCACCGGCGACTAGCTCCAGCGCCCCTATCAGTAGAAACTTTTTCAACTTTCGGCCCGCCTGCACGAGTTCAAGCTCGATCATTGAATTTCCACTTCTCCGAGAAAGTCGACGACCATCGGCTCCGGGAAAAAACTCCACTGCTCGGAACGGACCTCCACCCTGGTGTTGACGGTGCTTCCCGGAGCCCCCAGCGGAGCGTAAACCCCTTCTTCAAACAGGATGGTGAGGGTTTTATTGAACAGGGAAAGAAACGAAACCAGGTCGGCGAACCGGAACTCCAATCTCACTCCCTCGCTTTCCCACAGGTGAAGTGTTCCTTGCAGTAAGTGTCTTCCAGGGCGGGCTCGAGATCAAAAACGTGCCGCCGTTCTCCCTCTTCCTCGTGGCCGGCGTACACCAGCAGGTAGTCGGTCGGCGTGCCGCTCCCATCGTTGTGCATCACACTCGCAGTTCCGGCGGCCTGGCCGATCTCCAACGTGTCCGTTTTGATGTTGCCCTGATCCAGGACCACGCCCAGGGAATCGAAAGGGACATCCTGATCGAGAAGACGCTCCAGGCGAGGGCTGGGAAAATCGCTCAATACCAGGAGGGGACCGACGGGTTGGCCGGCCTTGAAGTCCGGGAAGAACACGCCTGCATCGGGGCGAAAGAGAACGAAAAACTGATAGTCGTTGCCCGTGAGGCCACCCACCGTAACCCTCACCGGACCGGAGATGGCTTCCTGCGGAACCCTCACCTCCAGCTTGTCCGAGCCGGCACTTGCGACCGTGGCCTCGATGCGACCGTTCGATTCTCCCTGGAAGGTCACGCTGTTTCCGGCCGGATCGGGATCGAAGCCGGATCCGATGATCTCGACCAGCTGACCCACGGGTCCCAGAACGGGAAGGAGGCGTTCCGCCTCCGATGACAAAGGTCTCTTTGCCGCTGCCGGGAGGCATTAAAATGGTCGAACTGGGAGGCGTTACCTTCAACTGGGGGGGGGAAGCCGTTCACCTCGAAGCCGCCTCCGTTGCTTTCGCTTCGATTGACGTTGACCGTGACCCTATAAAGTTCCTGTTCGACTCCGTTCGGGACGATCCCCGAGATCCGGTCTTCAAAAGCTCCAGTGATGATGGCCTGTACGGTCCGGCCGGGCTGAAAAAATCGGAGAGTGTTCTGAGAGGCCACCGGACTGAAGGAGGTGCGCCTGAATCAGAACGATGTCACGGATGTCCTGCAGTCCGTCCTGATTGCTATCGCCCACACAGATCGATTGGCTCCTCGGAACCAACGCAGCCGCTACGAGCGGCTCCATTGTGGCTTCCCCGAACCCCAGTGCAAACCCTGAAACCGCAAGCAGGCCCGCCAAGCCGACCGTGAGTCCGGCCATCAGGATGCGCCGGCACAATCCTGAGTATACTGGAAACTAAATACGGCAACGTTTGTGGCGAGTGGGACGGGTCGAGTTCGCGAAGCGCCGCCGAACGCCATGTCTTGCCATAGTGGAGAAGGCGCGACAAAGAAATCGGCGCGTCCCGTCGCCACCCGTAGGGCAGACGGGGGTTGCGGACGATCTCTGCGTTGGTCGTCGTCGAAGATGGCCAAACATCGTCTTCCTCCTCCTGCCTTGATCTCGCCTCGCAAGCCCCATCTGCAAACGTTTCCGTATTTACGTTCCAGAGTACTCAGGGTTCTGTCAAGAATAACTTCGCAAATCTGAGCGCCAATTCTACCAAGTTATTCTTGCGCAGACCCTTAGTAGCGTGAGGTAGGGGAGAAATCAGAGAGGGCGGTCGGTGAGGGCGTAACGGCTATCCAGACCGTTTGAGGATCCCGATCCGTAACCTGCTGATCTGGATCGTGGTATCATCATTGGCTCTCCGTGAGTGCCGGTGATTTGGACTTTAGGATCCCCATAGCTGTACAGGGCCTCCTCGGTTCGAACGTAGATTCGACCGTCGGCTGTGACTGGACTTGCCATGATGCGCTCGCCCAGATCGTGGGACGAAGAAATCTCCCATTCCACACCAGCTTTCAGTACCGTTATCACTCCACTTTCACTGGCCAAGTACACCTTGCCGTCACCGGCCACGGGTGAGGCGAAATAGTTTCCTAGTCCAGTGAGACGGCCCTGCTTCAAGAGCTTTCCCGACTCCGCGTCCAGACTGGTCACGATCCCCCCGTTCTTGACCATGTACACCACCTGGCGATAGAGCACGGGGCTGGTGACGTAGGGAACTCCTCGAAGATAGCTCCAAAGGACGTTGGTACCGGTAAGATCGCCCTGGCCCCCTGGCCGAATCGCCAGAATGGAGTTGCGGGCGAGCTTGAATACCCGGGCGTACCTCTCCCATTCGACCTGATTGACGCCCCCATCCAAATCCAGGTCGATGATCGAGAGTCTCCCCTTCACCTCTCCCTCGGGGAGCTCCTCCCCGGCCAGGATCTGGTTGCCATCCGTGTCCCATCGGCGGTTTGCCGTGGACCAGCCCTCCATTGAGATCCGCGAGTTGGTGTCCCCACCCGGAGACCAGGACGCCACGAAGAGCTGATCCTCACCCAAAACCGGGGTGGGATTGACGATGCGGGCTAAGCCATTGATCCACCAGAGTCTCTTCCCCTTCTGCGCGTCGTAGGCTGTCAGTTGCAGTGCTCCCGCCACGAGGAGGGTCTCTCGTCCCTCGGACTTCCACACGACTGGAGTGGAGTAGCTTCGAGTGTGACCAGACCTGGGAGTCTCCCACACTGTCTTACCACTCAACTTGTCAAGGGCGATCAGGAAGCTGCCGGTATCGTGATCCTCATTCAGAATCACTTTGTCGCCTGCGAGAACCGGAGAGCTCGATGCGCCGAAATCGTCCTGGAAAGGTCCCATGCGCTTATCCCATATCAGCTTCCCTTCCAGGTCGTAACAGACAAGCCCGTAGCTCCCGAAGAAGACGTAGACTCGCTCTCCATCGCTCGCCGGACTCGACGATGCGGGGCTTCCCATACTGTGAGTGGGCTCGATGCCTTCAATCTTGACCACCCTCTTCCAAAGCCTGGTTCCCGTCTTTCGGTCCAAGGCCACGGTTGCGAGCTTCTTCTCGAAGACGCTGACAAAAATCCGGTCGGCCGTCACGCAGGGGGTAGAATGTCCCGCGGGGAGGCCGGCCTTCCAGACCAGAGTCTGCCCGTCACTCAGGTCACCGGGAAGGGGTACTCGGTCACCCGCCGGAACTCCCCCATTGCTCCGGAAGTAGACGTCAGGCTCGGCTGACAGAGCCGTGCCAAGGAGCACCAGAAATATCAATATCGCAATCCTATTTTCGCCCGATCGTTTCATTGGCACACCCTTCAAAAGTCATGGATCATTCCATCAGCTCCTATCGATTCCAGGGAAACATAAAGGTCGGCTGGTTCACGTAACGCTTCATCCGAATCAGCAGACGCGCTCCTGATCCAGCGCTCAAGCGCACCCGGAACTGCGAGTCTCCCACCTCGACCTGTTGGTCGCCAACTGCGACGGTCAACACATCGTGCTCGGCATAGGCTCCCGCTTGAACGACCAGCTTGCGGCTCGTCACCGGGTTCGTATTGACCAGGAGCAGCGTGATGCCGTCGGGACGGACCTGCTCCACGAGGGCGCCGACACCCGGGGGTAGCCCTGGCCGTCGCTCGTCGACATCAAAATAGCGTACCTGCGCGTGAAGCACGTTGCCACCGCTACCCGGATCGTTGGCCCCTAGCATGAGGTTGATGAGACTTCCCACCGAGGTCACGACAGGCATGCCAGATGACGCTCGAGTGTCTGCCGTCTGGGAATCCGCCCGCACCTTCTCGACCTGCCTTCGAATCACGTTGAAATCGTTCGCGATCGCCTCCAAGGGAAAGGCAGGAGACTCACCCTGAAGGTAGTGCAGCCAGGGTTCCTCAGAGACGCGCGGTAGGTCGGATGCCTTCAGCGTCCAGGTGTAGATGTCTGTCAGCTCAGGCAGGGACCAGAAATTAACGTTGCCACCGCCTCGAAGACTGTTGTCGATGTACGCATACCAACCGTTGTCACCGTACTTGTGCGGGACCATCAGCTTGCCGTCAACGACCTTTTGCTGAGCGTACATGTTGTCGATCTGATTCCTCAGCGTGTCAACGTACTGGTGATCGCCCGTTAGAAGAAATGCGATGCCGAAACCAACCCGCGCACCCCTCATCACGTAATTGTTGCCTGCATTGTCCGACCCATCTTCCGACTGGGGCCGGAAATTCCAGCCATAAACCCCACCCCACCACTTTCCATCCCATTCGCCACCAATAGAGCCGTCAAGGCCGATGTTGCTAGGGAGGTTACCGCCGTTGCTGGCCGCCCTCTTGGCCCAGGCACCGACGTACTCCAGGATCCAATCGCGATATTTTCTCTCCCCCGTCAACATGTACGCTGTCATCGCCAGGTTCGTGGTGAGCATGTTTTGCGGATGGTCACCGCTCAGGTTGACAGTGTAGCCCATGCGCGTCCAGCGTTCGGTTCGCGGGAGCTGACCCGGTCGTGGGTCGTGACGGGGACGCGGGTTGCCGCCCCAGTCATATTCCGAAGCTGGAGTCAGCAGCGGTCCCCGGCTGCCGTTGAAGAGACTACGAATAATCTTCTTCTCTGGGTCATAGTTAGGAGCTCCGAGATCCTCGTTCATGTAGAACCCGGCAAAGCGCCGAGCGCGGGTTAAGTACTGAGCGTCGTCCGGACGGGCGAGTCCGTACCAATACCATGGAGCCATGGCCTCGCCGGTGTGTTCCCAATCCAGCTGCGGGCAAAACTCCTTGTAAAGCATGCCTTCCTTAACAGCCGCGACCAGGGGCTCACGAGCTTGGGTGTACTGGTCGAGATGTCCCTCCCATATCTTCTTGTGGAGACTCAGTATTTCCGGCGGACCTCCGAGCATGTAGATGATTGGAAGGTCGCGGTAGGTCTCCGTGACGTCATCCGCCCCATCCATCGCGCCCCAGTTCGGCGTAATCCGCATCCAACCGCGCTCGTCGACATACTTGTTCGCTGCCACGAAGGCCGCCTCGAGATTCGCATCGAGCAAGGCCCACTGGGCCAGCGCCCACGCCGGAGGCGCCATCGGCGTGTCGACCTCAATCGCTGGTTGAGCAAGAACCGAGGATCCGGCCAAAGAAACGAAGGTTAGGCAAGTCCTGACGAAGCTACTCCTGATCAAGCTTCGTGCAAATGTGATCATGTCTGCTCCCTGTTCATGATACTTGCCCATTGGCCAAAAGGCTTTCATTCTTATGACCCAATAATTAGGACTCGGATTTCGCGATTTGAAATATGCTGGCCAACCAAGTTCGCCCGATTGGCACGGCCAAGACTCTTCATCGAATACTAAAACCTCGAGAGGTTAAAGTCGAGAAGTCACCCGGGCTGCCCACACTGGACGGCAACCGGGCTGTGCTGAGCAGCGGCCGACCGGAATTTTTCATCGAGACGATTCCGCAAAGACCGTCAGGCTGATTGCGCTACTGCTGATGGGTACGCTACCATCCAAAAAGCCTCGATCAGCCCGCGAACAAGGACGAAGTGGATATGAGTATGGCGAAACACGCTTTTGCGCACCCTGCTACCCCGATCCGCACACGACTGTTGCTGGGAGCCATTTTCGGTTTGGGTCTAGTAGTTGCCTGGACTTTCCAGGAGCAGAGCCAGACCCTGCTGCCGGACTTCCAGGGCCCAGCACCCTGGTCGGGCAAGCGATTTCTCAGCGATTCAGATGAGTTCCAATTTGTCGTCGTTTCCGACAGGACAGGCGGGCATCGGGAGGGAGTCTTCGCCAAGGCTCTTCGAAAGATCAATGATGTCAGGCCGGAATTCGTCGTCAGCGTTGGGGATCTCATCGAAGGGGGCACCGAGGATCTCGAGCAAGTGGGGCGGGAATGGAAGGAATTCCGACACCTGGTGGACACTCTCCGGATGCGATTCTTCTACGTGCCCGGCAACCACGACATCTGGGCCCCCGAAGCCCGCAAGCAATGGGTGAAGCGATTCGGTCCCACCTACTATCACTTCCTCTACAAGAACGTCCTCTTCCTTTGCCTGAACACCGAGGACGGGGAGCCCTCGCGAATTGGACCGGACCAAGTGGCCTTCGTCAAGCAGACCTTGGAGGCAAATCCCGGAGTTCGCTGGACCCTCGTCTTCCTGCACAAGCCTCTGTGGGATTACGAAGACAGGTCTGGCTGGGCTGAGGTGGAGGAGTCCCTGGGGGGACGTCCGCACACGGTGTTTGCCGGACACCGCCATCGATATGTCAGCTACCAGCGGACTCAGAATAAGTACTATCAGTTGGCGACAACCGGGGGCGGCAGTAGTCTAGCGGGTCCACTACACGGCCGGTTCGATCATGTCACATGGGTCACTCTGACCCGAGAAGGACCCGTAGTAGCCCACCTGAAGCTGGACGGAATTCTGGATGGGGACCTTCCCACGCAGGCGATGGCCAACCTTACAGATCGACTGGGAAACGCCTATGACATTAGGATCGAATCCATCAGTGCCCAATCCGCCACCCAGGGGCAGACCCTGATTCATATCAAAAACCGAGCAGAGATCCCGCTACAGGTTGGCCTCCGTTGGGAGTTCCACGATCGCTTTCGACCGACCCCCTACGCCCTGTCCAAGACGGTAGCTGCCGGTTCGACCGAGGTGGTAAGGGTGTTGGTAGAGTGGTCCCAGGATCAGAGGCTCACCAGTCAAGACGCCCTTCCGGCGGAGGTGATCGCTACCTACGAACCCGAAGATATGGCTCAACCCGTGTCCTGGCAGCGAACCTTCTACGCAGCCCTGGAGCAGAATCCGGTCATAGAACGTGTTGCCAAAGGATCCATGACCTTGGACGGACGGCTTGACGATTGGTCATCCCTTCCTTTTTCGTTAGCCCGTCCCCAGCAACTAACAGGGGATACTTCGGCCTGGCAGGGCCCGCAGGATCTCCAGTTAGACTTCGGCCTGGTGCAAGATGGGGAGTTCCTGTACGTGGGTGTCCGGGTGAAGGATGATCAATGGATCCACAGGGGCGGGACAACAAGCGCATATCAGGATTCCGTCGTCCTCCATCTCGATCCCCAGCAGCCGGACGAGGGTAAGAACGCTGCCGGAGTAGCGCGAACAACGATCGAAAAGGTGAGGCCGCCTGCTCGCGTGATACCTCCTTCGACCGTCGGCAATGCCATCGTCGATCCCACGCAGAAACGCATCGAGGGTGTCCGGATACTGGGGGCTCCCAGCACAGACGGATATACCCTCGAATGGGCTATTCCCCACGCCTCCCTGGACCCAATCCAGGGAGTCCCCTGGGAAACCCTTCGTCTGAATCTGACGGTTCGCGATGTGGATGCTCTCACCGGGTCCCGGGTGGACCTCTGGTGGAGGCCCCGCTGGGAAACCATGGAATCGAATCCGGAGTCCGGCGTGTTTCGTCGCTCAAATCCAGCGGTCGCGCAGAATCTCAACGAGCTGTAGGATGGGCACTCTTGCCCGTCACTATCCTCGACGGGCAGGAGTGCCCGTCCTACAATAGACACACTGCTTGTTGGTCCGAGGCCGCTAAAGGTTCCAGAGAGGGATTGCTTCACCTGGGGACAGGATCTCCTCCAGATAGCACCCCGTCTGAGGGGCCGGGTCGACACCTTCCCTGACCTCGGCATGGTCACAGATGCGCATGGCTATGACGTTGTGCCAGTCTCCATCGGCCAGTTGGACAGTCATGGCCGAGGGGTGGTCGATATTCCAGGTATCGCCGGAAGGGGCAAGTCCGAACTCCGCGACCGAATCCCGTACCAGGATCGGGGTCTCGAGTCCGTCGCGATCCTGGTTCAGGGGCCAGAGGCAGAGCTTCTCACGACCAACAGGAGAGGCATATGCGATGCCTCGATCGTCCTTTTGGGGACGAAAGCGCTCCCCAATCGGATGGAGCAAGACTTCGTAGAGGTTGGCTGCGATGTAGGGAGTTCCATCGGCCGCCTGGTTCAGGGTAATTGGACTTCCACCCACAGCCCCTAGCACAAAGAGGGCTTGTTCCCAACTATCGCCCCCGTCGCTGGAGCGCCAGACCCGGGATTCGAGTCGACGACGGCCACGCTCGTCGCTGCCGGCTCGGGCACAAAAGAGGAGGCTGCCATCCCTATCGCGGATCAGGCTTGGCTCGAAGGACCCATCCAGATCCGTGATTCGTACGAAGGAAACCGGCACCCAGCGCTCCGACTTGCGCTGCCAACGCATGACACCCGCTCCTGCCGGCCGACCTGCTTGGTTCCACGTCTCTGCATCTCCCTCGGCACCGGTCATGCCGACCAGAAAATCATCGCCGTCAGGGATGGCATTGGTGAGGCCCCCATCGCTGATGATCCACTCCGGAAGCAGGT
The DNA here is from genome assembly GCA_963579905.1 of Acidobacteria bacterium UBA6911. GTDB lineage: Bacteria > Acidobacteriota > UBA6911 > RPQK01 > JAJDTT01 > CAUZIZ01. The sequence continues at coordinate 8,512 of CAUZIZ010000071.1, read as the reverse complement.
CTCCTACAGCAACGGCTTCGCTCGATTCCACATTGAAGACCTGGCCGTCGTACCGGTACTGCTGGATATCCCAGTACCAGAACCGCGAGGAATCCTCGGTCATCCTGGAGCCCCCCAGTGGCCAACCGATGGCCTGGTTCAAACCGAATCCAGTTCCGGCATTCGGATAGGGAGAGCCATCCGGCCGCTTGGCGCCAAGGGGCACGAATCCGCCACGAGTCGGATACTTGACGACGTCGGCGGGCTTGCCGGTGTGGGGCTCGTCTCGGACCTCATTGCGAACGATGGGAAAGGTCTCGCGCACTCCGCCAATGATCGAATCGAACACAATCAGGTCGCTCCCCGCCTCGAAGTCCTGACCTCGCTTTCCCTTGATATTGCAGAAAAGTGCTGCCTTTCCCGGGGCTAGCTGAAACGGGAGACCGATGCCGTAACGCCACTTTTCGCCCTCAGGAGCTTCTGGGGGAATCCTCACATCGGCCTCGCCCAGCGTCATCTTCAAGGATCCTGAGGAGGCTGTTGACGGCGACGGCTGTTTGGTCTGCGGAGTCGATTCCTGCGAACCACAAGACGCCCCGACGATCAGTGGAGCAGCGGCCAGAGCGCGGCCCATTCTCTGCTGAAATTCCCTTCGATTCATTCCCTTCATATCCCCTCCTGATAACGACACTTGAAATCCTAACAGAGTCCCAAGCTACCTGCTAGAATCCACGAGGTGTCGATGGGAAGGCTGAGATGAACGGGTTCGCGTTCCGCATCTGGAGTTTTAGGCTGGGGCTGCTAGTTTTTTTGGGGACCACTCTAGCCCAAAGTGTTCTGCTCCTGATCTCCGACGATCAGGGCCTGGATGCTACGGGAACCCTGTGATTCAGACGCCCAACCAGGATCGTTTCGCCCGGGAAGGTGTTCGCTTCACTCATGCCTTCGCCACGGTAGCCTTCCTGCAGCGCGAGCCGGTCGGTGATTCTGACAGGGCAGTTCAACCACAGCACCGGACAGTACGGACACACCCACAGAGACCACAACTTCCACACTCTCGAGGGCGTCCAGACCTTACCCCGCTTGCTGAAGGATAACGGTTACACCACCGGTGTGGTGGGGAAGCTCCATGTCAAGCCAGCATCTGTCCATCCCTACGACTACAGTGTCTCCGCGCTGGAAACCGGAGGGAACCGGGATGTTGCTGCAATGGCACGAAAGGCTGGCGAGTTCTTCAGGGAGCAATCGGGCCGCCGGTTCTTTCTGTTGGTGGGCTGCAGTGATCCCCATCGGTCCCGCCAGAGCTTCGACAACGAAGTTTCCTATTCCGGAGTAAACGAGGTTAGTTACGATCCGCTTCGTGTAAGAGTGCCCCGCTTCCTACCCGATCAGCTCCCGGTTCGAGAGGAGCTGGCTGAACACTATCAGGCGGTAAGTCGGCTGGATCAGGGCATCGGACTGGTACTGCGAGAGTTGGCGGACGCCGGTCGGGACAAAGATACCCTCGTCATCTATCTGAGCGACAACGGAATCCCCTTCCCCGGTGCCAAGACCAACCTCTACGATTAGGGCGTCCACCTTCCGCTGCTCGTCCGTTCCCCGAATCAGACCAGGAGAGGGATTGTCAACAGCGTTATCGTCAGCTACGTCGATCTGTTGCCCACAATTCTGGACTGGACGAGGACGCCTCTTCCATCGGAGGCACTCCCCGGGCGCTCCTTTCTACCCATTCTGGAGAAGGAGAATCCTCCGGGTTGGGATGAGGCTTACTTTTCCCACACCTTCCATGAAATCACGATGTACTATCCGATCCGAGGCGTTCGGACGCGTCACTACAAGTATTTGTTGAACCTATTTCCGGAGTTGGAGTTCCCTCATGCCAACGACCTCTTTGCGTCGCCCACCTGGAAGAGCATCCAGGAGCAGGGCCGAATGGGTCGGCGCCTTTTGGGAACCTACCTACGACGGCCTCTAGAGGAACTCTACGATCTGGAGCAGGATCCCGACGAAGTTCTAAACCTGGCGGCCGATCCTTCTATGGGTGCTGTCTTGCGAACACTCAGACGAAAGGTCACGAGCTTTCGACAAGAGACAAAGGACCCCTAGCTCCGCCTGACCACCTCTCCCCAAAGGGACTTCCTGCAGAGACCATGAAATCGAAACCAAAGGATATTGGCTTGTCTACAGTTTACCTCCAGATGAAATACTGGTACGTCGAAAGTCCGCTGGGTCCATTGTTGCTGGCCGGGACGGCAGAAGGGCTTCACGTCATCGGCTTTCCATCGGGTACCGGGCGCCGCGAGGCAGAGCCTGATTGGATTGAGGATCGGTAGCCATTTCTGGCTATCGCGGCGCAGCTCGAGGCTTACTTTGCAGGAGAACGCCTCGAATTTCAGTTCCCGCTGTCACCGACCGGGACTGTATTTCAGCTCAAAGTCTGGAAAGCACTGCAACAAATACCTTACGGCCAAGCGATCTCCTACGGTGCATTAGCGTCGCGTATTGGGAATCCCAAGGCAAGTCGTGCTGTGGGCGCAGCCAACGGCGCCAATCCGCTTCCTATTGTCGTGCCCTGCCACCGTGTGATCGGAAAATCGGGTGCACTGACAGGATTCGGTGGCGGTCTGCCGGCGAAAAAGATGTTGCTGGAGCTCGAACAACGGACATCAGCCGCACTGCGCTGAAGTCATCTTAGTCCCGCCCCCAGGAAGCGCTGGCCCCATTCGAAAAAGAAACTTGGATTGCCTCTGCCATGATCACCGCTAGCAGCGCTGACAGAGCCATGACCGTGAGGGAGGGGGATCCTGTGCTTCAACGAAGCGCCTGGGAGTATGGTCCCTGTCGGGCTCCGCGCGACGTGATGGGCAGAACCTGCTCCAGCAGCTCGCAGCGCAGCGTCACCGGCAATCGGTATGATCGCCAAACTCGGTGGAGGTAGCAACATTGACTCGGAGGTCGGCCCCGAATGAATGACGAGCAGGGTTCTACTTTTGGGATCCGGAGTCCCGAATCTGCAGCAGCCGAGTCTTCTCACCCACTCGACCCCGCCCTCTTTTCCCTGGGTATAGCCCTGCGAGGTCTCGAGGTGGAGGCCTATATGAGAGACGAGCTTTATCACGGTGGGTCCAGTCTCGATGCGGTAGTGGGACGGGTCCTGCGCGGACGCAGGGTGCGCCCGGGAGGCATCTACCGTGGGTTTTCTGAGCAAATGGAAAGCTTTTGGAAACGAGTCAAACAAGAGTACGACCCACTACGGGATCAGATGGCTGGGGACTACCGCGCTCGGGCACTACTGATCCTGGACGAGAATCTCGAGTGGCTCCGAAAACACGACGAGCGAGGAACCACACCAGAGGCTCTAGGCCCCCGGTCGGGTCTCGCCCTCACCCAGATGATGTCGTTACTCTCTCAGGTATTGGCCGTGCTCAACCGAGGCGACACGCATCTGAACCCGGGAGTCGATCTAGCTCGGCTACTGGAGGCCATGGCATCGGCCAGCAGGAGAATACTGGGTGTCATCGCAGAGGATATGAACCCGAAGCCTGCTGAAAAGTATTCGAATCACTCTACAGCCATCCACTGAGCCGGCCCCTTTTCCGTGAGCTTCCGAGTCAGCTCGGTGTCAGGGCTACTGGACCTCACGATCGAGAGCGCAAAATGGGCTCCAAACCCAACGTTCTCCTGATCTGTACCGAGCACTGGGGTGGACCCCTGACCGGTAGCGTTCCTCATCCGGTCCTCATCACGCCAACGGTAAACCAGCTACGCAGAGACGGCGTAACCTTCACCAACGCCTACTCGGCCTGCCCTTCGTGTATTCCCGCTCGACGAACCCTTATGACTCGGCATGACAGCACGTTCCCACGGAGACCGATCCTTTCAGGAGCGAGCGTTCTTCCCTGAGGTGAGTACCCTGCCGCAGTGCTTCCGCGATGAAGGTTACCAGGCCTTCGCCGTGGGAAAGCTGCACGTCTATCCCCAACGCAATTGGATTGGCTTCGACGACGTCTTGCTTGAAGAGCAGGGCCGCCGCGACCCCCGCAGGCCGGGCTTCTGGTACCTCTCCTTCTCTGCACCCCACCCTCCAATGACGCCGCTCCAATGCTATCTGGATCTGTATCGAGACGTGGAGATGGACCGTCCCGCAACCGGAGATTGGTCGGCGGATCCCGATCAGCTTCCCTACATGATCAAAACTCGCAACCTCAACCGCAGTGCCTTGGTGGGTGCTCCCGGGGCGGAACTGGAGCTGGCACGGCGCGCCTTCTACGCCACCATCACTCACATCGACCATCAGATTCGCATGGTCGTGGGAGCCCTCCGCGAGGAGGGCATCCTGGATGATACGATCCTGCTCTTCACGAGCGACCACAGACACATGGTCGGAGAGCACGGACTCTGGACCGTGATGCCTCTTCTACGAGATGTCAGCCAAGATTCCCCTGGTGCTGGTCCCGCTGAGCCAAGATGAACGATTCTCCATGAATACCCAAGATGACCGCCTGGCAGAATCCGGGGACCTCATGCCCACCTTATTGGATCTCTGCGGCCTGCCTATTCCCGAGACGGTCGAGGGATTCTCTCTAGCGGGACAACAGAGGAGGGATCATCTGTACGGTGAGCACTCCGAAGGTGCGGAGGCCACGCGCATGATCCGCGGCGGAAATTTCAAACTGATCTACTACCCAACGGGAAACTGCCGCCAACTCTTCGATATCGAGAGCGATCCCAGGGAGACAACGGATCTTTCTCATGCGCCTGGGTGCCGAGCAGAGTTGGATCGACTCACAGACCTTCTGATCCAGAGTCTCTACGGGGGGGATGATAACTGGGTCCAGGAGGGCCGGTTGGTGGGACTGCCTGAAAAGGAGTTGAACTACCAGGACAACCGAGGCCTAGTGGGTCAGCGGGGGCTTCGGTTTGTTTAAGAATGTCGGGTAGATCAGGGCGCAGCTGTTTCCGTTACTGCTCACCGCTCATCATTTCGCGGTCCCCTTCCGCCAGGCCTCTTTGGACTTGGTGCTGGGCCGGACTTGGATCCTCAAGGCTTCCGATCTGGATGGTGAGGATCTCCTTCTTGCCCGTCTGAAAGTTGAGTTCCTGCTCTTCGCCGCCTCGCAGTACCTTCAAGGACAGCTCCTCACCCGCTTTTACTCCACGGTATTGAGACAAGACCACGTCCCCCAATTGGAGCCCTGCTTCTGCCGCCGGTGAGCCCTCGTCGATCCGTGCCACGATTGGCGGCTCGCCGTGGTTGCTGCTGGCCTCGAAACCGAAGTCGGCAGCGGTCCTCTCTCCACGAACCAACTCCAGGCCTGCCAGGGCCAGGTACTCCTGATACGGCAATGCTTCGGTGCCGCTGACATAATTCTTGAAAAACTCGCTGAAGTCACATCCGCACACTGAACTGAAGACGCGGGGCAGGTCTTCGGGCTCAAACCCCTTTCCCGGCTTGGCGTAGAACCAGTTCAAGAAGCGCATGACGTCATCCAGAGAACGGCGGCCCTTCGTCTCGGACCGAATCTTCAGGTCCGCCAAGAATGCCAGCACGGCTCCCTTACTGTAGTAGCTGTAGCTATTCTCGGGGAGAAGGTAGGAGGGCTCAGTGTAGCGCCAGGCATCGGCGGAGACTTCTTCGACGCTCAGGGTCCGATGCGAGGATCTGCTTTCGATCCCTCCAATCCGGTCAGCCATAGAGCGAAAAAAACGGGCCGGACTGTGAAGGCCAGAGCGGAGCAGGATCACACTTCCGTAGTAGCTGGTAAACCCCTCACCGAACCAAAGCGCTGGCGTGGGAATGGGGCGAGTCCAGTCCGGTTCGACGTAGTGGTGAGGGCGAATTCTCTTGACGTTCCAGAGGTGGAAGAACTCGTGAGCCGAAACTCCTGCTATGCCGAGGTAGTTCCGAGCGGAGGTGATGGGCTTTAAGGTAGGAGGCTTATTGATAGCGGTCGAGTTGCGATGCTCCATGCCTCCCCCCCGTTTGCCCCCCGTGAAGTGGTAGATGAAGACATAGCGTTTCAGTGGAACATCCCGCATAAGCTGGAACGAGGTCTCTACTAGAGGTTCGAGCGTAGAGCGAAACTTCTCTGGCTCCTCCACCCCTCGCTCGCCGTGATAGACAATCTCAAAATCTACGCGGTGGGAACGGAAGTCGATCTTGTGAAAGTCGCTGATCTCGAAGGGGCAGTCGATGAGGTGATCGTAATCCTGGGCCCGGAATGCCGTCGCCGATCCATCCTGGTCCAGACCGGTGGCGATGCGCCAGACAGGATCCAGGCCCGCTACCTCTAGCCGGAGAGGCACGCTGCGGTGCTGCTCCAGATAGAGGAAAATGTTGGCTCCGTTGAGAAAGGCGTGATTCTCATCGATCAGGCTGTAAAAATCTCCCGGTTCGTTGGCGTAGACCTGGTAACGAAGGCTGAGCGAGGCTACCGCATCGGTCTTGATGTGCCAGGTATGGCTCCCGACACGCCGCACCTCCAGAGGCCCGCCATCTGCGTCTGAGGCCGTAACATCGCTGAGGTTGTCAACGAAGTTCCTCAGCTGATAGAGATTGTTCCAGGCGGGCAGCGACACATCCAGATAGGGATGGTTGATCCCTCGAATCCGCATCTCTACCTGACAACGGTGCTCCGCTCTCTGTCCCAGATTGACCGAGTATTCGACCTCTACACCACAGAGGCACTGTTCTGCCGCCACCAAAAGGGACAGGGAGCTAGCTGTTGCCAGGAACGACCAGATATTAGAATCGTCTTGTCCATGTTCGAATGCTGCGTCCTCTGTTACGGAAAGTGGGTAGGAGTACCTACTTTTCAGACCTCCGCGCGGTCTCCCTGATAGAATAGAGGTTCCTCTCGCCCCGCAGGTAGAGCTCCTCACCCACTAACGCGGCCGACGCATTGAAGCCGTCCTGTAACTGGTTACGCGCCAGGATCCTGGGCTTGTCATCGTGACTGATTACGAGCGTTGTTCCTTTGAGGTCGGTCACGTATACACGATTTCCCCCCGCTACGGGAGAGGCGTACACGTTGCCTATGCCCTCCAGACGAAGGGGCCCCGGACGATCTTCGCCGGTGTTGGCAGCGACTCGTGAAAGGACCCCCTGGTAGTGAGCAAGGAAATAAAGCGATCCTCCATAGAGGAGAGGCGATGGAACGTAGGGTGTCCGGCGCAGCCGCGACCATGCGACCTGGTCCGTACCCGTAATGTCCCCTTTGGCACCGGCCAGCCTTATCCCCAGCAGAACTCGTTTATCGTAGCTGCTACCGACGAAGACCATGCCTGCACCTGCCACCGGCGAGGCAACGATATTGTCTGAGAGTCCCCCGCATTCCCAGATGACGTTTCCACTCGCCAGGTCATAGCCGCGCACACGATCCGTTCCGCTGATGATGACCTGCGGAATCCCATCCTGGACGATGCTAATGGGAGAAGCCCACGAAGTGACCTCGTCACGAGCAATCTTCCAGCGCTGCCTGCCAGTGCGTTTGTCGAGTGCCATTACGAAGGACTGGCCTTCGTGATCCCAATTGATGACCAGGGTCTCACCCTGGAGTACCGGTGAACTACCCTCGCCATGCCCATGTTTGGTTTGCATTGCTCCCAGGTTCTTCTTCCACTGCAGCTTCCCGTCCAGGTCCAGGCAGTAGATCCCGCGCGAGCCAAAGAAAGCGAGAAGACGCTCGCCATCGGTGACCGATGAAGCAGATGCTAGGCTCCCGGTGTAGTGTCCACCCTCGTGCGGAAGACCGAAATATACCGCTCGTTGCCAGAGAATGTTCCCGTCGCTGCGATTGATGGCAAGCACCACGAACTTGTGTCTGCGCGTCACCGGTAGATTGCTGTGCGAGCCAGGAGCATTGTCGTAGACGGGTTCCAGCGGCTCACCATAAGGAACGGCGGTGGTCAGGAAGATGCGGTCGCCCCAGATGATCGGCGTAGAATGCCCGAGACCCGGCAGCGCCCTTTTCCATCGAATGTTCTTGTCTTCGCTCCACTCGACAGGTGGATCTGCATTGGGCGCCACACCCGTGCCCAGCGGTCCGCGCCATTGCGGCCAGTATTGCTCGCGAAGGGCGCCTGACTCTTCCGCCCAAAGCGGAATCATCAACATCCAGCATAGGGTCAGGACGAGTCCGGGCATTGATCCAACCTCAGGAGACTCACGGAGTAATGGAAATAGAACCTTAGCATGTTCCGAGCCCCATTAAGCTGAAACTTCAAGAATTCGTCGCACGTCTCCTGTCCCCGGACGGTGCCGCAAGCGCGTGCACTACCAGCATTGCGAAGCCAAGTCCGGCAGAGCCGCGAACGACTTGAGTCGTTGGCAAGATGAGCCCACGTTCCGAGGAGAGAGCCGGACAACAGCACAACCTCCCCAGTAGTCCAGGGTTGGCGATGCGGAGCGAAGCGAGCTACCCTGGGTCAAACTCGTTCAAGAGAAAATGCGCTACCTCGAAGGGGTTATTGCCGAGTGGAAACAAATTGCAATAACGCTTTCAGCATAGAAAAGGCAGGCGACTTAAACCCA
>CAUZIZ010000070.1:0-26524 GCA_963579905.1 Acidobacteria bacterium UBA6911 | reverse complement strand
TGTGGAGATTCTCCCGTACCTTCTGCAGCAGTTCTTCGACTGCAGGAAGAGAGGGGGGTGGTACGGGCGTCTCTTGGCCCAGTGCTCCTAAAAACAGAAACAAGCATAGACAGCCGGGGGCGATCCACCGTGGGAGGCGAAGCGGTCATACAGGGGAAAGGCGGCTTAGCGAGAGTCGCTGATTCAGTTTCACGTCTCTAATAAGACCGAGTCCAGCTCCATCTGGTTCACGGATGAAGGACTAAGCTGCCTCGTGAGAATGGTGGTACGATCACCGATTCTCCGTGAGTTCTCGAGACGTTAAAGACCTGCTCGCAGAGCGAGGTAACTTCGTCTCCTAATGAGTCGAGTAGCTGTTGGTTCCATAAGTTGGCTCCCTTCAATTTTCCCATTGATTGCAGTGCTGCTCGATGTTAAATAAATGTCCATGAATTCTCTATCAACGCTTCGAGTATTCTTTTCATGCTTGATTTTCGTCTCGATGGTTGGGTCCGGCTTTTCGGAAACGATTGTTCACTCTGCGTCCGATCTCGAGTTTTGGATTCCGGACGGCCTGGACCAAGAACAGGATGGCGACCTCCTCATCATTAGCGACAAAGACGGGGAAGCGACCATGACGGTGTTCGTGTCTGATGCCGCTATCGTAGAGGATTTCGCTGACGGTATGCTCTCAGAGATCGGGAAGTTCATTGAAGATCCCGAAATAAGTTGTCAGGGAATAGGAGAAGAGGTCAACGGGCTCCTGCATTTTTTGCCGAAGGAACCGGCATTGTCCAAGGCGATACGATCGACTGGGATTTGACCTTCGGCGTCGGTGGCAGAAAGAGCATGGTGATTGTTACCGTGGGCGATATCGATTCCAATCAAGCGGTCGTCGACCGGATTTACGAGAGCATTCGCCAGAGATGAACGGCAAACATCAGAAGTAGACCCTCGCCCTGAAGTGCAGCACACATTAGCAGTTTAGGGCTCTGTCAAAAATAACTTCACATTCTGGCATCTCATCTTCACACCATCTTCGGCCGCTCCTCAATCGCGAAATCCTCAATGTAGGCCCGGCTACGCGTGCGGTTTTGCTCAATCGTTCGCGACCAAATCTGGCGCAAATCTGAGCGCCAACTCTGCGAAGTTATTCTTGACAGAGCCCCTTAGCCTGAGCTATGCGTATTGAAGGATTCTAGTGTCAATTCCAGCAGGATTGCGGCCTATAGCCACAGGTTTCGGAACCCATCTGCCCTCCGGAGGGCGACGCGACTAACGATGAGAAATAGGGTTAGCGCAACTCTTCGTAGAGGACTTTTCCCATTGCCTCGGCGATCATCCCATAGCCTCTCTCGTTCAAGTGGCAACAGGAGTCGATATAAAGCTGCTCATCGTGGTTTGCGAAAAGCATGGTGAGATCGTGAAATCTAATTCCCTGTTGTCTCAGTTCCTTGCCCGCTTCAATCAGGAGGGGATAGCCGCGCTCGACACCTTCTCTATAGGGCTCATTCTCCAATACGGCTACCCTCCGTTCTTCCGTTGTCATGGGCTTTGAACCAGCAAGAGACTGGTTTAGTTGGAGGAAATGAAAGTACTCCACGTCGTTGGCTCCACTCAACTTATGCATCTGAATCGAAGATCTTAGCCAAACATTTGTCAGGTCGTCATACAGTGCTGCTTTGTTTTGGTAGTCAAACGAAGGTCCCGTTACCAGATAGCTAAGGCGGTCCTTGGATTTGATCTCGTACCGATTCAGCGCCAAGCGAAGGTCTGTCCGCTGCCGGGCTAGCCGCGCGTCGTAATACTCCCAAAGAACATTGCTCAAGACATGGTAGCGGAAGGGGATACGGGAACTGATCAGCGCCCAGGACTGACGTTTTTCCTGGAGAAGCGCTAATTGGCCGATCATTGCCAGTAGCTCAGGGCGCCTCAGAGTATGTACCCTTCCGAACCACGCTCGGGGAAAGAAGGGGAACACCTGTTTGGGTATGTTCTCGGAGGCGGGTAGAGCCACTTCGTTGAATCCGTCGAGATTGATCACGACGTCGAAATGGGCGCCCAGCGAAAGGAAATAGCTGAGAGCGACTAGTTGCTGGGGTTGTTTGTAACCGGGCAGGGCAAGTGTATGTACGATGCACTCCTTGTCCCTAAATCTCGGAATTCGCTGAATTTGCTCCAGAAGCACACTGCGGGCCAGGTGTGAAGTGCCTATTGCGAAGGATCCCCCGAAAATACCGATGACAATTTTCTGGTCATTCGTGGCCGCGGTTGGAGTAAACGATTCTTCAGTTGGAAATCCGTGATCGGAAATCCCAGACTGGGTGGTCGGATCGAGGACGTACCCGAGATAGGGATGAATCACGTCATCCAGTATATGAGGATCGAGTGCAGGAGAAACCAGACTACCTCCATCGTAATTCTCGAGGTGGGGTTCTGAAGACTTGCTGATTGCTGTCCGCTTTGCCTGGGCAGCATCCCAGGAAAAAGAGGATCCTCTCCAAATCATGTACCCGAAGATCGCCAGCAACTCAGTACAGAGATAGACCAGGACGATCAGCAGGGCGTAGAAGATCAGCTTCTTTCTCCTACCGACTCTTGGACGGCTGCATGCGCAGGATTATAAGGTACTGTTGTCGGATGTTCTCAGCCAGGGCAGTGGAAAGGCGAGAATCGGCGGCCGTGACTCGATAGTTGTCAGATGAACAGCTTGAGTCCGGGATTTCTGAAGCTGGGCTGACTTCCACCCGATCCTTTATGTGTCGAGCGCATTGCTCTAGAATGGACACCTACGGAGGAAAAATGTCGCTTACCCGCAGCTTTTTTGTGTTGATTCTACTGTCTCCATTTTCGGCGACTGGATGGGCCGGACCGGCTGATGTCGTCGACATCGGCTCGCGTCGGGAGTTATTTATCGATGACCTGTTAATTGATCGCATGACTGACGTGCGGCTTGAGCTGCACCACCCCATTCCCCGAGAAATCGTCCTGGTGCACGACCAACCCTGGGAGGGAAGTGGCTGTGGTTACCATCAGGTCTTTCAGGACGAGGGTCGCTACCGACTCTACTATCGCGGTTGGCAGATCCGGGTCGAGGGCAAGAAACTGACTAGACCTCACATTCCGGTGGCCTGTTACGCCGAGAGTCTGGACGGGATCCACTGGGTGAAGCCGGAGTTGGGTCTAATCGAGTTTGAGGGTTCGAAGAAGAATAATATCGTTTGGGACGGAGCTGGCTACGAAGGACACGATCTGACGCCTTTTATCGATACCAACCCGGCTGCGAGCAAAGAAGAAAAATACAAGGCTCTCGCCTGGGCCTGGCAAGGATCCAAAGGGCTGAGGGCCTTTGGATCCCCTGACGCCATCCGATGGTCCTTCATGGATGACGGCAAGGCCGTCATGACGAAGGGTGCGTTCGATACTCAGAATATCGCCTTCTGGGACACACTTCGAAAGGAATATCGAGCCTATATCCGGGACTTTCACCTGCACGCGTCAAGCGGAGAGAACATCCGCGATGTTCGGACATCTACCTCGAAGGATTTTATGAACTGGACCGAACCGGTAATGGTCAGCTTTCCCGACGTGCCTGACGAGCCCCTCTACACCAATCAGGTCGCACCCTACTATCGGGCGCCTCATATCTTCATCGGTTTTCCGGTCCGCTACAGCGAGAGAGCCTGGGACGATCATTACAAGAACCTTCCTCGATACGAGCATCGTAAAGGGCGTACCCAGGGGCACGTGCGCTATGGCAGCGCGATCACCGACACGCTTTTCATGTCCAGCCGCGACGGCCACAGCTTCAAGCGTTGGGGGGAGTCGTTCCTGCGGCCCGGTCCGCAGCATCCCAATAACTGGGCCTATGGTGACAACTATATGGCCTGGCATGTGGTGGAGACCGCTTCTGCCATTCCCGGCGCTCCCAGAGAGATTTCTCTTTACGCCACCGAGAGTTACTGGACCGGGAAGAGCGACCGGCTCCGGCGCTACACCCTGAGGGTAGATGGATTTGTTTCAGTCGCGGCACCTATGAAGGGAGGGGAACTGCTGACGCGTCCCCTGATCTTTTCCGGGGATACGCTGGAGATCAACTTTTCCAGTTCAGCGGCAGGGAGTATCCGGATCGAAGTGCAGGATTCCGCGGGGCGCGCGATTCCAGGTTTGGCTTTGGAAGATTCATTTGAAATCTTCGGCGATCAGCTGGACCGACTCGTGGAGTGGAAGGGTGGGGCCCAGTTGGGCCCTCTGTCTGGAAAGCCAGTGCGACTACGCTTCGTCATGAAGGATGCCGATCTGTACTCTCTGCGGTTTAAGTGACCTCTGTTTCGCTCAGCAGCAGGAACGCACCCTGATGCAGCGTTTGAATGAGATAGACCCGCGACCATAGGGACACGGGAATCCCTGCCCGTGATGGCTCCATAATCACGGCCTGGAAGGCCGTGGCACGGTTTTCACAGACAAGTGACGTGCGACGTTCAGACGATTCTTTGAAGTTTCAGGTCAGCCCCGCCCCCAGCAAGCCCTGGCCCCATTCGAGAAAGAAACTTGACTTCCGGCTACTGGGGATTTGTGCGTCACTGCGTGGGGAAGAGTTGTCCGGCTCTCTCCTCGGAACCTGTACTCATTTTGCTAACGGCTCGATTGCTAACGGGTCGAGTCGTTCGCGGCTCTGTCGGACTTGGCTTCGTCACGCTGATAGTTCACCCGTTGGAGGCACCTTCGGAGGACAGGAGACGTGCGACATATTCTTGAAGTTTCAGCTTAGCGATACTTGCCGGTAGTGCTTGCGAGTCTGGCGCTTTGCGACTTACTCTTTCGAATGGTCGGCAAAGTCATGCTGAGTCCACGAAGCCCTTAGGGGGATACATGCTCAGGAGCTCTTTCTTTAAACTCTGCCTATACCTGCCCTGGATTTTCTTCCTGGAGGCCCAGAGCACGAGCGGCCAGCTTAAATTGATGCTCGAAGTCGAGAACCTGAGACCGGAACTGCTCCGACACCGCTTGGAGGAGTACCTTCAGGAGCGGTCTCCCCGGTTGCCTCCAGTTCCCAGCCGGGCCAAAGATTGGACGACTCAAGCTGGGCAGACCCGGCAGAAGCTGTTACAGGAAGTGGTATATCAGGGCTGGCCCCGAGAGTGGGTCGAGGCTCCGCTCCGTTACAGCAAAGTGGGACACGCCCAGGAGCGGAAAGGGTATCGGCTCCAGAAGCTCCTCCTGGAGGTCCTACCCGGTCTGCAGATTCCGGCCCTCCTTTACGAGCCTCTGGGAGAGGCGAGCTCGTTGCCGGCGGTCCTCAATGTGAACGGGCATGTTGGCCCTTCTGGAAAGGCCATCGAGTACAAACAGAAACGCTGTATCAGCCTGGCACGTCACGGGATTCTGGCCCTGAATCTGGAGTGGTTTGCCTATGGCGAGCTCAGTCATCCAGAGAACACGCACTGGTTCGGGGGGCATCTGGATCTGGTCGGGGCCAATGCCATGGGTCTCTTCTATCTGGCCATGCGCAAGGGCTTGGACTACCTGGAGCAGGATCCCCGAGCCGATGGTCGTCGTCTAGCTGTGACAGGGCTGTCCGGCGGTGGCTGGCAGACGATCGTTCTCAGCTCCCTGGACGAGCGGGTGGCAGTGTCGGTACCGGTGGCTGGGTACTCGGCACTGCTATCGAGACTTGAACGTTCTCAGGATATTGGGGATATTGAGCAGAACGCCACCGACTTGCTCCGGGGCCAGGACTACTCAACCCTCACGGCTATGCGGGCTCCACGTCCGACGCTGTTGATCTACAACGCCGAAGACGATTGTTGCTTCAGGGCCCCCCTGGTGAAGCCTTACGTTTTCGACGAGGTAAAGCCCTTCTTTCGACTCTTCGGAAAGCAAGACTACCTGGGCTGGCATGAGAACACTGATCCCTCGACCCACAACTACCTGCTGGACAATCGTCTCCAGGCCTACCGTTTTCTGGCACGGCACTTCGGTCTTGAGAAGTGGGAACAGGAGACTCCAGCGGATCGAGAGCTGCAAAGCTATGAAGAACTGGTGGTGGGCCTACCGGAGGACAACCTTACGATCCTTGGCGTAGCTCGGGTGCTGGCGGCAAGGGCTCCCCATGAAGCGGTTCCAGACACGGCAGATCTTCGCCAATGGCTCGACAGCCGAAGAGCCCGTCTTCGGTCAGTGGTTCGTCTTCGTCAAGTGGATGTCGAGCACGCCTGGGCACTTCATAGCACCAAGAACCGGGGCGTTGAAACCCGGTCCTATCGGTTCCATTTCAGCGATGGGCTGATGGCCTCGGGACTCTGGGGGAAGGCGATCAGAACCAGCGGCGATGCGTCTACTTCCATCATTCTCTCGGACCTGGGAAAGGATTCGGCAGCGTCCGCTGCCTCGGACCGGATCAATCGCGGCGAGCAGGTGCTGGTGGCGGATCTGATCCTGACCGGGGAGGCCACGGCGCAACCGAAGCAGGCAACCCGATATCCGCAACTCCTTGCCACTGTCGGGGATCGTCCCTTGGGCATCCGGGCTTCTCATCTATTGGCTCTGGCCCGTTGGCTCAAGAAGAATCACGGTTCCACGCAGGTACGAATCAAATCCAAGGGACGGCGCAGCCAAGTGGTGGCGCTGGTCGGAGCTGCTTTGGAGCCCCGATTCTTCACTGAGGTCGAGGTGGAAGAGGGAATGAAGAGCCTAGCGGATCTGCTGGAGCAACCGGTCCGCTATGAGCAGGCTCCAGAGCTGTTCTGCCTCGGGCTGCTACCGGATTTCGATCTGGAACTGTTGGTGAACTTGGCCCAACCTACCCGTGTAAGGCAGCGATTTCAGAAGGCTGGGTCGAACAATTAGCCTTCGTTTCCCACTCAAACTGGTCGGGGCGTAGCGGTGGGCTCCAGGCCGCTGTCGGTCGAGCTAAGGGTCTGCGCAAAAATAACTTGGCATTTTAGCATCTCATCTTCACACCATCTTCGGCCGCTTCTCAATCGCGAAATCCTCAACGTAGACCCGGCTACGCCTGCGGTTTCGCTCAATCGTTCGCGGCCAAATCTGGTGCAAATCTGAGCGCCAATTCTACCAAGTTATTTTTGCGCAGACCTAAAGGCTCGAAAGAAGGAAGTACTTCGACCTGGAGGCCAGAGCTACCTCGGCAACTCTATTCGAACCAGAAGGAAAACAGCTCCGCTTGTTTGAGGCTGAACTCCAGCCGGATGGCCTTTCCCTTGAGACTGCTCAGATCCTCCTGCTGCTTCCAGTCGATCGTGTGATCGATCGAATCGGCGCTGAAGACCCTGCACTGCTCGTAGCTCCACTGGGGTAGTGGTAAACCGTCGAACTCGCCATCGCCTCGGCGAATCGCGACACGGACGGAACCCCCCGGGAACGTCCTGGCGTTGATATGCAGACTTCCCCCGGGATAGGAGATGGGTTTGGTGAGCACATTCCCTTCATCAGGTGCTTCCAGAGAGACGAAGCCATCGCGGCGCAGACTGGCCAGGCAGAGATGGTTGTCCCCCGGTTGGACCTCTTTCGAGATGTGCCGGCTCTCGTGTCCGGTGTAGTAGATATCGATCCTATCGTCACGCTCAATCAATCCCTTGCCGACATAGACTCGCCCTTCGTCATAGGAGCCCTGGGCCCCAGTCGGCAAGAATAATGGTCGTCGCGGATGGCGTTTCCAGTGCTTACCGTCGCGACTCCAGGTGAGCTGGACATCGATCTTCATATCTTTTGGACGGGGAGCTTTCCGGTCGAAGTGCGCTCTGTGGTAGAACATGTGTAGAAAGCCGAAGTAGACACCCTGATAGCGCGTGACCGGCATGCAGTAGAGTGAATAGGGGTCCAACTCGTCCGGAACCACAGCCTGTTCGGGTTGGCTCCAGTGAACCAGATCAGCGCTCTCCGAATAAGCAATCCGGCGAATCTCACCGGCATTGATCGGAGGACGCCGATAGGACATCAGGACGTCCCGCTCGACGTTGTAGGTCACGTTGTTCGAAGTATCGCTCTGGCCCCTGAAAATCGGATTCTCTTTCTGGTCGGTCCAACGTACCCCATCTTCGCTAAAGGCCAGCCGAAGCTCCTGGCCGCCGGCAATCAACTCAGGATGTGGATCGCGACCGGCAGGACCTCGGTTGTAGATCATCAAGTAGCGTCCGCGTTGCCGCCATTTTTCAGGCGATGGGCTGACGCCGAAGCTGTCATATGTGAATTTCGGTCCGCCCATGAAAATATTGTTGGTCTTGCTCCCGTCCGATTCCACCAGGCCGAGGCTGGGGGCTCGCCACTGCAGGCCGTCTGAGGACTCGAAATATCGCCCCCGACTCAGCCAGTAAAATCCGGGTGGGGTGGGTTGTCTGACGAGGATATTGCTGGCCGCCCAAAGCCGATACAAACCGGTTTCATGGTCGCGGATGACGCTGATGTAGGGTGCGGTCGAGTCCGGGTTGAGCCCCTCCGGTCCGGTTGAGAACAATGGATTTGAGGGATGTTTGGTGGGCTGGTGGACCTTTCTACGACAGGCCCGAAGGTCTTCGACGACGTAGTTGTCCAGCAAGAGCTGACGTTGATTTCCAATCTGGAGTGGCTGGGTCGGAACGATCGCATAGGAGCCTTTGATGGTCCACTGGTGGCCGTTTTCGGCCAACGCTGAAAGGCTGGACGAAGCCAGAACAACCAAGCTGAAGGCGGAGCGGAGCAGAACACTTCCCATTTAAGTTCCTTCCTTATACGAGATACGAGACCCGAGGAGCCGTCACTTCTGGACCCTTTCCGAGACTACTTCGCGCCCGCCTAACCTGCGCAGGAGATCTGCGGTACTTGTTTGTACGAGCAGCGGGGGGGAGCCAGGATGGAAGTAGCGCTCTGCGATGAACAGCGGAGTCTGACCGAGGTTGTTCTTGGCATCTATTCTGGCGCCGTTATCCACGAGTAGCTGAACGATTGCTTCGGATTTGATGCGTGCAGCTCCGTGTAACGCAGTGTCTCCCTCATCATTACTGGCATTCACGTCTGCAGCTAGCTCCAGCGCCAGTTTGACGGCTTCAAGCGAATTGCTCTCGCTCACCCGGTTCTCAGATAGGTCTCGACGGACGCCGGCTGCCATCATCAGTGGCGTTGTCTTGTCTTTGGACCTCCGCAGAGGAGAAGCGCCGCCGTCCAGGAGGACGCGCATGACATCGGCATCTCCAGCCAGGGCTGCCAGCAAGAAGGGCGTGGCCCCGATCGGCTTTTCATTCTCTTTGGTATAGCCGACCCGAGGAGGCTGCTTCTCGAGCGCTGCGTTCGGATTTGCGCCTGACCTCAGGAGCGCCCTCACCAGTTCCAGCTTGCCTTCCTGAAGCCCAGCCATCATTCTCCATTCGCGATCAACCGGTGCCATTATGCCGTTGGGGCCAGTCATCTCGGTCTCCCAGGAGCCGGCGGCCCAGTGCAGCGCCGTATAGCCCGTTTCGTCGGAATTGGGGTCCGCGCCCTGGTCCAGCAAGAAAATTGCCAGTGGTACATGGCCGCGGATGGTCGCGACCAGCAGCGCGTTTCCGTCCGACGAAGTCTCATTCACGTTGGCTCCGGCCTCCAACAAGATTCTGGCCCCGTCGAGGTCTCCCTGGCGCGCGGCAAACAGCAGGGGTGTGAAGCCATTCTTTGAGCGGGCTGAGATATTTGCTCCCTGCTCGATCAAAGTCCGAGCAACGTCGAGGTGCTTCTCTGAGAGTGTCCACATCAATGCGGTTTGTTCGCTGACGGGCGTCTTGCTGTTCACCTCCGCACCGTAGGACAACAGAATCCTTACGGCGTCAGTGTTGCCGCTGTGCGCGGCCGCCATCAACGGAGTCTCACCACTGGAGGGAGTGGCATTGGGATCCGCGCCAGCCTTCAACAAAATACTGACCAAGGAGGCGTTCCCGTTGGCACAGGCGAGCGAAAGCGGCGTGACCCCCAGATCGTTGGCAGCGTCCGCCTGTGCGCCTGCGTCGATCAGCAAGGTTACGGTTTCCAGATCATCCCAGTAGGCCGCCCAGTGTAGTGCCGTTGCGCCGTCGGCCTGAGGGACATTTACTTCGGTTTTCCCGTCCAGCAGGGCCCGTAGAGCTGCCTTGTCCTGCTGCTTCGCTGCTTCGACCAGTCGCTCCGGCAAGGACAAGGCTTGGGGCTCTGGTTCTGCTCTTCCGGGGGCGCCATTTATCGTCGAGGTAGCTACAAGGTTGCCCAGTGCCAGTCCTGCGGCCATCCAGCAGCTTCCCAGGAGTTTCAGGTTGACCCTCATCCTTGTCCCTCTTTTTCGCTCGATTGTACCCGTCGTTGAAGCGGCGCTTCAGGCGTCGTTCTTCTTCTTTTTGTGAAGGGCTCCTCCAAGCCCAGCACCCAGCGCCACACCAATTGCTAGGCCCATTCCGCCGTTGTCGAAAGCCGCTCCCAACACGACGCCAAGGGCTATCCCCACTCCCATTCCAGTTTCAGTACTCATGCTTTTCGTCGCGCCGTCGTCTTTCTTTGTCATCATCAGTTTTTCCTCTCTACCCTCACCTGAAGCTATCTTCCAAAAGCGCGAAGGGATCGCGCTGCAGGCGGCCGAAGACGCGGACGATGGGATGATTGTAACCTCTCAAGATGTCGGTCGGAAAGATATTGAACATTCACCGGCAAGACGTCGTAACGAGAGACAACAACCAGGAGGACTAAGATGAGTCAAATCCGAGGCATCGCTGCTTGGGCGTGCGCCACTCTCGTATTGTTGGGCTGCTTCGTCTCGGGACTCGGAGGCGATCGTTTCATCGACGAACGCAGTGGGGATATCTCCACCGATGGGGTCAGCAGGATTCGCGTTAACGTCCAGGCCGGATCGCTGGAAGTTAACGGGGATAGCCAGTCTTACCAGATTCACTACAAGGCGGAATTCAGGGGTAACGCCCGCAATGACAAATCCGCCCAGCGGATTCTGGATAAGTTGGAACTCTCTCACCGACGGTCCGGAGACACTCTGACTATCCTGACCCGCACCAGCAACGGGTGGTGGGATGGCAGCGGACAGATCATCTGATCCTTTCAGTGCCTTCTTCGTTGGAATTGGAGATAAACGATAGCTCCGGATCGATTCTGGTCCGTGACATGGACCAAAGTGTTCACATCGCCGACCGTTCCGGCTCGATCACTCTTGAACTAATTGGCGCAGATGTAAGAATTAACGACCGTTCTGGGGGCATCCAAGTCCGCGACGTCGGAGGATCAGCTGACATTCAAGACAGTTCTGGTGGGATCTCGGTCTTAAGCGTAGGTAACGACTTCGAGGTAACCCGTGACACTAGCGGTGCTATCAGATACGACGGCGTAAAAGGTAAAGTCCGAATCCCGTAGCCGCGAGCAACTTCGAATGCGCCGGAGACTGATTCAGCCGAGCCACAGGCGCTTCACCGACTGCCCGCAAGCAATGCTTTACGCAGCCACGTTCCTTCGAGGCGAAACCTGCTACTCAAGGCGCTCCTCCTGGGCCTCCACAGCGAGATCAATCTCGCAAAGAGCCCGCAGGTTCATCTTTTTTCCCCTGGGTATCCTCACCATTCGTACAAAGCTGTGAAAAGGCTAAGTTGTTGAAAAAAAACAAACGTGATAAAAGGAAACGAGACTTGGAAATACTGCCAATCGGGTATCAATGAACCCCAAGACCTTTCTAGGCTGCATGGGAATAGTGTTGGCTGGCCTCTTCTCTGTTCAGTCCATGGGCATCGGCGTGTCGGCGAGTGCTGCGGCCGGTCCCAGGCAACAGTCGGTTTCTCTGATGTCGCCGCCTGTCCCCGATCATCGCACGCTGATCGACCGCTACTGTGTCGGTTGCCACAATCAAGAGGCACAGACGGCGGGACTCGCGCTCGACTCGCTCGATCTCGCCGAGGTAGGCGCTGACGCAGAAGTATGGGAAAAGGTGGTGCAGAAACTTCGGACCAGAGCAATGCCGCCTTCCGGCTCGGCGCGGCCGGACGAAGCCAGCTATGTAGCTTTTGGTTCCTGGTTGGAAAGTGCCCTCGATACCGAAGCCGCGGCCCGTCCCAATCCAGGCAGGCCCGCGGTTCATCGTCTCAACCGTAGCGAATACGGCAATGCGATCCGGGACTTGCTGGCGTTGCAGATTGATAGCCGATCGCTGTTGCCGGCAGATGACCTGGGCTACGGTTTTGACAACATCGCGGATACGCTATCCTTCTCTCCGCTACTGCTGGAACGATATCTGTCGGCGGCCAAGAAGATCAGTAGATTAGCCATAGGTGACCCAAGCATCACACCTGCGCTTGAGACATACGAGGTTTCTCCGCTTTTGGTGCAGGATGGCCGAATGAGCGAGGAGCTTCCGTTCGGCTCAGGTGGCGGCCTGGCAATCCGCCATCACTTTCCGCTCGACGGTGAGTACGTCTTGGAGATCAAGCTTCAACGCCGAAGAGTGGGTAGGCCTCGGCAGCTCGACGTCCGTTTGGACGGCAAACGCATCAAGCTGATTAAACTCGATGGTGGGGACCAGAGCTCGGAATACGGGGAGCCTGTCGAAGCGAATCCCCGAGTCCGCTTTTCGGCAGGGGCAGGGACTCGGATGCTTGGGGTCTCGTTTCTTCAGAGTGCGTCGGTGCCTGAGGGTGTGCGCCCGACTCGCGTGCCCGTGGCTAGCCTTAGGGGCGGGTATACCGATTGGGGGGTGAGTAGACTTCGGATCGGTGGTCCCTACCAAAACCGGGGATCCGGTTTGACCGCTAGCCGTCTCCGGATCTTCATCTGCCGTCCGGC
Source organism: Acidobacteria bacterium UBA6911 (assembly GCA_963579905.1). GTDB lineage: Bacteria > Acidobacteriota > UBA6911 > RPQK01 > JAJDTT01 > CAUZIZ01. The sequence continues at coordinate 13,777 of CAUZIZ010000070.1, read as the reverse complement.
CAGCAGCCAAGAAGTGGCCGAGGAGGATTGCGCCCAACAGATTCTGTCTTCACTCGTGCGCCGAGCGTATCGCCGTCCTGTCACGAACGACGATGTGCTGAGGCTACTCAAATTCTACAGGTCGGGTCGGAGCCGAGGGGATTTCGACGCCGGCATCCAATCAGTGGTTGAGAGAATCCTGGTCGATCCTGAGTTCCTGTTCCGCATCGAACGCGAGCCAACGACGGCAGCTCCCTCTACCGCTTTTCACCTCAGCGATGTGGAACTGGCCTCACGTCTGTCCTTCTTTCTTTGGAGCAGCATTCCCGATGATGAGCTGCTCGAGATAGCTATAGACGGTAAGCTCAAGAATCCAACCGTCCTCGAAGACCAGGTTCGCCGAATGTTGGCCGATACCCGTTCGAATGCGCTCGTAAAAAACTTCGCGGCCCAATGGCTGCACCTGCGCAACCTGCGTGCCGTTAGCCCAGATGTGAACCGATTCCCCGAGTGGGACGATAATCTTCGAGAGGCGCTCCAGCGGGAGACGGAGCTGTTCGTCGGCGGCCAGTTGCACCGGGATCGCAGTCTGGTTGACTTGTTGGCCGCTGACTACACATTTGTCAACGAACGTCTGGCTCGGCACTACGGCATTCCCAACGTTTACGGGGGGCGTTTTCGGCAAGTGAGCTTCAGCGATGGGAGACGCGGAGGACTATTGGGTCAGGGCAGTATCCTTACCGTGACCTCTTACGCGAATCGGACCTCTCCAGTGCTGCGAGGCAAGTGGCTGCTCGAGAACATCCTCGGCATTCCAGTACCTCCTCCGCCCGCTGAAGTGCCAGAGCTTTCGGAGAGCGGTCAGGGTGGCAAAGCGGTTTCCCTGCGAGAGCGGTTGGAGCAGCACACCAAGAATCCCGCCTGCGCGAGTTGCCACTCGCGGATGGATCCGCTCGGCTTGGCACTCGAGAATTTCGATGCCATCGGCAGATGGCGTACCTTGGACGAAGGCAGCACTGCCAGTGGGGCGTCGTCGGCAACCCTTCCCGACGGGACGACGTTTCAGGGCCCTGCAGAGCTGAGGGGCCTCCTGCTGAGTCGTCGTCAGGAATTTGTCGCAACGGTGACCAGAAAACTCCTCACCTATGCCGTCGGACGGGGGATCGAGTATTATGATTTACCAGCCGTCCGAGCGATCATGCGAGAGGCGGCACCCAGCGAGTACCGCTGGTCGTCGATTATTCTGGGCATTGCCAAGAGCCCGCCGTTTCAAATGAAGAGGTCGAAGCCATGAGGGTCATCGGTAAGAAGTGCCTGCCTCGTCGTACCTTTCTGCGCGGTCTCGGTGCATCCATCGCACTCCCTTTGCTTGACAGCATGGTTCCTGCCTTGGCTGTGACGCGCAAGACGGTAGCAAAACCGGCGAGCCGACTAGGCGTGATTTATGTGCCACATGGAGCCGTAATGCAGAAATGGACGCCCGTGGCGGCGGGTACCGATTTCGAATTCACCCCGATTCTAAAGCCGTTGACTCCGTTTAGGGATGATCTATTGGTGCTGAGTGGCCTCAGCAACGAGCCAGGAGTTGCTCTTCCCGGTGAGCCGGCGGGTGGCCATGGACGGATCGGTGGAGCCTTCCTCACCGGTGTGCACGTGAAGCCGACGGAAGGTGCCAACGTCGAGGCTGGCGTCTCCGTAGACCAGATCGCGGCGGCACAGTTGGGACAGCACACCCAACTGGCCTCCGTGGAGCTTGCCTTGGAGGCTACCGACCTAGCAGGTGCCTGCGATGTCGGCTACAGTTGCTCCTATATCAATACGCTCTCCTGGCGCAGTGCTACCACGCCCTTGCCAACCGAGAACAACCCACGTGCGGTCTTCGAACGTCTGTTCGGGGACCAGGGCAGTACCGATCCAGTAACACGGTTAACCCGCATTCGCGCCAAACGGAGCATTCTCGACTCGGTAACCCAACGGGTCACCGAACTCCAGGGGAAGATCGGGAGGGGTGATCGCACTAAGCTGACCGAATATCTGGAGGCGGTGCGGGATGTTGAACGACGTATCCAGGTTGCGGAGAGCCAAGGCAAGCGAGAGGCGCTGGTCGTGGAGCGACCTGGCGGCATACCTGCTAGCTTCGAAGAGCACGCCAAGATGATGCTGGATCTACAGGTCCTGGCTTACCAGTCTGACCTGACCCGCGTCACTACTTTCATGATGGGTAGGGAACTGAGCCAGCGGACCTATCCCGAGATCGGTGTTCCAGATCCGCACCACCCACTGTCACACCACCAGCGTGACGTTGAGAAATTGGAGAAGCTAACAAAAGTCAGCATCCTCCATATGCAGATGTTCGCTTACTACCTGGAGCGACTGCGATCGACGCCCGATGGTGACGGCTCCTTGCTCGACCACGTGACCCTCCTCTACGGCAGTGGCATGAGTGACAGCGACTTGCATGACGCCCATAACCTGCCCATCCTGTTAGCGGGTAGGGGCGCCGGCAAGATCAAGGGAGGACGCCATCTCCGGTATCCCAAGGATACCCCACTGACGAATCTGTACTTGACGGTGCTGGACCAGTTAGGTGTGCCTGTGGAGAGCCTCGGCGACAGCACCGGGCAGGTCCAACATCTGTCCGACGTTTAGCGTTGACGCGAGCAATTCCGACGTAGCACCGGTCACGTTCTTCTTGCCTATGAGGTTTCAAATCAGTGATCTGGGATCGGTGGGCTAACCCGAAAGCCGATGATGGGAGGGAGCCAGCATGAGCCTACTGACGTTACCTAGTACACTGGAACGTAAATACGGCAACGTTTGTGGCGAGCGCGACGGGTCGAGTTCGCGAAGCGAGGACGAACGCCATGCCTCGTTATAGTGGAGGAGGAGCGACAAAGAAATCGGCGCGTCTCGTCGCCACCCTGAGGGCAGATGGGGTTTGCGGACGATCTCTGCGTTGGTCGTCGTCGAAGATGGCCAAGCATCGTCTTCCTCCTCCTGCCTTGATCTCGCCTCGCAAGCCCCATCTGCAAACGTTGCCATATTTACGTTCCAGTGTACGTAGGCGTAGGTTGCGTCGCCCGCTGCAGGTGAAGCATAGGATCGTCCCTCTCGTTCTGTTCCTGCTACTGCCCTTCGGCTGTCGAAATGGGCTGAAAGAGGCGGGGACCTTGTTGTCGGATTTGAATTCGTCCCAGCGGAGCTTCTTGATCGAACTGGGACTGGACGATCCCAAGGCCTCCGATTGGAGCGGGCAGTTGGAGACACCCCAGGGCACGGTGCAGCTGGCATCCTGGCACTTCTCGCCGGAGGACTCGTTGGGACCGGGCCTTTCCTGGAGCGCCCGGACCCGGAAGTACGATCCTCGCGCGACTGTTTACTGGGAAGAGCCCACTGAGAACCAGATGTTTGTCCGGAAAGATGTCCTCAGGAGCACCAGCGCTTACTCTCAGTTGATGTGGCCGGGTCTGCTGGTAGTGACAGAGGGTCCACAGGAGCTGATTCTGAAGACTCCCAAAGGCTCCCTGACGATCGATACGCAGGAGTTGGAGCCGGGCCTGAGACGGTCCTATCTAGAGGGTCGGGTGGTCGCTAGCCAGGTTCCTCTGTCGCAGGTATTGACCGGAGAGGAGACCTACGACGACTTTCCTGCCCTGCTGGTCCAGGACGGGAAGTGCAGGATCAGCTGGATCGAGTACCGAGATGGAGAGCAGCGGATCCTGAGCCGCCGCTTGGAAGGTCAAGCCTGGTCTTCGCTGCTGGAGATCCAGAGAGGCCAGGATCTCTCCGGTCTCCAGGTGGTCCAGGGTGAGGAAGGGAGCATCTTGTGGATCTGGTCACAGCAGATCGACGGGAACTGGGACCTCTACGGTCGCTCGCAGCAGGAGGGGGTCCTGCAGCCGTTGAAGCGTCTCACCGAATCTCCTTTGCCCGACCTCTACCCCAGAGTCGCTCCAGGTCTGAATGGTGAGGCCCACCTGGTCTGGCAGGGATTTCGTGGAGGGCAGTCAGACATCTTCATCAAGTCCCTGAAAGCCGGTGTCTGGGGCGGAGAGAGGAAGGTTAGTAGCTCGTCCGCCAACGACTGGAAGCCAACTCTGACCGTGGATTCGAAGGGTCGTGTCTACGTCGTCTGGGACAGCTATGACCGAGGTGACTACGATCTTCTCCTGAGATGGTTAGAGAGGGGCGTGATGGGAGAGATCGTACCTGTGGCTCGCTCCAGAAACTTCGAGGCCTATGCGGACCTGGCCTGTGACGACCAGGACCGGATCTGGGTTGCCTGGAACGAAACAGGTCCCAACTGGGGAAAGGACTCCGGCTTCTGGGTTGATCGTACGAGACAGACCTTTGAAGATGAGCGCAGTATCCGCGTCGCCGTCTACGACGGAGACCAGTGGAGTCATCCGGTCGGGGATCTGTCGGATGCTCTTGAATCGCACTTCTCCCGACTGTCACGAAGTGGACTGCGGCTCTACCGTCCCCCTGACACAGAGCAGATCCGATTCCGAAACGACAACGATCTGCCTCGTTTGGCTTGGGACACTCAGGGTCGCATGTGGCTCTTCTTTCGCCACCAGCAGTCGACTGCTGGAGACGGGTCCTTCTATCGTCCCGCCTGGGAGGTCTACGCAACTTTCTACCAGGGCTCCTCTTGGGCGACTCCCTTCGTGCTGCCCCAAAGTGCGGGGCGACTGAACATGCCGCTGGCGCTAGATGGCTCCGCAGAAGGGACCCTCTGGATGGCATGGCTTACAGACCACCGCTCTCTTTACCCGGGCACTCTTGAATCTGGAGCTCTGCAAGAGGATGTGGTGGTGGGAAGACTGGATCTCTCCGGCCAGGTGACGGCCGCACAGTTGCAGGAGTACCAGGGAATAGACGAGCCAATCAAGTCCTACCATACCGACGAACCGGGTGATCTGTCCCGCATTCGGTCCTACCGCATCGATGCAGAAGGGAAGACCTACCGGATTGTCCGGGGAGACCTGCACCGGCATACCGATTACTCCCGTGACGGGGCGCTGGACAGCTCACTGCATGAAACCTACCGCTACGCCCTGGACGCCGCCTCACTGGACTTTCTTGCCATTACGGACCACTACCCTGGAAAATATGTCTGGTGGGAGACCCAGAAGTCGGTGGAGCGCTTCCACATTCCCGGCACCTTTGTCCCGCTGCTGGGATACGAGCGCAACCTGGGTTTTCCTAACGGCCATAGGAACGTCGTTTTTGCACGGAGGGGCGCGCCGATCCTGGAGGCGGGGCCGGAGGAGCGGTCCGGGATCGTAGACACCGGAGCAGTGCTTTACGACTATCTCAGGAAGTATAGAGGGCTCTCCATGCCCCACACTTCGGGAACCCCTACGATGGGAACCGACTGGCGGGATCACGCCGGGGATGTGGAGCCACTGGTAGAGATTTTTCAGGGCGACCGGACCTCATACGAGTATCCAGGAGCCCCGCTGGCGGCAGTTCGAGAGGATGCTTCGACTCATCGGGGTGGTTATCTTGAAGAGGGTTTCGTCTGGAAGGCCTGGGAGAAAGGATATCGGTTAGGCGTCCAGGCCAGCTCCGACCACTGGTCGACCCACTATTCCTACGCCTGTCTGCTGGTAGAGCGCTTCGACCCGGAAGGCTTGATGGACGCCATGCGGCGGCGTCACGCCTATGCAGCCACCGACAACATCATTCTCGACTTCAGGGCAGAGGAGGGAGATCGTACTTTTATCATGGGAGATGCCTTCGATGCGGCTTCCAGTCCCACCCTCAGGCTGCACGCCGAAGGAACTAATCCCATCGCTGAGGTCGTCCTGATTCGGGACAACCGGGTGATCTACTCCCAGACTCCGAAGCAGCGTCTGGTCGATTTTTCCTTTGTGGAAACGGACCCCAGTCCCGGTACCCACTTCTACTACGCCAGGGTCCAGCAGACAGACGAACAGGTCGCCTGGTCCTCGCCGATCTGGATCAGTTTCCGATGAAATGAGTGTAGGAGTAGGCTCAGGGATCACCGCTACGCCTGACCCAAAGTTTCTGCGTGAATGATTGAGCCAGGCCGGGGAGTGGTACTAAGCTGAAACTTCAAGAATTCGTCGCACGTCTCCTGTCCTCCGAAGGTGCCGCTAACAGGCGAACTACCAGGGTCACGAAGCCGAGTCTGACAGGGCCGCGAACGACTCGAGCCGCTAGCAATCGAGCCGTTAGAAAAATGAGCCCAGGTTCCGAGGAGAGAGCCGGAGAACTCTTTCCCGTGCAGTGACGTGCAAATCCCCAGTAGCCGGAAGTTTCTTTCTCGAATGGGGCAGCGCAGCGGGGGCGGGACTAAGCTGAAACTTCATTCGGAACTCGCACCTCCAGGGCGCCCAATAATGCGAAATGTGAGGAAGCCTGAAGCGCGAGCGAGGGGTTGGAGGGCAGCCCAATGGGGGGACGAAGGGGCCTGAGGTGCGGCAAGCAGCCAAGCCGGGGAGATTCGGGGTGTTCCCCAACCCTTCGCTTGCGCTTCAGGCTTCCATGGCTCGGGAAGTTTCCTTCTCGAATGGGACAGCACCGCTGGGGGGCACTGACCTGGAAGATAGAAGCTGGCTTAGCGGATGCGTGGATCGAAAGCCATGACAGTCCCTCGAGCGACGAGATACGAAACTCGTTTTGATCTAGGCAGCGTCCGAAAGTATAATTCAGAGCACTCGGGAGAAGTACTACCATGTGGTCTAGATTCTGTTTTAAGATCCTTTTCTTTTCGGCGCTTCAGACCACTCTCCTCGCCACCGAGTTGGCGTCTCCGGACTTCGAGAAGGATGTCCGGCCAATTCTCGAAAAGAACTGCCTCCAATGCCACGGGGCATCCGCTCCTCAGGCTCAGCTGGATCTGCGGACCTCTGAGTCCCTACTGGCAGGAGGTAAATCGGGCTCCGCCCTGGTTCCTGGCGCCTCTAGCAAGAGTCTTCTCGTGAGTAAGGTGATCTCCGGTTCCATGCCTCCTGGAGAGGGCCGTCTGTCCGACGAGGAGATCTCCCTGATTCGGCTCTGGATCGACCGCCAGGGGACGCAGACGCGCCTGGTGAGCGTCACCGAGAAGGATGTGTTGCCGATCTTTCAGATGCACTGCGTCAACTGCCACGGCAAGAGTAAGCAGGAGGGAGGACTTGACCTTACGACGCAAGCTAGCCGCCTTACGGGCGGCGATTCGGGACCGGTTCTCATCCCTGGGAAGCCCGGTAAGAGCCTGCTTTACGCTCGGGTTCTCGCCCGCGAGATGCCGCCACTAGATGAGATTCGTCCGCCGACGACAGCGGAAGTGGAAACCCTGCGCCACTGGATCGAAGCCGGCGCTCCTGCCGACTCGCCCTCCGGCGCTCAGGTCCAGGAGCCCGCTCTCAGCCAGGAAGATCGCGATTTCTGGTCGTTCTGTCCTCCTCAGCGCCCGGAAGTTCCCAACGTGCGCCAGCAGGATCTGGTTCGCAATCCCATTGATGCCTTCCTATTGCGGCAGTTGGAGGCCAAGGACCTGAGCTTTTCTCCGGAAGCGGAGCCTCATGTCCTGTTGCGCCGGGCCTACCTGGACCTGACGGGCATGCCCCCCACGCCTGCTGAAACCCAGGCCTATCTTGAAGACCAGAGAGCGCCTGCCTATGAAGATCTGATCGATCGGTTGCTGAATTCTAGCCACTATGGTGAGCGCTGGGCTCAGTATTGGCTGGATCTCGCTGGCTACACCGACTCCGAGGGAATTGTCGACGAAGACAAGGTCCGTCCTCATGCCTGGCGTTATCGCGACTACGTGATCAGGGCCCTCAACAGCGATACTCCCTACGACCGATTTCTCACCGAGCAGCTGGCGGGCGACGAGCTGGTCGACTACAAGAAGGAAGAGAAAGTCACTCAGGACTTGATAGATATCCTGGCGGCAACTGGTTTCCTGAGGCTTACGACCGACGGTACCTATGCTCAGCCTAATCGATCCCTGCAGGACAAGATGGACGTCATCGCCGATGAAATGCAGGTTCTGGGTTCATCGGTAATGGGTCTCACGGTGGGCTGCGCCCGTTGTCACGACCACAAATACGATCCTCTGACACAGCGGGAGTACTACAGTCTCAGCGCCATTTTCCAGACTGCACTGGACCCCTACGACTGGCGTCCTCCAACCGAGAGAGTGCTGTACCGAGCCTTGGAATCAGAGGTGAAGGCGGTCGAGTCACACAACGCTCCTCTCAAGACTCAGCTCCAGAAACTGGAGGCAGAGCTGGAAAAAGAGGCCCTTCCTTTCAAGGAGAAGTTTCTGAAAGAGGCCTTGGCTTCCCTGCCCAAGGATGTGCGGGAAGATCTCAAAGCAGTGACGGCGACCCCAAAGGATAAGCGGACTGGACTCCAGCGGTATCTGTCCCGCAAGTTCAAGGATGTGGTCGACCCTTCTTACGCGGTGCTGGGAGATCGATTCCCAGAGTTCAAGAAGTCCGCTGCCGAGCCTCAAAAGTCGATCGAACATATCAGAAATGTGAAATACGGCTCTGAGACCAATTTCAAGGATAAGACGAAGCTTCTGCTCAAGCCTGGTATCCGAGCTCTTTACGACATGGGGGGCGAGCCCTCTCCCACTTACCTACTGAAGCGAGGCCAGGCTCAATCGGTCGGTGAACGTGTGTATCCGAGCGTCCCGGCAGTCCTCAATCGAAGTGGACTCAAGCCCTATCGTCCCGTAAAGGTCTCGGGAAGGGATACTAGTGGCAATCGTTTGGGATTCGCCCGTTGGTTGACGCAGCCCAATCATCCATTGACTTCTCGCGTGAAGGTCAACCGAATCTGGGCGCATCATTTTGGCCGCACCCTGGTAACTTCGCCAGGCAATTTTGGCCGAACCGGATCGAAGCCGTCTCATCCCCAGCTCTTGGACTGGCTGGCCACTGAGTTCGTGGCTCGGGGTTGGAGCCTCAAGGCCATGCATCGCTTGATCATGACGTCCACGGCCTTTCGGCAGACCTCTGAGGTGGGGCAGCGGTCACGCGAAGGTGATCCCGAAAACCTACTCCTGTCGCGGATGCCCCTAAGACGCCTGGACGCCGAAGCTCTTCACGATTCCGTGCTTCAGGTCACGGGTCGCTTGGACACGACCCCTTTCGGAATCCCGGTCGCAGTGGAGGAGAAGCCCAGTGGCGAGGTAGTCGCCGAAGCGACGGAGAAGGGCTGGAGACGTGCTGTCTACCTGCTCAAGAGGCGCCGGATGCCGGTTTCTGCTCTGGAAGCCTTCGACTATCCGGTAATGATGCCCAATTGCGACGAGCGTCGTCAGTCCACCGTGGTCGTCCAGGCGCTCCAGCTGATGAACAGCGAGCTGATGCGGAGTCATGCGAGCTATCTGGCTGGTCGCCTCATGGATCGGGCTCCAGGCGATACTGAGAAGCAAGTTGAAGACCTCTACCTGCGGGTACTGACCCGCTATCCTAGGATAGATGAGAAACAACGTATACTGGCGTCCTTGGATATTCTGAGTGAGGAATGGAAGGCTCATCTGGAGCAGAAGAACGAGGCTGGCCCTAGAGGCCCAACGGCGCAGTGGTCGGCACTGAGTTCGGTGGCTTTGACCCTGCTCAATTCTGCAGAGTTCCTGTATATTGATTGAACGAGGTACGAAGTGACTCGCTATCGACCTAGGGGCCCAGGTACAAGACGCGACTTCTTCTCCCGAATTGGGGATGGACTCCATGGAGCGGCTCTGGCCTACCTTCTTCAGCAGGATCTCCTAGCGTCAACAAAATCTGACCAGCCCGCTCCCCGATTCGACCTGAAACCCCGTTCCCCCCACTTTGAGCCCAAGGCTCAGTCCGTGATTCACCTTTTCATGAACGGCGGCCCTAGCCAGGTGGATCTCTTCGACCCGAAACCGACATTGGATCGCATGGCAGGAGCCGCGGCACCCAGGGACCTCCTGAACCAGATTGAGAACATGGATCAGGTGGGGACTCTCATGCCCTCGCCCTATGAGTTTTCCAGGCACGGGAAGTGCGGCATGGAGCTCTCCGAGCTCCTCCCCCACACAGGCAAAGTCGTGGACGACATCACAATGATTCGTTCCATGTACGGGGAGCATTTCAACCACGAGCCTTCCATCAATCTCTTTCACACCGGCCGCCTTATCTCGGGTCGGCCCACGCTGGGTGCCTGGGTTACCTACGCGCTGGGTACCGAAAACAACAACCTGCCAGGGTACGTGGTTCTGGACGACAAGAATCTCCCCGTCAACGGAATCCAGAACTGGCAGTCGGGTTGGCTGCCTCCGGTTTTTCAGGGCACTCGGTTCCGTGAAAAGCACCCAGCGGTGCTAAACCTCAGCCCGAAGCAAGAACTGCCTAATCCTCTGGTCGAGGCAGAGCGTTCGCTGCTGAGCAGTCTGGACCAGGCGCATCGTAGGGACCGTCCCTGGCAGCCCGATCTGGATGCCCGAATCTCCTCCTACGAGCTGGCTGCTCGTATGCAGCTGGCTGCTAGCGATGCTCTGGATCTGTCGCAGGAAAGCGAGGCCACAAAGGAGATGTATGGCCTCAACAACGAGGTGACCGCCTCCTATGGGAGGCGCTGTCTGATGGCGCGTCGGCTGATAGAGCGAGGAGTACGCTTTGTCCAGATCTTCATCGAGTATCAGATCTGGGACAACCACAGCAACTTGAAGAAAAATCTGGAATATTGCTGTGGCAAGACAGACCAACCTTCGGCCGCTCTGGTCCAGGACCTGAAGCAGAGAGGGTTATTGGAAAACACGCTCGTGATCTGGGGAGGCGAATTCGGACGCATGCCCATCTCCCAGGTTCGGGCTGGTGCCGAAGTAGGCCGGGACCATGGACCGGATGGCTTCAGCATGTGGATGGCCGGTGGGGGAGTCAAGGCAGGATATATCCACGGTGCTACCGACGATATCGGGCACAAGGCTGTTCAGGACCGAGTCAGCGTGCACGATTTTCACGCTACCTTCTTGCATCAAATGGGCCTGGATCACCGGAAGCTGGTTTACCATCGCCACGGTCTGGAGGAGCGTCTCACCGATCAGTATCCGGCCAGGGTCATCGAGGAAATCCTGGCCTGATTCCCAACCGTCTTTTCTGTTTTTTTCCTGCTTTAAGTAGTGGAGAGTTTCTTCTCGATTAGCTGACTACACCCTATGTCGTTCACTTCCGGCGTTTTCCTGGAAAATCTCGATTTGTTTCGAAAGGGTCTTTCAATACAAGCCCAGCTGAAAGCTGCCAGGACGAAAACCGATAGTGCCGCCACCAGAAATATGCTACTTGAAGGCTTGCCTATTGACACTAGACGCAGGAACGAGAACACCGGTTGGTGCCATAAATACAGCGAGTAAGAGAGCAATCCAATGCCGACTAACAGGGGATTCGAGAGGACACGACCAGTAAAAGATGCGGAATCAACAAAAGCGATTATGAAGCAAGTACCCAGCACGGGGACCAACGTGTATAGGCTAGGGAAGGGTGTGTGGCTGGTGAATGAAGCTATAGAGTAGGCAATCAGAGCCACGCTGAGGATACCGATGACCTCTCTTTTCCAGCGGGTCACATCGAATCGCTTGAACGCAAGAAGAGACCCGAGGAGTAGCTCCCAGGCTCGACTGAATATAAGGTAAAAATTCGCATCCACAGAGCGGGACGACAAAAATTGCGCAGACAGGAGAGATAGGGTCGCTAAGAGAGCGATACAGAATATCACCCATTTTTGGCCCCAGGACCAAAGCACGACAATCATGACCGGAAACAACAAGTAGTATTGCTCTTCGACCGCCAGACTCCATGTGTGTAATAGCGGCGTCTCGTGAGCAGCTAGGGCGAAGTAACCACCTGTCAGATAGAAGTAGAGATTGAAAGAGAATGTCGAAACAGAAACAAGGCTTTGCGAGTATCCCTTCAGGGAATGGGCGGGCAAGGTGATATATGCGGCGATTGTTGTGGAAATCAGAAGAAAGGATAGCGCAGGAAGGATTCTCCGGGCGCGGCGCTCGTAGAAGGAAATGATGGAGAATTTACCCTGTCTTTTCTCTTCTACAATGATGGAGGTGATCAAATAACCGCTGACAACGAAGAAGACATCAACGTCAATGTACCCTCCAGAAAAGCCGGAAACTCCTGCATGAAACAAGATGACGGGTAAGATGGCTAGAGCACGGAGACCATCGATTTCTTTCCGATAGCGCAAGACGTTTCTCCGGCGTCGAATCTCGGTGCCAGTTGAGGAAAAGCCTGCCTCAGGTGAAGGCAAGGAATGTCTGCAGTCCTGTGCCAGATGTCCCCTGACTTCCTTGTGCCCTGGATACTCTGCCGGTCAGCCAATGGTGGTTCGATACGCTGGATGGAGTCAAGGGGATCTTATCCCTCTAGAGGACCGCTTCTACAGTGCCAGCTATCGGATGAATACCGGCTCGCCGGGTTTCACCCGGGCAAGTCTTCCTGTTCTGGGTCGTTGAGGCTTTGATCGAGAACTCAGGGACTGATAGTCTTCTCCCTGCCGTAGTGCTTTCCGAGTGATGCAGGCTCAGAGAACAGTCTTCCATTTCCTTTGCCTTCGAACTGCCACCGCGGGATACGCTGCCTAAGTGAGTGTTCAATCTTTGGGACCGGATAGCAGGGAGCGCAGGAGGTTCATATGAGAATCGGGTTCGATTCGCACACTTACGAATGGGTCGAGGATTGGGCGCGTATTCCAGATGATGCTGCCCATAGGGAGGGGTGGGCTCACCATGGAATCGTCTCCACCACCGAGAATACGCTGATCGTCTTCCATCCGGGGAAGTCCTCGGTTTTGGTTTTCAACCAGGAGGGGGGGCTGACAGGGAGCTGGCCCACCGATTTGGCCGAAGGACATGGGCTGACTCTCTGTCGCGAAGAGGGGGAAGAACGTCTCTGGGTAGTGGACAATGGCAGCAAGAAGCTCAAGCGCCACGGATATGACAATCCGCCGGGAAACGACCAGATCTCTGGCCGGGTCGTTAAGTTTTCTCTGGAAGGGCAGCTATTGTGCGAGCTGCAGAGGCCGCTCCTGTCAGTCTATGAGAGAACCCGGTTTTCGCCCACGGCTGTCGCGGTCAATGAGGAGTCCTATGGAGGTAACGGCGACGTCTGGGTTGCCGACGGCTATGGGGCCTACCTGGTTCACCGGTTCGATCGGGAAGGTCACTACCTGTCAACTCTTAGCGGTGAGGAGGGTGCGGGCCGTTTCGACTGTCCCCACGGGATTGTCATCGATCGCAGGAAGTCGGAGCCGGAACTCTACGTAGCTGATCGCAGCAATGGCCGCTTTCAGGTCTACGACCTGGACGGAAGCTTCAAACGCGTCTTCGGACACGAGTTCCTGACGACACCGAGCGCCATGGTTACTTTCGAAGACGTCATGGTTGTAGCGGAGTTACGGGCTCGCCTCACGTTACTGGACGTCCAGGACCGACTGTTGGGTTACCTGGGTGACAACGAGGCTGTTTCCTATCTGGATGGTTGGCCGAACACCGTGGATGAGCGGGGGCAGATCGTGCCCAGTGATCGTCTGAAACCGGGGAAGTTCAACAGCCCTCATGGTCTGGGCGTGGACTACGAGGGGAACCTCTATGTTTCCGAGTGGCTCATCGGTGGTCGCTATATAAAGCTGGCTCGCTGCCCGGTCTGACTCCATCTGGTTGGCGATTGCCGCCGATGGAGTTTTGACCCTAACCTGAATTTCTCATACCCGGTCGTAGCGAGAGGCCGAAAGCGCCGTCCTGACAAGGCTTGCGACCGAGGCCACCGCAGTTGTACTTTGACAGTACGTC
>CAUZIZ010000069.1:0-26685 GCA_963579905.1 Acidobacteria bacterium UBA6911 | reverse complement strand
GCAGGGTGTTCATCTCCGAGCGTGTGACTCCGGGACAGATGGCATTTGCCGTGATGCCTTCTGACGCAACCTCGGTGGCAGTCGATTTGGTCAGCCCGATGAGGGCATGCTTGCTAGCCGAGTAAGCGGCGCTGTGGAAACCGGCCACCTTACCTGCAATAGAGGCTACGTTGAGGATCCTGCCCCAGTGTCGTTGGATCATCCCCGGAAGTATCAATTTGGTAAGGAGGTAGGGTGCCGTCAGATTGACCTGCATAGTCAAGTTCCAGAAGTCGTCACTGAAGTCTACCAGGGGCTTGGGGTTCTGGCTGCTGCCGATACCAGCGTTGTTGACGAGGATCTCAACTGGGCCCCAATCCTTCGTGACCTGGTCGACGATACGAGCCGGAGCCGATGTGTCGGATAGGTCGTCCACGATGATCATGGTCTCTCCGCCAAGGCTCTCAATTTCCTGAGCCAGGGCGCTCAGTTGGTCCTGACTGCGGGCGGTGATAGCCAGACGAGCCCCCTGGTGGGAAAATTTCAGGGCGATTGCCCTTCCTATCCCTCGACCCGCTCCCGTGACCAGAGCGATACGGTTCTTCATTGAATCAATATCCTTTCTTCCACTGTGAAGTTTTGGGAAGCCTTACGGTACTACACCTTTGTCTCTCCGGCACAGTGCTTCCTGGGGTGGCCAAACTCGGAGTCTAGAGAACACCACCGGACCCGCTGGATTATTTAGGGGGCACCTCTGGTTGTCTGGCAATGGGGATCGCTAGCAGTTCTGACAGAGCCATGACCGTGAAGGAGTGGGGTCCGGTGCCTCCAACTTGGAGGGGACACCTCAATCGCCGCCTACCAGCACCTTTCAATCTGGAAGCTCCAGGGGTATGGTCCCTATCGGGCCCCGCTACCTGACAGTCACGGCTCTGTCAACTGGCGAAGGCTGCATGATTTACTTGCAATTGGAGCTTCAGCTTACAACGACCTACTGGACTTTCTGCACGTTTCTCGGGACGAGAATTGAATTGTGATTGGGGCGGGCAAGGAGGTATATTCGGCCAGTCGTTCAGGGCACGATTCAGTGGCTGATGGGCTGCCTGAATTTAGAGCGGTTCGGGAGTGTTTGTTTATGAAGGAAACGCGGCGTGAGTGGCTCAAGAGCGGGGCGGGTTCGGCGCTGGCCCTGTCTGCCTTGTCAGTCGCCGGCTGCGGCGCCGGTCAGACCCAACCCGGAGAAGAGTCGGGTCTTCAGATGGTCCCATTGGACTACGGTCGCTCCTTTATCTGTCACGAGGCGCCGGAAAACTCAGTGCGCTTCTGGATCGAGAGCCGCACGCGAATTCTTGACGAGAAGAGTGGTAGCTCGACGGATTACTACCAATGCGGTTCTTGCAAGAGCGAAGATACCTTTGCCGAAAAGAATCTTCTCGTTGAGGATAACTACGATTTTCTTCCAATCTTCGGCGACGGGCGGGTATTGATCTTCCGACGTCACGCCTTCGTAGATCAGCGCTACCGTACCGTTACTTCTTCGAAAGACATTCTTTGGGGACCTCCGAGGTTGGTGCTCAAGCAGGGCGGAGTAAAGGAGCTGGTGGGCCACGATCAGATTCACCAGGCCACCGCGGCAGCCACTCCCATCGTGACGCAGACCGAGCTCTGGAATGCGGAGCAGGGGCTGCGAGCAATCATCGAGTGCCCCACCAAGACCTTGAACATCAGCCAGACGAAAAAGGTGTACCAGGTCGACACGGGGCCGGTCGCCTATCCGGATCTTTCCCGCCGGCACAACCCCGAGATCGGTGCCCTGAGTCTAGCCTTTGTCGTTTTCAATGCACCTGATTTCGCTGATTTCGTAGTGGAACAGCCGACCCTTCTCAAGAAAGATCCTGAGAATTGTCAGGTCTTCCATTACTCCCAACCTTTCAGTAGGGTGGCAAGGAATCGGATTTTCACACTCTTGGTATGACTCCTGACCAGAATACAAAAGGGAGAGCAGAATGACTCAGCGACTCTTGCCCAAGGCGCTAGCGGCCGTAGTACTTCTCCTGGCAGCCCTTCCGGAGACGTTCGCAGCCGACGTCCGTTCGGTAGGGAGCAAGCTACAGCTTTTCCTGGATGATTGGCTCATCCAGTCTCTGGAAAATGTCTGGCCGGTTCTGCACAGTCCCGATCGGCGAGAGGCGGCAATTCGAAAGGATCAGCCCTGGGAGGACATTTATCTTTACAACCCGGTCGTTATCAAGGACGGACACCGATATCGGATGTGGTATCGCGCCAAATACGTAGGGCGGCCTTTCTACACTGCCTATGCCGAGAGCCTGGACGGCATACACTGGGTCAAGCCTAAGCTGGGGCTGATCGAGTTCGAGGGTTCCAAGGACAACAATATCGTCTGGCCGATTCCTGGAGCTGACGGCAGATCCTTTTCGGTTTTCAGGGACGAGAATCCGTCGGTCGACCCGGAGTCCCGCTACAAGGCCATTACCAACCTCTACGAGGAGACCGCTTCGGGAGTGCGTCAGGGAGTTATCTTTGGTCTGGCTTCCCCGGATGGTCTGCGCTGGCGTTATCTTCAGAAGGAAGCGATGCTGAGGGCTGTACCGGAAGACCCGCAGTACGACTCCCACAATATCGCCCTCTGGGATGCGGCCCGGAAGCACTATGCGATCTATGCCCGGGGCTGGTTCCGCCGGGGCATTCCTCCACCAGGCTCCAAGCGCGTCGACAGGGACGTGGACAACATCACCATGAAGCTGCTCTCCGGAGAGCAGCGCAGCTTCACCCATATCCGCGATATTCGACGCTACACCTCCACCGACTATCGAAACTGGTCCGCCCAGGAATACATCGGGCTAGGATCGGAGCCACTTGAGCACCTTTACAAGAACTCGGCGACTCCCTATTTCCGCGATCCCAGCATGATTCTCATGTTTCCGAAGCGCTTCCTCCCCACTCGGAAATTTGATCCCAACTGGAAGGACATCGGACTGTCCGACATCGTCTTCTTGTTCAGCCGCGACGGCCTGAATTTCGATCGGCGATTCATGGAGGCGTTCATGCGTCCCGGCCGGCACCTTGAAGCCTGGCATGAAAGATCGATTCAGGTTGGTACCGGGCTGGTTCCCACCGGTGAGAGGGAAATGTCGCTTTATTTCATCGAGCACGCCAAGACCTCCAAGCTGGTCATCCGACGGGGAGTCTTGAGACTGGATGGATTCGTCTCGCTCAAGGCCCCTTACCAGGGTGGCAGTGTGGTCACTCGCAGTCTTGAGTTTTCTGGCAGCCAGCTCACGCTCAACTACGCGACCTCGGCAGCCGGCAGTATTCGGGTCGAGATCCAGGATGGAACCGGGAAGCCGCTAGCCGGCTACGGGATGGAAGACTGTCCTGCCATCTACGGTGATGAAATCGAGCGAGTCGTGACTTGGAAGGGAGGTTCCGATCTGAAGCGGCTATTCGGACAGGCAGTACGGCTCAAGTTCGAGTTGAAGGATGCCGATCTGTACTCGCTTCGGTTTCAATAAAGCTCCAGAGAGCTTCCAAAGGAACTCAGGTTAGTGCGGCCTCCGGCTGTGCTGGATCATTCAGGAAGAAACTTGGATTGCCGCTGCCATGATCTTCGCTAGCAACCCTGACAGAGCCATGACCGTGAGGGAGTGGGATCCGGTGCTCCAACTTAAGGGGCACACCCTGATTTGACATCTGTATGCATCCCCTCAACCTAGAAACGCCTGGGGACTATGGTCCCTGTCGGGCCCCGCTCCCTGACAGTCACGGCTCTGTCAACCGGCGAAGGCTGCGTCGTTTCCTCGTGGTTGAAGTTTCAGGTCAGTCCAATCCCCAGGAAGCCCTGGCCCCATTCAAGAAGGAAACTTGGAGTCCTGGCCGTGGCGGCGGTCTCCAGGCCACCGTGTATCGAGCCAAAGGCTCGAAAAAGAAGAATACTTCGGCCTGGAGACCGAACTCACGTCGACCCGCCGGAGCCAATTGAAGTTTCAGGTCAGTACCGCCCCCGCTGCGCTGCCCCATTTGAGAAAGAAACTTCCGGCTACTGGGGATTTGTGCGTCACTGCGTAGGGAAGAGTTGCCCGCCTCTCCTCGGAACCTGGGCTCATTTTGCTAACGGCTCAAGTCGTTCGCGGCTCTGTCAGACTTGGCTTCGTAACGCTGGTAGTTCACCCGTTGGCGGCACCTTCGGAGGACAGGAGACGTGCGACGTATTCTTGAAGTTTCAGCCTCGGCAGCTAGGAAAAAGATTTACCGGTATGGTCTCAATCTGTCTTTCTCATCCGTCATTAATGACGAGAACAATGGAGTTCTCAACATCACACTAGACCAAAACAAGTAGATGGAAGTGGAGTAAACTACGTGTAACCACCTGGAATTCCCGACCTGGCGGGTATTCTTGAGTTCGACAAAGAATCTTCAGAGAGGCCCGAAAGGAGGCATTTCAGGTGAAGAAAAAGCATAGCGCAATTCTCCGAAAGCGGGAAGCAGAGGTGGCCACTCGGTTGAGCCCCAGCTGGAATGGTCAAGCTCGGAAAACGGTCCTTTCGTCCACGGGATCAGCTACGAAGTCTCGGAGAAGATTCACGCCGTCAGTTACGGCGGGCTGGGGCTGTTGCAGCAGGTCGTGAAGTGGAGCGGGCAAGGTCTGGGCCCAATAACCAGCGAGTTTCTTCCAACGGGCGGAGATTGATGTGGATGGGAGCATTGCCCCCACTAGCGGCGAAGGCAAGGAAGGGATGGAGATCAGCTACGACGGGCAGTGGGGCGCCGCGCCGCTGATCGTGACGCTGGCCCAGAGGGGCGAAGTGCTCTATGCCGTCAACCGCTCGGGCAACCGCCCCTCTCATGAGGGAGCCTCCGAATGGCTGGATCGGAGTATCGAGCGGGTCCGAGCGGCCGCTTTTCGCACGGTGCGCCTGCGCGGGGACACGGATTTTTCGCTGACGGCGCATTTTGACCGCTGGACGGAGGCGGGGGTGGAGTTTGACTTCGGGATCGATGCCAACCCGAGCTTTGTCAAGCGGGCAGACGGGTTGCCGGAAGGGAGTTGGAAGGAGCTGGTACGCCCCCGCAAAGGGCAAGGAAGAAGGCGGCGCCAACGGCGGGCCAAAGTGAAGCCGGAAATCCTCCAGGCGCGGGGATTCAAGAAACTGACCTTGGAGCGGGAAGAGATCGCGGAGATGGACTACCGTCCGAGCAAAGCGGAGGGGACGTATCGGCTGCTGGTCTTGCACAAGACGATCCTGGTCGCGAAAGGCCAGAAGCGGCTTTTGCCGCAGAGACGCTATCACTTTTATGTCACGAATATTCCAGCGGCCCAGTTGGGAACGGCGGCGGTGGTTCGGGAAAACAACCGGCGCTGTAACCAGGAGAACTCTGATATGTGCGGAATCGTCGGCTGGATCTCTTCCAGCGAGTGTCAGCGAGTTGATCCAGATGTGTTACTGCGCATGCGGGATACTCTCGTGCATCGAGGTCCTGATGGCAAAGGATTGTGGATCGCGCCCGGCGGGCGCGTGGGACTCCTGGCTTCAGGCGCCTCGCTATCATTGACTTGTCGTCGAAGGCGAACCAGCCAATGAGCAACTAAAGCGGCTCCGTCCGGGTCGTTTTCAATGGTGAAATCTGCAATCACCAAGCGCTTCGGGAGCAGCTTCTGGCCCGCGGACATCGCTTTCAAACTGATCACTCAGATACCGAGACCATCGTACACGGCTACGAAGAGTGGGGCTCGAGCGTTGTCGAACACTTGGACGGAATGTTTGCCATAGCTGTCTGGGACGGTGCTCAGAATCGTTTGTTCCTGGCAAGAGACCGCATCGGGATCAAGCCCTTGTACATTGCTTGGACGCCCACGGCGT
Source organism: Acidobacteria bacterium UBA6911 (assembly GCA_963579905.1). Taxonomy (GTDB): domain Bacteria; phylum Acidobacteriota; class UBA6911; order RPQK01; family JAJDTT01; genus CAUZIZ01. The sequence goes on along the minus strand of CAUZIZ010000069.1, from coordinate 20,827 downwards.
TCCTGTTTGTCTCAGAGATCAAGGCAATCCTTGCCAACCCCTCGATCTCTCCAGAAGTGGAACAGCTTGCGAGTTGCCACTATCTATCCTTCTTGCCGGTGCCTGCCCCTCTGACCATGTTCTGAGGTATCTACAAGCTGCCTGCGGGCTATCGCGGCTTTGTTCTACCGAGTTTGGACTTCAAGGCCGAGAGATATTAGGATGCCCTCCCCGGTAAGGGCCGTATGTCGAACAGTTCATGGCCTTACCGGATGGAGAACGTCGAGTATTCGCGGTCACCAGAACTCTGGAATTGCTGGATCAAGCAATCGCGAAGCGGAGAATTCCCGATGTTCCCTATGGGGTTTTTCTCTCCGGTGGCGTTGACTCGACTGTCAATGCTGCCTTGATGACGAGACAGTTTGGAAGTTCGGTTCGCACGTTCACGGTGGGATCTTGAAATCCATACTCAAGGAAGCCGTGCGCGGACTTGTGCCTGACAAGATCATTGATCGACCCAAGCAGGGCTTCGGGGCACCCATGGACAAATGGCTGAGAGGGGAGTTCGGAAGAGTGGTCCAGTCGGAGCTGGAGCCCAGCCGTTTTTTCGACTTCTTTCCCGCCGATCGATCTCAGGTCTTGAACATACTGCAGCGTCACCGTAGGGGACAGGCCGATTTCGCACTCTATATCTGGACCTTCTATAATGCCGTAGCCTGGTTTGACTCGTGGATCGAAGGCGTCTTGGGGTACACGAGTCACGTGAAGCTGCTCGACTTGGCAAGAAGAGCTGCCGGGATGCTTCTCCGCTATCTTGTCAGGCGCGGTCTGACCGAGATTTTCCGTTGGGCTCGGGCCGGAAGACTTCGGCGCAGGCTGATGCAGTTGACCGGAGCTGAGCTGGCGTACCTTGCGGGTAAAAAAAGTCTAGCTGAGGTCTGGTCGGAGGTCTCGTCGAAAGGTTTTCTCCTCTCGAAGTCAGAGAGGAAGAGTCTGGCCGAGGTAATGCGAACTGATTACCCGAAGCAGACAGAGACACTCAAAGAAACGGCACAGAAAGATTTAGCACACAAGTTCGATCTACTCGGGTCGGGGGCGACGTCTCTTGGTCCGGAGATCGATTGGCATTGGGACTTCAAGTCGGGCCGGCGCTGGGAACTCCAACCTTCGCATCTCATCGAATATGTTGAACTCGGGCAGCCGAGCGACGTCAAGGTCCCCTGGGAACTCTCCCGCTGTCAGCACCTGGTTGCGCTGGGCAGAGCCTGGATTGTCTTTCGTGAGGAGTCCTACGTCAGGGAATTCAAGAACCAGGTCCGCTCTTGGATGCGTTCCAACCCGGTCGGATTGGGTGTGAATTGGTCGTGTGCCATGGAGGTTGCGCTGAGGGCTTTGAGCTGGATATGGGCACTGGATTTCTTTGATGACGCACCCCTGGGAGATGAATTTCGGGAAGAAATTCTTCTCTCGTTGTACCAGCACGTTCTCTGGATTTCTGAGAACCTGGAGACCGGTTCTGTCAATGGCAACCACTTCATCTCAGATGCTTTAGGCATGGTCGCTTGTGGATCGATCTTTTCCGCAGTACCTGAGGCCCGAGGATGGCTAGAACAGGGAGCCAGTCTTTTGGAACAGGAGATTCGGCTTCAAGTTGACGATAAGGGTGTCGACATCGAGGCTTCCACTGCTTACCAGCGCCTGGTGCTCGAGATCTGCCTTTCACAATACGATCCGTATCGACCACCAGGAGATCAATCGGTTTCCTTCTTCCCAGGCTCTATGGAGTCTGCGAGATGATGCTCGGCCTTCGAAAGTGCGTTTTACCTCCGGGGACGCGGTTCAGACTGTCCAGGGAGGCCATACTGGCTATCGACGACTCACTGATCCGGTGATGGTTTATCGCCACGTGGATTTCCGTCGGGACCGACCTGAAATCCTCGTCGTGGATCAACTGGAGGGAGCCCGCGATCATTTTGTTGAAGTCTTTTTCCATGGAGCTGTCGGTGCCAAAACGGTAAAGTACTTGGGTTCAGCGGTGGCCTTTGTTTGGGATGATGGATCTACTGTTCAGATCCAGGTGGACACGGATGCGCCGCTCAGCTGGGAAGAGCGCGGGGGTTGGTTTTCGCCCTCCTACGGAGTCAAGCTGCCACGTCCCATCTGGGTCGCAACAGCAGAGGTTAGATTGTCCAAACAGTTCCGTTGGAAACTGACGGCGTTGGGAGACCTATCCGAGAAGGAAGTACCGCTCAAACAGAGTCGAAGCTGACAGAGGATCGACCGACCTCTGGTTGCATGGCTAAGGACAGGCCAGGTTGTCGCCTAGTCCTAGTGGGTTTGGCGTAAAACAGCTTCGATTTAGGAACAAACGTCGATTTGGTACACTTGCCGCTTACATCCTATGCATCGCTCTATCCGATTTCTTGTTGCAGCCCAGCTTATCGCGCTTCCCCTGGCGGCCCAAGATCTCGGACAAGAGGATTTCTTCGAAGAAAAAATCCGACCGCTCCTGGCTGACAAGTGCCAAGCCTGTCACAGCTCTAAGCTGAAAACAGCCGGACTCGATCTCTCCATCGGCGAGGGCTTCAGGCGTGGGGGACAGAACGCTCTCATCGTCTCTAGCGAAGTCCCCGAAAAGAGCCGTCTGTTGGAGGTAATCGGCTATCAAGGCCCCATCAAGATGCCGCCGGCTGGCAAGCTCGCTGAGGAAGAGATTTCGCTCCTTACCGATTGGGTTGAGTCAGGCGCACCGTGGCCTGGCGTAAAGGTGGCGACAGTGGTCCGTGACGACTCAGGACCTGGGAGATTCTCCAAGGAGGAGAGACGCTTTTGGTCCTTTCAGAAGGTCCAAGAGCCGTTGCTGCCCGAGGTGAAGCATGAAACCTGGGTGAAATCTCCCATTGATCGGTTCATTTTGGCGCAGCTCGAGAAGGAGGGCCTCCGGCCCGCTGCACCCGCAGATGAAGCAACCCTGCTGCGACGGGCCACCTACGATCTCACCGGTTTGCCTCCCAGCGAGCAAGAGATTTCCGATTTCCTGGACGATGACTCACCGACAGCTTTCGAAGCGGCGGTCGATCGATTACTCGCTTCACCGCGCTATGGCGAGCGCTGGGGAAGGCACTGGCTCGATGTAGCTCGGTATGCCGACTCGACGGGCAACGATGAGGACCATCGCTATCCCTATGCCTGGCGTTACCGAGATTACGTTATCAGTGCCTTCAACCAGGACCTGCCCTACGATCAGTTCGTGCGCGAACAGGTGGCAGGGGATCTCCTTCCCCCAGATGAGCCGGGTAGTATCAATCGCCGTGGGATCGTCGCCACCGGCTTTCTCGCTTTGGGTCCCAAGGCCATCGCACAGCAAGACAAAAAGCGGATGCTCTACGATGTCCACGATGAACAACTCGATGTCGTATCGAAGGGCTTCCTGGGTCTGACCGTTACCTGCGCCCGCTGCCATGACCACAAGTTCGACCCAATTCTGACGAAAGACTACTATTCGATGCTCGGTATGTTTGCCAGTACCCGAAGCTTCAACAGGGTGGGCAACCATGTTTCCAGGCTTCTCTTCACCCCGTTGGTTGCCGAAGAAGAGTACCTTCGGTACACCGATCACAAGGAGAGGATCAGCAACAAAAAGCTCGAAGTCGACGACGTTGTCGACCAGGAACTGGCACGTTTCAACGCTCGCTTGAGCCCGCGTCTGGCGGAGTACATGCTGGCTGCCAGCCTACTAACTGGGCAAGAGGGACAGGCAAAGGAAATCGCCCGGGAGAAGAGGCTGGAGCCGGCCATCCTGGAAAAGTGGCGGGCCTACCTCGAGCCGAGAGCGGTAAAGCGTCCGCATCTCAGGCAGTGGCACGAGGCCTTGAAAGAAGATCGAGAGGAAACGGCGCGCGGCTACCAGGCACGTTTCCAAGCGCGACTGGAAGAGTGGAGCAAAGTGCTGGAGGACTGGCGGATCAAGGTTCGCAGGATGCTCAAAGAGATGAACATGCCGCCGCCGCCGAAGCCCGTCTTCGAGGCCGGAAGCGACCGTTTTTTCCACGAGGTCCAATTCGAAGAAGGTGGCCCCTTCAGCTTGAGTGAAGCCGCGCAGGAGAAGGTCTTCTCCACCGAATCCCGGCAGCGGCTGGCACATTTGCGAGCAGAGCTTAAGCAGCTGGAAGAGAGTCTGTCCCCGGAACCAGATATGGCTTGCGCTGTAGAGGACGGGGAGCCGGTTCAGCAAAAAGTGTTTGTGCGGGGCGATTACAACAACCCAGGCGAAGAGGCTCCCAAAGCCTTCCTCTCTATTCTGGAGAGGGGTGAATCGCCACCAGCCTGGAAAGGAAGCGGTCGCCTACAGCTAGCACAATGGCTGACTCGCCCGGACCATCCCTTGACGTCTCGAGTCATGGCGAACCGGATCTGGCAGTGGCATTTCGGCGAGGGTCTAGTCGACACACCAAACAACTTCGGAAAGCTCGGTGCCCGGCCTACTCACCCGGAGCTGTTGGACTACCTGGCGCTTCGCTTCGTTGACGGAGGTTGGTCCATCAAGAAGATGCATCGTCTGATCATGCACTCCGCCGCGTACGGCATGAGCAGCGAGGCCAGGAATGAACCCAGCGACAAAAAACGGGACGACCCGGAGAACAAGCTGCTGTCGCACTTCAGCCGGCGCCGCCTCGAGGTGGAGGAAATCCGGGACGGGCTACTGGCCATAGATGGTTCGTTGGACCTGACCATGGGCGGCACGCTTCAGAGCGGCTTCGGCACTGACGGAGAAAATAGCAGTAAGCGTTTGAGTTTGAATCCTGAGACGATTGATCGACGCATGGTCTATCTGCCTTTGCGACGTGCCAACTTACCGACTCTCCTCAATCTGTTCGACTTCGGGGACGCGGTGATGAGCATGGGCAAGCGTGCGAGCACGAACGTGGCGCCGCAGGCGCTGTTCATGATGAACAGCGAGTTTGTCGCCCAGAGAGCCCGCAACCTGGCATCTTCGCTGATGGGTAAGGAATCCGACGAAGCTCGGCGAGTGCAAAGGATCTATCTGATCACTCTGAACCGTAGAGCTCGGGAGGAAGAGCTGCAGGCTGGCGCGAACTATGTTCGAGGCTTTCGCGAAGCGTTCTCGAACTCGGCCGCCGATTTAGATGCCTGGTACAGCTTTTGCCGTATCCTGATGGCGTCCAATGAGTTCATCTACGTAGATTAAGGCTAAGCTGAAAGTTGAAGAATACGTCGCACGTCGAAACGTCTGAACGTCGCACGTCTCCTGTTCTCCGAGGTGCCGCCAACGGATGAACTACCAGCGTTACGAAGCCAAGTCCGACAGAGCCGCGAACGACTTGAGCCGTTAGCAAAATGAGCCCAGGTTCCGAGGAGTAAGTGGGACTGAAGTCTTCATCGCGATGATTCAAGGTAGCCGGGTCTACGTTGAGGATTTCTCGATTGAGGAGCGGCCGAAGATGGTGTGAAGCTGAGATGCCAAAATGCCAAGTTATTTTTGCGCAGACCCTAAGAGATGAGCTTATGAATGACAATCCGTGGAAACTTCTGAGGCGCCCGCCGCTGGTGACTCGCCGCTCCATGTTACGGGATACAGCTTGTGGGTTCGGCTTTCTGGGATTGGCCGGACTGATGGCGGAGCAGGCTCGGATTGAGGCGGCCAGCAAGCCAATCGCCCCGCTTGCCAGCAAACTCCCCCATTTCGAGCCCAGGGCCAAGCAGGTGATCTTTCTCTTTATGCACGGGGGGCCATCCAGCATCGACATCCTGGACCCCAAGCCTCGCCTCTATCGGGATCACGGAAAGCCGCTGCCTATCACACGGCCGTTGGCTTTTGACGACAGTCCGCCGGGTCCGCTGATGAAGCCGCAATGGGACTTCAAGCGGGCCGGTGAGAGCGGCATTCCCGTCAGCGATCTGTTTCCACACGTTCGAACCTGTGTCGATGACCTCTGTGTGATTCGCTCGATGGTAGGTGAGGGTGTGGACCATGGAGCGGCTCTGCTTCAGACTTTTACCGGATCCAGCACCTTCACTCGACCAAGTCTTGGCTCCTGGGCGGTTTACGGTTTGGGTACCGAGAATCAGAATCTTCCTGGCTATCTTACGATCAAGCCCGCTCTCTCTCATGGGGGCGCTAAGAACTGGAGCTCGGCCTTCCTGCCCGGAGCCTATCAGGGGACTCCGATCGGGCATTCCGGACTCAAGGTCAAGGACTTCAAGGACACACCCATCGAGTACCTGGTCCAGCGGGGCTTCTCGCCCGAGCAGCAGCGCTATGAGCTGGACATGCTGCAGAACATCAATCGCCGCCATGCCGATCTGCGCAGGCACGACCCTGAGCTGGAGGCACGTATTCAAGCCTACGAGTTGGCGTTTCGAATGCAGACCATAGCGCCGGAAGCGTTCGAGGTCGAGAAGGAGACGGAGGAGACCAAGAAACTCTATGGACTGGATGATGATCTCACCAGCGAGTTTGCCTGGCAGTGCCTACTCGCGCGGCGGCTGGCCGAGCGTGGTGTTCGATTCACCCAGTGTACCCATAGCTACAAGTGGGATCAGCACAGCCAGCTCTACGAAAAGCACACCGAAAACGCCAGGCAGGTGGATAAGCCCATCGCCGGACTGCTGAAGGATCTCAAAGCCCGAGGCATGCTGGAGGACACCCTGGTGATCTGGGCCGGAGAGTTCGGCCGCACACCTGTCTCCCAGGGGGGAGATGGGCGTGACCACAATCCCTACGGGTACTCAATCTGGATGGCGGGAGGGGGCGTCAAGCGGGGCTTTATCTACGGGGCCACCGACGAGATTGGCTATCATGCGGTCGAAGATCGGATGCACATCCATGATTTCCACGCGACGGTGCTCCACCTGTTGGGATTGGATCACGAAAAACTCACCTACCACTATAGTGGGCGCGATTTCCGGCTGACCGACGTAGCAGGAGTGGTAGCCAAGAAGATTCTTGCCTAAGTTGAGAAATTGTTGCGGGATGATCTGCAAGAGGCTTGAACCCTGCCATGCGATGCCCCGGTCATTCGGACCGGTAGTCTGAGTCAGCAGAGGAGCTAACCCTAGAAGTTCTCTTCGTAGCCGGTTTTTCGCCAATCGTAAGTGACATGGCAGCCAGCAAGCGTCTATACGTTGACGCTCTCAATCTGCCCCTACAGGGTACCTATCCAATGACCGAAGACCTCGGCGGAGTTAAACACTTTAGTCTCTGGTCCATCAGCGACGCTGAAAAGGCTTGCTTCGGAACTGATGAGTGGTCGAGCAATATCCCGCAACCGCAGGAGAATCTCGAATTCGAAGTGGCGGATGTTGATGTCGCCTCAAAGGAACTTGAAGCGAAGGGTTACCAGCTTCTTCACCCTGCGAAGGTAGAGCCCTGGAAGCAAACGATCGCTCGACTCATCAGTCCGGAAGGCCTTATCATCGGTCTAAGCCACACGCCTTGGCTCCATGAGTCGTCTGGATAGCGCTTTCTTGGAGATCTTCCAGATTTCGATAATACCGACGTTTTACGTCGGTAGCGGGAGGAGTAGACATGAACAAAACGGGGATTCGAAGTGCCCGCGACGAGTACGAAAACCGCTTCTTGCCCCTCTTTTCTTGACTCTCTTGACCTGGTCTGCGCTGCTTTCCGGACAGCAGAGAGGACCTTATCCGTCTTCGAAGCAGGGGCAAAACTACATGTTCAATTTCTATTTTCCGCCGGCCCCGAGCTCCACGCCCTGGGCTCCGGACTGGTCGCCCGACGGTAAATAGATTGCCGTGGCGATGAGCGGCTCTGTCTGGAGAGTCGATCCCACGAGCGGTGCGGCGCGGGAGCTGACCTACAATGAGAAGTACCACTCCTCACCCGATGTTTCACCTGACTGGCTCCGACGGCAAAGTTCTACGCTCCTGTTGACGCCTATGCGCGAGTGGCCCGTCAGGGGGGCTATTCCGTGTTTCATACGACCGGGAGTTTCAAGCAGGCCCTGCCCGTCGGCAAAGTGAAACTCACCGTAGTCAAGGGGTTTGAGTTCTTGCCGGAAACACTAGACTTGGATATTGCAGCCAACCAGGTAACCGAGGCCACGGTGAGCTTGAAGCGCGTGACTGATATGGCGGCGAAGGGGTGGTATAGCGGCTCGACGCATGTCCATATGAACTACGGGGGGAATCTCCACAACACTCTCGAAAATCTGATGATGATGTCGGACGCCGAGGACATGGACGTGGTCAACGAGCTGATAGCCAACAAGGACAACCGCATTCTCGATTACCAGTTCTTCGTTCCCGGAGGGCGCCCGCACCGGCTTTCTACTGAAGACCGGATGCTGCTCATAGGAGAGGAATACCGCCCACCCTTCTACGGACACGTCTTCATGCTGGGTCTAAAGGACCATCTGATCTCTCCTTTCACTACCGGCTACGAGGGAACCGCCATCGAGAGTCTCTACCCCAGCAACACGGACATGTTCCGGAAGGCGAAGGAGCAGGGGGCGACCGTGGGCTACGTTCACGCCTTTGGGGGCGAGGCGGATCCTCTGGAACACGAACTTGGTGGAGCCAAAGGCCTCATGGTGGATGCCGCCTTGGGAACCACGGATTGTATCGAGTGGGCCAGCTCGTCGCGCGCCGCTTTTCATCCGCTTTACGCCATCTGGAACAATGGCCTCAGGGTCACCGCGACCGGAGGCGAGGACTCAATCAGCGACTTGCACCGGAGCAAGCTCATCGGCTCGGTTCGAACCTACGTCTACACCGGTCAACGCGGTCTGGATATGGATGCCTTGCTCGAGGGCTTGAGAGCGGGGAATTTCTTCGTCTCCACCGGACCCCAGGTGGAGCTCCGGGTCTCGGGTGCCCTCCCCGGTGAGACGGTGGAGCTGCCATCGGGTGGAGCCCAGGTAGAGATCGACGCCCAGGTGAGCTGCATCACTCCGCTCCAGAGAGTTTTCCTGGTGTTCAACGGCCAGATCGTCGAGGAGATCCCGCTCAGCGCCAACCGGAAAAGCGCTGACTTCAAAAAGACGCTATCGGTTACTCGGAGCGGTTGGTACCACCTTCGCGCGGAGGGATCTCCGGCGGAGCGATTTCCGCTCGATGTCGCCTATGCCCTCGGTTTCACCAATCCCGTCTGGGTCACAGTTGGAGATCAGCCCGTGAGAAGCCGTGCTGCCGCGGACTATTCGATTCGCCGGATTGACAAGCTTCAGCAGATGGCCGAGGAATGGCCGGGCTGGCGGTCGCAGAAGGAAAAGGATCACGTCTTCGCGCAGTTCGAGGAAGCGCGGCGGATCTATCGCCGGCTGGGCAGTCGCGATCCCGGCTAGTCAGGCTAGCCAGGGTATCTGGTTGGCGTCTTATGCTTGCCTTTGCCCATCCCAGTTTGTGTCGCTCTAAGCTGAAACTTCATTCGGAACTCGCACCTGCAGGTCGCTCAATAATGCGAAACGTGAGGAAGCCTGAAGCGCGAGCGAGGGGTTGGAGGGCAGCGCAATGGGGGGACGAAGCGGCCCAAGGCCCGGTAAGGCATCCAAGCCGGGGGGATTCGGGGTGTTCCCCAACCCCTCGCTTGCGCTTCAGGCTTGCATGGATCGGGAAGTTTTGCTCTCGAATGCGACAGCACCGCTGGGGGGCCACTAAGGCAAGAATAGGTCGCACGTCTCCTGTCCTCCGAAGGTGCCGCCAACGGGTGAACTACCAGCGTTACGAAGCCAACTCCAACAGAGCCGCAAACGACTCGACCCGTTAGCAACATGAAGCCAAGTTCCGAGGAGAGAGCCGGACAACTCTTCCCCACGCAGTGACGCACAAATCCCCAGTAGCCGGAAGGTTATTTCTCGAATGGGGCAGCGAAGCGGGGGCGGAACAGACCTGGAACCTTGATCAAAGAACGGACTATCGACTCACTGGACTGCGTTGGGCGAGTGCCTTGAGCAATCAAGAGATGAAGTCGGAGCAAAGGCAAGGGCTGAGACGCTGGGCCGCTACCCGGGACCCAAGCTACCCAGTAGTTATCATTTTTCCGGAGTGCTATTCTGGACACATACGACCCATCACTGCGAGCCCACGAGCAGAAAGAGAAAGGCTTCATCATGGAACCAGCCACCCTTATTCACAATTTTTCCGAGGAAACCTGGGCGTGGTCCAGGCGAAAGCTCCTGAAGAGAATGGCCGGAGGGCTGGGCTGGGCAGCCGTTGCCAGTCCCCTCGTCAGAGCTTCTCGGCCGCCCGGAGATGCAGTCGGGGAATCCTTCTGGAATCTGGTCAAGTCCCAGTTTCCCCTGGACCCCGGCGTCAGCGTCATGAACGCTGCCAACCTGTGTCCTTCTCCCTACCCGGTCCAGGCAATGGTCCTGGAGTTGACTCGGGATATGGACGGGGATGCGTCCTCCAATAACCGCCGAAAATTCCTCGATCTCAGGGAGTCCTCGCGCCGAGCTCTGGCCGACTTACTGGGCGCTGTCCCCGAGGAGATCGCGATCGTGCGCAACACCTCGGAGGCGAACAATGTGGTGGTCAACGGGCTCGACCTGGGTCCAAGTGACGAGGTGGTTCTCTGGGAATAGAATCATCCCACCAACAACGTGGCGTGGGACATGCGGAGTCGCCGTCACGACTTCACCGTCAAACGTGTGAGCACTCCCGCCTCCGTGAAAACCCAGGACGATCTGGTCCGACCCTTTCGGGAGGCGCTAACCTCCAAGACACGGGTTCTTTCCATGACCCATGCTTCGAACATCTCTGGTGTGCAGCTGCCCGTCTCCGAGCTGTGTCGTCTGGCAAGGGAGCGGGGAATTCTCACCCTGATTGACGGGGCTCAGAGCTTTGGCTCCTTGAGGGTGGACCTTCACGCGATCGGCTGTGACTTCTACACCGGTAGTGCTCACAAGTGGCTGATGGGGCCCAAGGAGGCGGGAGTGCTCTATGTGCGCCGCGAGCGGATAGCTCAGCTCTGGCCCCTGATCGTGGGTTCGGGGTGGAGCGAGGAGCGTCAACAGGATGCGCGCAAGTTCGAGTCTTTGGGACAGCGGGACGATCCCACGCTGGCTGCCGTGGGGCGGGCGGTCCAGTTCCACCAATCCATCGGGGTGGACAGGGTGGAGGGGAGGATTCGGGAGCTCGCAGCTGCTCTGAAGACGGAGCTCGAGAGCATTCCCGGGGTGCGCCTCAAGACCCCGCGGGAGCCTGAGTTCAGTGCGGGCGTCGTTATCTTCTCGATCGCCGGAGTGACTCCGAGCGCCGCCGCCAAATACCTCTACAGCAAGCACCGGATAGGGGGCGGCGGGTTGGAGGGGAAATTTTCTGGAGTCCGATTGTGCCCAAACATCTACAACACCATGGAGGAGATCGACAGGGCGGTGGCGGCAGTGAAGGAGCTAGCGAGCAAAGGGATCGTCGGATAGCAGCCCCTGCTCACGCCACCACTGGCGATTCGCATGGCCGAAACACCGTCCTCCTACTTCGGCTAGCGCTCCGGTAGTTCCACAGCCCGGATTTCTTTGAAGTCCAGGTTGGTGGTGGGATCGTGGGCCTGGAGGCTGATGACTCCGGGGACCAGGCGAGCCTGGCGGCGGGCATTGTTCCCGGGTGGGCGGGGGTCTTCCCAGTCGCTGGTCTGGATGCCGTTGACCCAGACCGCTAGGTGGCGCCCGTGGGCGACGACTGTCTTGTAGAAGAACTCTCCATCGTTGGGAATGACCTCGCGGGTGGGGACGTAAAAGTACAGTCCTCCCGTGCCAAAGTCATGGGGTTGCTTGCGGTCGCCGTTGCGGAACTCATTGCGGATCTGGGACTCGTAGCCGCTCCAGAAGACTCCCTTCTCCCCCCGGAAGAAGACACCGCTGTTGGGATGGTGATCGGGCCCGGGTGGGTTGGTGCGGATCGCAAGCTGTAGCACCAGATTCTTGAACTCCTTCTCTGTCTCCAGCTGGCCGGCTCCCTTCTCGACGTGGAGGATTCCTTCTCTTACCGACCACTCATGTACGTCGTTCCGGTTGGGACGATCGACCTTCTGCCAGCCGCTCAGGTCCTGCTCGTTGAACAAGGGACTCAATCCCAGAGGCTTGAGCTTGATGTTGCGGAACTCGATGGGCTGGTCCACATTGTATTGCAGGCCAACGACACCCTCGGCATGCGAGGAGTCATTGGCGTCGAGGACTTCTGTCCCGTTGAGCTTCACGACGAAGCGGCTTCCCACGGCACGAACTTCGTACTGGTTCCACTGGGCGCCCTCGAACCGGGCGGGCTCAGCCTGGACATAGTGGACGAGGCTTCCCGTGTTCAAGCCATTCGGGTGATGGTTGGCGATCTGCAATTCGTAGCCGGTCTGGTGGGGGGGGCCCCTTCGGGAGGAGCGCAGAAAGATGCCGCTGTTTCCATCCGCCGCGGTGCGAAATTCGACCTTCAGCTCGAAGTCAGCAAACCTGCTAGTGGTGCCCAGCCAACCGGAGCCACCGCCATCGGATAGAAGGACTCCGTCTTCGATCTTCCAGCGCGCATCCCCGTGCCACTCCCAGCCGTATTCGGTTTCGCCGTCCCACAGAAGAACCCAACCCTCTGCCACCTCCTGCGGCATCAAAGTGTTGTAGTCGGAGGCATCGGAGGCAAGGGAGTACAGAGTCAAAAGTGAGATGCCAAATGCCCGATAGAGATTTTTCATGTTAGTCCCGCCACCGGCTGCACCGGATCATTCGAGAAAGAAACTTGGATTGCCGCAGCCATGATCATCTCTAGCCACCCTGACAGAGCCATGACCGTGAGGGAGTGAGATCCGGTGCTCCAACTTAAGAGGTACACCCGATTGACATCGGTATGCACTCCTTTAACCTAGAAGCGCCTTGGGGAATATGGTCCCTGTCGGGCCCCGCTCCCTGACAGTCACGGCTCTGTCATCTGGCGAAGGCTGCTTCGCTTCCTCGCGGCTGAAGTTTCAGGTTAGTGGCCCCCCAGCGGTGCTGCCCCATTCGAGAGCGAAACTTCGGTCGAGCATAGGCGATATCGTGCGTCACTGCGTGGGGAAGAGTTGTCCAGCTCTCTCCTCGGAACTTGGCTTCGTAACGCTGGTAGTTTACCCGTTGGCGGCACCTTCGGAGGACAGGAGACGTGCGACGTATTCTTGAAGTTTCAGCTTAGTCATCCGATTCAGCCTAACAGTATACGGAGTTTATGTGGAATGTGCCCGTCGCCAGCGTCTTTTCTCGAATCTCAAGCGCCCGCTCGTAATGTGGCTGGGTCTCCGCGTAGCGCCCCTGGCCGTGCTGTCACGGCAGGCTGAAGGCCACGAAGGAGTCCCCGACCGGGGTTCCAATGTAGCCAGCTCCACCGGCTGCGATCACGACAAATTGGCGCCCATCAACCATGTCGGTGCTGGGCGTGGCATAGCCGCCGGCCGGAAGCGAATACTCCCACAGGATCTGGCCCGTCCCCTTGTCGAAAGCGTGGAACTTTTCGTCTCCACTGGCTCCGATGAAAACGAGTCCGACGCCGGTGACGATACTTTCCCCGAAATTCAAGGTTCCCGTGGGTGGAATTCCACGTGCTGTGAGCTCCGGATACTCTCCCAGCGGCATCTCTCACCGAAACTCTCCCTGGTTGAGGTCGATGGCCATCAGCACCCCCCAGGGCGGGTCGTTGGCTGGATAACCCTCATCATCGCGGAAGAGTGGCGAGGGGATGCGCTTGTAGGGGTAGACCTTCCCGGGCTTCGCCTTGCCCAGGGTCAGGACGTGTAATACATTGTTTGAGTTGACGTAAAGGACTCCGGTAGTCGGATCGAAGGAGGCTCCCGACCAGCCGGCCCCGCCGTAGAATCCCGGAACGATCAGGGTCCCCTCCAGACTCGGCGGATTGAAGGCCGAGCCGGAACGAATCTTCCGATACTGTTTCAGCGCAGCATCGTGAGCCTGCTGAGAGATGTTCGTCAGGCCATCCTCACCGTAGTTCTGGCGTGCGAAGGCGGGGGCTTGACCGGGATGGGTTGAGTTGGCCAGGCCTCCCCACTGGGAACGTCGGAGGGCGGCACGGGCCGCTCCTCGATTTCGAACCGTGGCTTGCCGGTGACTCGATCGAATAGAAATACGTAACCCCGCTTGCCGACCTGAGCGACGGCGTCGATCTGCTTGCTAGCGTGCGTCGCCCGGACCAGGTTGGGATACACCGCCAGGTCGTGGTCCCAGAGGTCATGATGCAGGGTTTGGAAATGCCAGATGCGCCGTCCCGTGCTGGCATCAAGCGCCACCACCGAATTCGCAAACAGGTTCTGTCCTTTTCGATCGCCACCGTAAAAATCATATGCGGCCGATCCCAGGCCGACGAAGACCATGCCTCGCTTCTCATCGAGACTGGCGCCGCCCCAGGCATTGGCGCCGCTCCGGTCCTTCCAAGAGTCTCCTTCCCAGGTGTCGTTGCCAAACTCACCCGGCCTCGGAACGGTGTGGAAGCGCCAGACCTCCCGGCCGGAGCGGACATCGAAAGCTCGTACATCTCCGGGTGCCACCGGGCCCGGCCCCTCGTCACTGGAGACGCCGATAATGAAGATATCCTGATAGATGGCTGGCGGAGATGTGGGACCGTAGCGAAGACGCGAGATGTCTCGTTCAATTCCCTCGCGAAGCTCCAAGACCCCCCTCGGCCGAAGCTCGGGTCCGGCTTGCCGGTCCGGGCATCAAGAGAGAAAATGCGGCTGTCGGCCGAGGCGTGTAAAATGCGCCGCTCTCCCTCCTCTTTCCCATCCGACCAGTAGGCAACCCCTCGATTCACGCCCGCCGAAGCCACTCGTGCAAGCTTCCCGTCTCCCACCGTTGGGTAGGGAGGAGGATCGAACTTCCACAGTTGCCGACCGCTGGCCGCGTCCAGCGCCACCACCTTCAGATAAGCGGTCGTGATATACATCACTCCATCGATCACGATCGGAGTGCACTCGATGATCTTACCCCTCCTGCCCTTCAGTTTCCCGGTGCGATAGGCCCAGGCGACCTTCAGGCTGTCCACATTCTTGCGGTTGATCTGATCGAGCGTGGAGTAGCGCATGTAACCCCGGTCTCCATCCACGCTGATCCAATCTCGCTGTTCCGCTTGAGCCGGATTACCCTGGGGACTGCTCGCAGATGGAGCACTCTCGGCCAGAAGTGCAGAAAGGACCAGCAGGAAGACCACAGTCCCAAAGCATGCTTCCGTTAGGTCAAACCTCTAGGTCAAACCTCGACTTCTTCATTCCAACTGCTCCCCCTTTTCCATTCCGGGCCTGCCAGCACGATTCACCTCCCTTTTTGCTACTCAGCGTTTCCATGGCAGAAATCGCAGCCGGTGGGAGCGACCCGCTCGGCGTGGCAGTCCATACAGAACTCCATCGAGGTCGGCTTTTCCTTGACAAGGACGTCGCGTTCCGCCACTTTTTCGTGGCACAACTCGCAGTCCAGGCCTGTCGCTTGATGGTGGGATTGGTGCGAGAACCAGACATAGCTGGGGACAGTATAGATCCTGGTCCAGGGCAAGGGCTTCCCGGAGGACTGGTGTGTCGCCAGTTTCTGGATCGCTGGGCTGTCCTTCTTGATGCTGGCGTGGCAAAGCATGCATTGGGTCTCGGCGGGCAGACCGGCTTTGATTCCTGGACCCTCGATGGGATGGCAGCTCAGACACTCGAGGCCGAGGCTGACGTGGACCTTGTGGTTGAAGGGAAGCGGCTGCGGAGGAGGCAGCTGTACGTTCTCAGCAGTGACTGGAGCGGCAGTCTGGCCCTGTAGGCCTGGGACGGAGAGGAAAAGTAGAAGGAATCCCAGGATCCACATTACTCAACCGACATCCCTCATATGAACCCCAGATTCGCGTTTGCCTGGCTTCTTCATGAGGAAGCTCCACAACCGATCAACCTTCCCACATCAGAGCAAGCAAAAGCGGTCTGGGATAGTATTGTCTCCGATGAGTTGTCTAACGATGGAGGTTTGTCCAATGTTAAACATGCCCTTTTCCCTATTGTCCCTGCTCTTGAGTCCTTTGGTAGTCGCGGCCGCTCTCGCATTCGGCAGCGGAGAGGAGGGCGAGGTGCCTGATGCGCTCGACTTCACCGTGATGTCCCTGGACGGTAAGCGGGTGGAACTGCGGGATTATCTCGGTCAGGTCGTCATGTTCGTCAACGTGGCCAGCCAATGCGGCCTTACCCCTCAGTATGCCCAACTTCAGGCACTACACCAGAAGTACTCCGATCGGGGCTTGGCAGTTCTGGGCTTTCCCTGCAATCAGTTCGGCGCTCAGGAGCCTGGGGACGCAGCAGAAATCCGTACGTTCTGCACCAAGAACTACGGCGTCGAATTCGACATGTTCGCCAAGATCGACGTTAATGGCGAGGAAGCGTCCGGCCTGTACAAGCATCTCACGGCGCTGGAGACGAAGCCCGAAGGGTCCGGTGCGATCAGCTGGAACTTCGAGAAATTCCTGCTCAGTCGCGAAGGAAAGATCGTCGCAAGGTTCGCGTGCCGAACTCGACCCGACGATGTTTCTGTGGTGGAGGCAATCGAGCGCGAACTGGCCACTCGGTAGTCCCCTACCGTTTGTTGGCGTCTCTGTGATTGCCCTTGGCCAGCCTTTCCGCTGACGCAGTCGAAAGCAGTGAAGCAGCCGCCTCGGGCGACGCCAGGATGAAGCATTTAGAGAAAGACGATGTCCGAGTGTCTACTCCAGTCTGAAAGAATAGAGCTTGGCATTGCCCAGGATGAACTTGAGCCGGACCGTCTGATCTCCAATACCTGATAGTTTCCCGCCACCCTCCCACGAGACTTGCTGGTAGATGTCTCCTCCGGCTCTGGCTTCCGAGTAGAAGGAATCACCCTGGTAGACGCTGGTGTCTTCCAGCAGTCGGCAATTGGATGCTTCATAGCCGGCCAGGGCGCGCCCTTCCGAGTCCTGGATCTCCACCCGAAGGTACCCGCTGGCCGATGGATTGCCGGTGAAGAGCTGGTTGTAGAGTTCTTTTCCACTGTCCCGTTTGAAGTTGATTCTCTCGGCGGTTAGGGAGGTCATGTTCACCCAGAGAGACGATCCCTTGAGTTTCAGGGGAGGAGTCAGCACCGAGCCCTCGCTGGTCGCATCCAGGGACACGAATCCATCTTGTCGCAGGGTGCCCAGGCCGATCTTCCCGTCGTGATCCTCGGAAGGGGCATTGTGCAGGTTGGTGAAGCCGGAGTAGTAGATCCACACCCTTCCGTCCTTGACGATCGGATTGCTGGAAGGGAAGATCATCCCACTGTCGAAGGTATCGCTCTGGTACCCGCCATCGGGTGCTAGCGGGAAGAAGCGCCTGCGACCGACGGCTCGCTCCCAATCGATGCCGTCGCGGCTGGACACGAGTTGAGCGTCCATGAACTGGGTATAGGTGTGATAGATCCATACTAGGCCCAGGTACTGGCCGGCATAGGGAAAGGCCGAGATCCCGTAGAACTCAGTGTCGGGAGGATCATATTCGTCCGGCTCCAGGACCTGACGCGAACCTCTCCAGTGGATAAAGTCATCGCTCACCATTCGGGAGACCTTGCGCACGGGGCGGCTGATGGTCTTGTGGTAGAGGATAAACTGTCGGGTTTCGGGATCCTGAGTGACCTGAAAGGTATCTCCAGTGGCCCAGAATGGCACGACTGGATTCTCGGGATAGTCGGTCCACTGCTTGCCATCGGGAGAGAAGGCTGCCCATATGCCAAAGCGGTCCCGGTCCCGAGCCTGAAAGTAGAGCAGCTTGTAGCGCCGCAGTGGGTCCGACTCTGCTGTGTCCTTGATGACGCAGTGCGTCCAGAACGAGTGCTTCAGAAAGATATTGTTTTTCTTGGATCCCTGAAACTCCACCAGGCCCAGATCTGGTTTCTCCCAGCGGATCCCGTCCTGGGAGGTCGCGTAGCAGAGAAAGTCCTGGAGGTCGGGTTGCTCGTTGTTTGCGAGGGCGTTGTACCACATCTTGAACAGTCCCTCTTCCTCGTCGAAGATGACCGTGCCTGGTTGGAGGGCCAGGTAGCCCTCCCAGGGACGATCCGGCTTGAGCAGAGGATTGTCCGGATGTTTGGAAGGCCGGTTCAGGCTACGCCACACCTGATGCAGGTCCACCACCAGATAGTCGTCCGCGAAGAGATGGGTTCCCGTTTTCAATTCGATGACGGAAGCCGTCTTCTCCCGTCCCCTGTCGGAACACCCGGCGGAGTAAATAAGAAGGTACGTCAGAGCAAGAACCGCGATGCGCTTTTCTTTTTTCACTAATTGATCCTCCTCGAAGCACTCGGAATCGGAACCTCGAAAATCCAAGGTACAAGATACAAGATGCAAAAAAGCACCGTGGCACGGCCTTCCAGGCCGTGATTGTGGAGCCTCAGGCTCCGCGGGCCGGGAATCACGGGCAGGGATGCCCGTGCCACTGCAGGAGTCCCTAGGGTCCTCTGGTCAAGCTCCAGAAGAATCCCTCACACGAGCCCAACCGTCGATTTCCGGCAGGCTCTGACATGATGGTGTAGGCGGAGAAGAAGCGATCTTTGCCCAGCGCGATGGTGTTGTAGGCAATGATGTCACTAAAGCGGGTGGACTGATTCAGATGGGGGGTCCCTGACGGGGATCCATCTACCCAGGTTCTCCCTCCATCCAGGCTGATTCGTATGCATCGACGCGCTGTCGGAGGCACCAGATCATGGGAGTAGCCAATGTTGTGGCTCACAACGACCACGTCGTCCGGACTCCAATAAATGGTCCCTCGGTGAGCATAGAATCCCGTGTAGCTGTTGGGGAGCTCCCGAAATGTACGACCTCCGTCAATAGATTCCAGCAAGACTGATCCCTTGTAGGGATAGGTTCCACCGGGTTCACCGGGCGCGGGAGCACCTGTCAGTCGTGCCACCTCGTGCGGATCCTCTCCGGGCAGGAGCTGACGCTGTTTCCTGGCTAGAGCCAGAATGCGCTTGGGGTCCGTGGGATCGACGGCAAAGTCGGTCTCGGTGGCATGTTGATGCACGACCGTGGGGTCTGCCCAGGTCTTGCCACCGTCCAGGCTTCGCACCATCACATCCCGTATTCCCGGTCTGGACTGGTCCTGTTGCATCCAGTCATCCCAGTCGGGGTAGCGCATGCTCATGGAGAAGCTCATGGCGCCGTCGGGTCCGGCGATGAAGTTGGGATAACACCAGGCCACCTGGCCAACGCTATAGGGGTCCTGATCACCACCAGGTGAAAAATGGCTGAAGTCGAATGGAGCGCTTTTCCAGCTCCTGCCAGCGTCGCTGGAGGTTGCCACGAAAATCTGACGGTCGCGATACCGCAGTTCCTCTCCACCCTGGGCGCGCGGATTTCCCTGATGGATCAACCAGAGCTTACCGTCGGAGCTGATTCCAAAGCCAGCAGCATGTTGTCCTTCGGGGACGTCCGGGGCAAAACGGATGGGAAGGACGGTCCAGGTCTTACCGTCGTCATGACTTCTCGCCAGACTCCTCGAAGAATCCGTACTCTGTGTGTTGAGATAGATGCTCCCGTCCGGATGCCGGAGCATCTTCATCATGCTGGGACTGCGGCCCACGGGAAGGATCTGGACCACCTTTCCGGTTTTGACCCGGATTCGGTGATCGTCTACTGCAGAAGAGACAAGTAGTGTGAAGGTTCTTGCCAAGACCAGGACTGCGATAAGCGCCTTCATCATATGACCTCCGTAGACCGACTTACTCTCCCGTCACCGTACTGTCAAGTCGAGAGGCGGTCCGGGATGCTCAACACGAAAGTGATTTTGTTGGTGAACACCAGTTACACTGGCCGCTATTCTCGTGGCTCCGATGGCTTCTCTGCGTAACCGAGATTGAGAGGAACTAATGTGTTTTCGTCGTGACATTGGATCGCACCTTGGAAACGGGACATTGGTCTACTTGCGTTACCGGCTCTGCCAGCTTCTCTTTCTGTCTTTCTTGGCGAGCCCCGCCTACACACAGGTACTCACCAGACGAGCCCCGAGGGTTGAAGCATTCTCACCTAAAGGTGTTGTCAAGCAGGTTCGGCAGGTGCGAGTCCGCTTTTCTGAGCAGATGGTCTCGTTTGGGGATTCCGGAGTAGTACCTCCCTTCGAGATCCAGTGTCCCGAAAAGGGACAGCCTGCCTGGGTTGACGGTTTGAACTGGGTCTATGACTTCGGACGGGAACTCCCGGCTGGCATTCAATATGATTTCCGACTCCGAGACGGTATAGCCACCTTGAATGGAGCCCAGGTCTTGGGCCCAAGGAGCTTCGGGTTCTCTACCGAAGGTCCCGCCATTGTTGAGTCGATTCCTCGGGAAAGGAGAGATAACCTCAACGAAGAGTAGATTTTTATTCTGCAGCTCGACGGCGATCCTACCAAGGACAGCATCTTTTCCCAGGTTTACTTCAGGGTGGAGGGTATCCACAGTCGCATCGGCGTTCGAATCATTTCGGGTTCCGAACGAGAGGAAATCCTTGCAACCAGGTGGGAGTTTAGGGAAGGATGCGTTCCTTTTTCAGGTATGAGATTGAGTTTCTCAGCTCCGATTTCCCGGGACGCTGCCGAGGGAATTTCCCTGGTCAGAGCAGACGGGAAGATCTGGGAGGCGGAGAAGTTGGGATCGGAGCGGGTCGAGAGCGTCAGATTCAAAGGCCCGTTTCCACCAAGAGCTGACTTTTTGGTCAAGGTCCCCGCAGATCTTCACGACGACGCCGGACGCTCCCTGGTCAATGAAAATCGCTTTCCGTTGGCCGTGCGCACTGATGAGTACCCGCCCTTGGCGAAGTTCAGCGGCCGATTCGGGATCCTGGAGGCGAAGGCGAATCCCCGGCTCCCTCTAACCGTCCGGAAACTGGAGGCTGACCTCGACTTCGGTGCTTTGGGCGT